>JACPGM010000163.1 GCA_016188985.1 Lentisphaerota bacterium | reverse complement strand
CATTCCCGCCGCGGACCTCTCCGAGCAGATCTCCACCGCCGGCCGGGAAGCTTCCGGCACCGGCAACATGAAATTGGCGCTCAATGGCGCCTTGACCATCGGCACCTGGGATGGCGCCAATATCGAGATCGCGCAGGCCGTAGGCCGGGAAAATATCTTTATTTTCGGCTACCGCGCCGCGCAACTGGCCCGGCTGACGCCTTTGTATAATCCACGCGAGTTTTATCAGGCTGACCCGGAGCTTGCCGCCGCGCTGGATGCCATCGGCGCCAACCAGTTTGCGCCGGAGTTTCCCGCCATGTTTGCCGGTCTCCTCGCTACGCTCCTGGAAAAAGGCGATCATTATTTTCTCCTGGCCGATTATCGCCCTTACCTGAACGCCCAGGCTAAAGTCTCGGCCTTATATCGCCAGCGCCGCCGCTGGGCGCGCCAGGCTATTCTCAACGTGGCGCGCCTCGGCCGGTTTTCCAGCGACCGCGCGGTCCGCGAATATGCCCGCGACATCTGGCAAATCAAACCGCTGGCCATCCGTCTGCCCACTCGGAGCGCGTGAGTTCTGCCGTTTTCCTCGCCGTGGAAAAATTAATTTGTTCTCGTTGCCGAGTTTTGCTCTGAGCTGATCCTACAAGCTGAAAATTCCTGATTTCCTGATTTTTCCCTGATTTTTCCCACTTGACACGCATAGCAGGCCTGATAAGGTGTCCCGGCAAAGGTACTGGTGCGTTCCGATCAAGCGCTGATTATGGGGATTATGACAATTTGCCCCGATAGCCAAGCCCGCACGGTCTTATTCGCTGGACGCCAGGGGATTGGCCTTCTGGCCTTCTGGCCTTCTGGCCTTCTGGCCTTCTGGCCTTCTGGCCTTCTGGCCTTCTGGCCTTCTGGCCTTCTGCAATTATAATCTTTTTACCAGCGCGGCTGTCAAGCTTGCTCGCCGACTTTTTGACCACCCGCTTCTCCGACTTTTTCGCGCTTCCTTCGTCTCATGGCCGGGCCTTTCTGCTATTCCGGTATTTTTTTGTCTCTCACCATACCATTTCTTATGCCGGAAGAGTTTTTTTGCTGTGGGCCTTCATAGTATGAAGGCGTGTTCTCTCCCCTCGCGGGAGAGTTTTTTTAGGAGCATTCCATGAAACGACTATTCCATGATTGGTTGGATACGGGTGTTAGCCGCGGTGCGGTGCTGGCTGGCGTGCTACTGGCGCTGGGGTTGGTGGTCTGGGCGGGGCAGGGGGGAAGTCTCTACGACCAGTGGGCGGCGTATTTTGGCTTAAGTGGGCCGGATGCCCATGAAGCGCGCGATCCAGATAACGATGGCCTGGCAAACGCTACGGAATACGCGGCCAATCTGGATCCGACATGTAAGGACACCGATGGCGATTTGTTGGAAGATGCGGCTGAGAGCAATTATTTGAGCCGCGTAATGCTGCGTCTGGGCGATCCGCGGTTTTCCTTTAGCGACGGGCTTTTTGACTATCCCATGCCCAACTGGTGTACAGGGGCGCGCCAGGTGGGTGGGTCATGGATTACCAACGCGCCGCTGAACGGTCAATTCACGAACGCCTGGTACGTAGGCGCGGCAGTGGGCGAGGGCATAGGGGCGGTGGAAGTGGCGATTGACCGCGCGCTGGTTACGACGAACGACATGAGGTTTCTGGCAGTGTTCTTCGATCTTGCCGGGCTGCATCTGATCCTGGAATTGGCCGACCTGAATGGCACGACCATGGCCGAGGATCTCTATGGCAACTTGGCCAGCGGCAGCGGCGCGCTGCAGATCGTCAACGTGAACGTGCCCCTGAGCGGCAATCCGCAGGCGGCGATTGTGCGGCTCAGGCGGCTGAGCGGGGAAGCGACGGTTTTTGCGATTCAGGTTTACAAAGATTCCGAAAATGACGGACTCGATGACGAGGGCGAGTACGAGTGGGGTGGCAACCCGTACGATGATGATGGTGACTCCGACGGCCTGACAGACTATGACGAAGTGGTGCTGCACGGGACCAATCCAGCTTTAGCGGATTCTGATGGGGACGGAATTTCCGATAGTGAGGAATTGCGGGTGGGAATGGATCCGCTACGGGACGATCGGCTGGAGGACCTGGACGGCGACGGGGTGAATAATGTCACGGAATATCTGCAGGGCCGGAGCGCGAACGTTGCCGGGGCAGTGGCGGATACCAACAATCAGGTACGTCTGCGACTGCTCCTGCCGCTGGAGTAGGCAAAGATTTGCCACAAAGAGGCACAAACGGAACACAAGAAAGATTTCCCACCACGGCGCATGCCGGGGAGACGCTGGGAGCGCGGAGATTTTTTTGAATGAACTGGACGCAAGGCTTGCTGTTTGCGGTCTTAAGTTCTCTGGCGGCGGGCCTGGCTTGGGCGGAGGATGAAAAGCCGCTTAGCAATGATGTGGTCGTGACCGCACAATGGCGCGCGGACGTGGCGTCGGGCGCGGGGTTTGTGACTATGGATTTGTTTTTAACCCATACCGGATCGCTCCCGGTGATTTTTCGACGGTTGAGCGGCGTGGACAGCAACGGCGCGCCGGACGCTGCGATGGAGACGAATGTGGTGTGGAAGCGTTTTTATCCCACAACAGCGGTCGAGCCCGGCGGAACGATCCTGGCGCAATGGAACTTTCGTCGGGCGCCGCGAGCGCCGCAATGGGTCTGTCTCGAGGCTGAGGGCTATGCGCCGTTAAGGGTGGCGTTACCGCCGTATAGGGAGGGAGGTCCGCGTTTGGAAGCGATTGTGTTTTCCGGAGATGGGCGGCAGGCGTATGTGCAATATCGTTACGGCCGCGCGCCGCCGACAGCCGTGTTGGTCAATGGACGAGAGGTGATATTTCGCACACGGCGCGCAGACGGCATGACCGCCCCGGACCTGGCGGCCTGCGACTTGCCTGAACCACTGACTACCGGAGCAAAAGCACACGTCAGGATGCGTTTCAAGGATGGCACGACCGCCCACGGCTTGGTGCGGGTGTGGCGCGGTTTGCTGCTCGATGCCTATTTGTGTAATCGGCCGGAAGACCGCCGGGCGTTGGGCTTGGATGCCGAACCCGGGGTGATATTTCCGCGCGCGGCGTTTCAGGGCGATGTGGCGTGTTTTGACGTCCGGCAGGGAACCAATGGGGCGGCGGCCGTGGCGGTCGAAGCGGAACGACCGGCGCTGCTGGCCGGTCAGCCCGACAAACTGCTGGGCATCCATTACTGCACATCCATGAGTTCGGGATTTTGGAATCTGTACGGTGCGCTGGCGGACGTGGCCATGGCGAGTCCCTACCGCTTGACCCACGCCGCGGACGTGCGGCGGTTTTTGGACGACGAGATTGCGCTGATGGAACGGGCGCGGCTGTCCGTGCGGCCGGGGTATTGGATGTGGATTCCGGATGTGTTCCAGCGCCGGGCGCGCTTTATGGAGCCGGAGGAATTGCGGGTGTTGACCTGGACGGCGCTGGCCAAGGGCTGCAAGGGCCTTAAGTATTTTGCCTGGCATTTGGACGATCCCAAGCAGTTCGGCTTCGACCGCAATCCTGCTCTGACCGAAGCCATCAAGGCGCAAAACGTCGTGTTGCGCCGCTGGGCGGACCGGCTGGCGCCGCTGGTGGCTGTACGTGAGGAAACGCATGGTGATGCCCGGGCGGGCTATGTGCAATACACGGCCTGGTCGGGAGAGCGGGGTGTGCTGACGGTGGTGCGCAATCTGAAATACGTTACCGACGGGCAGGCGAACGCGGAAGGCGCGCCGCGGTTTCGGGTCTATCCGAAAACGAATGTGACGGTAAAGGTGCGCGTGCCGGGATGGCTGAAAAGTGTGCGGGTGGAAGACCTGCTGACCGGTGAGCCATTGCCGGAAACGCCGACGCCGGGCGGAGTGGAAGTTCGTCTCCCGCGGCTGGCGGCGGTGTGCGTGTTGTGGGCGGCCCCGGGCGGGGCTTCGCCGGCGGCCGAGGCCCCCGCGGGGCGCGCCCCTACGAACGTGGCGACGGATGTTCTCCCGTTATCCGGCGAGCCTTCGCTGCTTACAGCGGCAGGATGGCAATGGGTGCAAATCAGTCTCCTGGCGTTGGTGTTGGTCGGCTTCACGGTTTGGGTTGTGCGTCGCCGGCGCCGCTCGCGGCTTTGATGGTGTTTGAATAGCGCGTTGATTCAACTATGAGGATAGCAGACATGAATCCAAAAATGTTCCTGATGAGAATGTTGGCGGTGTTGCTCTGGATGGAAACTTCGATGGTCCTGGCCTTGGATGTAACGATCAAAGGTAAAGATGATAAGTCGGACGACGTAGTTTACGATGTGGAGGAGCGGGTGATTTTAACGGCGGAAGACGACTGCAATGCGCCGGTGGGCCGAGTAACCTATGACTGGACGCCGGGCGGGATGGGTATCGCCATCTTTGATGCAGGCACGCCAGGGTTGGGACCGCATACCTATTCGGTAACTGAAAAGATTTACGACGAAGACGGCGAAGTGATCGATAGTGACGATGATGATATAATCATCGAGGTGGTGGATATAATTGATCAGGGCGGCGACTCAGAGGCGTCGCCGTGTAAAAGCGCCAAGTTATCCGCGCAATCGTTGGTTACCCCCGATGAGGTGGAATGGGACAAATTGGCGCTAGCGCCCAATGGTAATAAAGATATCCTGATCGACTTTGAAAATCTTGGCCACGGCTTGTGCGAAGTGACGGTGAAGGAGAATAGCGGTGGCGGATTTGTCACGCTGCGGGCAACACACACCCGCTGTGCGGCAAGCTACATCGATCGGGTGGTGGAGATTACCGTCCCGGATGATGACGATGACGGGGACGATGGCGATGGGAATGGGTCTGAACCGGCCCCTGGGGGTCCGGGTGATGGAGACGGTGGACCGGAGGGACCGAGCCCTGGTGGTCCGGGTGATGGAGACGGTGGACCGGAAGGCCCTGGCCCCGGTGGTCCAGGCGATGGGGGCGGGACCGGACCGGAAGGCCCGGGCTGCGCCGGTTGTGGTGGAGATGGAAAGGGAACGGGCACAGCCGGCGGCTGGAGTTCGAAACTGGGCAGCATGGATGTGCGTGTGGCCTTGGGGCGTATCGAAGGCGGCGGACTATCCGGCATGCTGCGGATCAAAGTGGATGAGTTGGACGAATGGATCGCTACCCCTCGCCGGTTGACGGTGATGGGACGCACGCGCGGCATGCAGGTGCTGACCAAAGCTGAACCAACCGGTGAAATGTATTTGGAACAACGGCCGGAATACACGGTGACCAATGGCATTGTCCAAACCAATTGGGTGACTGTGGAAGTGCCGGTAATGACAAATTTGATCAGGCAGGTGCTCACGCCCGAATGTCTGGCCGACGTGGCGACCAACAGCGCCTATTGCTATGACATCCGCGTGTTCAGCCGCGAGAGCGTGGGGGATCAGGACAGCAACGGTTGGTACACGGTGGCGGCCGGCACGCAGCCGTTGGCCGAATATCGCATTGAACGGCCGGCGGCGGAGACGAGCACAGTGACGACGCTGTGGGTAACGCGCACGGCCGGTGGACAAAGTATCCGCAACACTTTTCAGGTGGGTGCCGGCGCTGACGGGTATCCGGAATGGGTATTAACTCGCGCCGACGGCGCGCGGGTGGAGCGCTTGCAGACGGTGGAAACAGGCGATGGACGTGTCAAAACTTATACGGTGGAAGAAGGCGACGGACGGGTGGTGCACAAGAAACGCCTCGAGGATCAGCGCTTTGACTGGGGCTGGGAACGGGTGCGAGAGACGACCGATCCCGACGGAGCGGCGCTGACGCAGCAGATCGCCTATTACGACGAAGGCGGTGCGACAGGCGCGTATGGGCATGTCCGGCAAACGATCAAAGCGGACGGTGCATGGGTGCGCTATGAATACGACGAATGGGAACGCCGGACGAAGGACATTCGCTCCTGGCTCGATGCGCCGGTGGGTGCGGCAGAGAATCAGGCGCGGGTGACGGTCTACGACTATGCGCCGGTGGACCCGCTGGACACCGGCCTGGGGGCCAGCCCGCGCGCCATCGTGGAATCCATTGCCGGCGTGCCGGTGGGTAAGACTTATTACGCTTACTATCAGCAGCCTGATGGATCTCGTGTCACGGTCGTCGAGCGGTGCGCGGCACCGACCGCCGTTTATGGCGCAGCGGGTAATTTGCGCACGGTGACGACCGTTAATGAGTGGGGCGATAACCCCGGAGCAGGTCGGACGCGAAGTGTGACCCATCCCGACGGACGGCAGGAGCTTTATGCCTATGAATGGGGCGAGTGGGCCGCAGGTGGCGCGGGCGAGGGCGTGTTTACGCCCGGCGCCGGAAGATACGAACGGCAAACGGTCACGCATGGAACGACCACTCAGCCAGATGGCGTCCCGTGGCGTTCCACGCGCGAAGTGACCGTGACGGATGCCATGGGACGCACAGTGCAGGAAGAAACGTGGGTGTGCGTTGCGGCGGGGCAGTTCGAACGGGTGAAGTGGGCAGTCACCCAACGCGACGAGCGGGGTCGTGTGACGGCTTGGCGCGCGTCGGACGGGCGCGTAGCGGAAACCTATTGGGGCTGTTGCGGCAAGGAGCGGGAGCAGGGCTCAACCGGCGTGGAGTGGACCTACGGTTACGATGTCTTGGGACGCGTGGAGATGGTGACCAGAGAAGGCGTGGTGGCGGGCGCTTATCCCGCGCAGCCGGCGATACAGACGACATACGGGTATAACGCCCGCGGCCGGCGCCTATCGGCCACCCGCACGGCGGGCGGACAGAGCCAAAGCTGGAACTGGGTATATGACGGTGTCGGGCGCGTTACGCGCGTAACCGATGCCGCTGGATTGATTAGCGAAACTGCCTATGCCAACAACGGCTTGCTCGTCACCAGAACGCTGCCGGGCGGCATGACCCGGATTACGGAAAAATATCCTGATGGGAACCTGAAGCGCGTGACCGGCACGGCCGCGCCGGCCCAGTATTACGAGCATGGCGTTCACGCCGCCGGGAGCCGGTGGACCAAAGTCACCACTGGCGTTACGGGCGGCCCAGTATGGCGAAAAATAACGACCGACTTCTTGGGCCGAGCAGTGAAAACCGAGAAACCGGGCTATGCTGGCACGGAAATCTCCGAGTCGTTTTACAACGCCAAAGGCCAGCTTATTAAGACCACAACCACCGGTCAGCCCACCACGCTCTACGATTATGATGAACTCGGCAATCAAATCCGCTCCGGCTTAGACATCAACGCCAACGGTGCCCTCGGCCTTGCCGGCCTCGACCGCATCTCCGAATCCGAACGATTTTATGAGCAGATTTCCGGCGTCTGGCATCTGTTGTATGTCAATCGTGTCTATCATGTCGATGGTAGCTCCGCTCCTCTTACCAACTCCGTCACCCGCCAGCGTTTGACCGGCTTCACCGGCAACCTGATTGCCGAAACTGTTAGGGTTGATGCTTATGGCAACTCGACCGTTTCCCAGACAACCGTTGATCGCAACAATAAGCTCGTCACCCAGACCACCGATGTCCCTACTTCTTCATTAGACGTTGTTAGAATTATAGTGAACGGCTTGCTGCAATCTTCAACCACAGCCCACAGTCCACAGCCTACAGTCTATTCCTACGATGCGCTTGCTCGCCGTATCGCCGTTTCGGATCCTCGTCTGGGCGCGTCCGTCTTCCATTATGATTCGCATGGGAGAGTTGATTACACCAACGACGCCGCCGGTAACCGTACTACCTTCGCTTACGACCCTTCCACTGGCCGGCGGATCTCCGAATCCCAAACTGTGAACGGTGAACAGCTTACAACCTACTTTTCCTATACAGCCTACGGCGAGGTCGAGAAGGTCTGGGGTTCAGCGGTCAACCCTGTTCTCTACGAATTCGACGCTTACAACCGCAAGGTGAAGCAGAGCAACTATCGAGGCGGCACGGGCTGGGAAGGTCCCGCTTGGCCAGCCAGTCCGGGCACGGGCGATGAAACCACCTGGACTTACCATGAGCCCTCCGGCTTGCTTCTGAGCGAAACCGATGCCGCCGGTAAGAGCGTCGCCTACACTTATCTGCCGGGCAGTAAGCCGGCCACGCGGACTTGGAGCCGAACTGATGGCACCAATAGCTTAGTCACAACCTATGCTTATAATGCTGCATCCGATCTGTCCGAGATCAATTACTCTGATGCCACCCCCGACGTCTCCTTCACCTACGACCGCTTAGGGCGACAGAAGACCGCATCTTCGAGCCTGAGCGCCCACACCTTTGCCTACGATGGCTTGCTGCTTGCTTCCGAAACCATCGTCGCCGCATCAGGCACGAACGTGATTGAGCGTTCTTATGATGGTCTTGGGCGCTCGACTGGATTTACGCTTGATCCGTCCGCACCATCCTATGCCGTCCGATATTCCTACGATCCCTTCGGCCGGTTTGCTTCCGTCTCCTCCACGGTCTCCTCCGTGACATCCGGGGTTAATTATGCTTATCTTGAAAATTCCGACTTAATTTCTTTACTGGCCTCTGGCGTCGGGTCTCTGGCGTCTGTTCTCACCCGAAGCTACGAATCCCATCGTAACTTATTGACCAAGATCGAAAATTCAGTTGGCACCAACGTCATTTCTTCCTACACTTATGCCAACGATGCCTTAGGCCGCCGAGTCTCGGCCGTGTGGGAAGGGGAGGCCTTCGGTGAGTTAGGGCCTACGGTAATGAAATATGGCTACAACACGCGCAGCGAAGTTATCGGCGCGGAGCGGTTCTTCGGCGACGACCCAGCGACGGCGACAGAGCCAGTCTCCGGCCAGAACTGGGATTATGTTTTTGATCCCATCGGCAACCGCCAAACAGCCGCGCGGGATGGCGACACCGAAATCTATACGGCCAACAATCTAAACCAATACACCGAGCGCACCATCCCTGGCGCGGCACACGTAGCGGGCACGGCGGATGAGGATTCCACCGTGACGATCAACCGCCCGTCAATAAGCGGGACAACGGTGGAGCAAGTAACCCGCCAAGGCGCGTATTTTCACAAGAAGCTCTTGCTGGACAATTCCGGGCACTCTGATCGTGAGGCAATCGAAGTGATCGGCGTTCAAGCCGGCGCGGGGTCAAATGGCATGGACATTGTGAGCAGCTATACCGGCTTCGTCTGGGCGGCCCAATCGCCCGAGCAGTTCACCTATGATGCCGATGGCAATATGCTCTCAGACGCCCTGCGCCAATACGAATGGGATGCCGAGAACCGTTTGATTGCGGTAACGGTCTCGAACCAGGTAGGGACGGCTGGCCCAGCCGTCCGTCTGGAATTTGCGTATGACTACATGTCCCGTCGGGTCTCAAAGAAGGTTTATGCTTGGCTTACTGACCACTGGCAACTGACTACTGAGTCTCTGTTTGTTTATGACGGTTGGAATCTTATCCGCGAGACCGCCATGGCCTCAGGCTTAGGCAAAATTGTTGATGAATACGTATGGGGTTTGGACCTTTCTGGCAGCCTCGGGGGTGCCGGCGGCATTGGGGGATTGCTTTCCCGCGTCCGGACTGAATACCGCTACTTTGACGACCAGGGATTGCTTTTAATCTGTCACCGTCCCCCCGGCAATCCGGAGAACAAGCATACTCTCCGGATCAACGAATCCGCCTGGCCGGCGCACCAGGCCCACGGCGACACCCTGGGCGCTTGTGACGGATCGTCCGTCTCGAATAGCGCGTTTCTCTATACCTATGATGGCAACGGCAACGTCTCCGAACTTATTCAGGCGTCTGGCGTCGGGCTTCCGGCGTCCGTCCTAGCGGCGCATTATGAGTACAGTCCCTTCGGCGAGATCATCGTTGCCATCGGGCCAGAAGCTGGTGATAATCCTTACCGCTTCAGCACCAAGTATTTCGACTCCGAATCCGGCCTGTATTATTACGGCTACCGCTATTACTCCCCCTCCCTTGGCCGCTGGCTCTCCAGAGATCCGATCGGGGAACAAAAGTTTTATGATATATATACCCGGGGTATGAATTGGAGAGATAAGACAAAATTGTATAATGAGTCCTTAAAGCCAGCCTACTTATTTGTCAAAAACGCTGCATTAAACAATATAGATGCGCTTGGAATTGATGTGAGGAACAATTGTCACGATACGATACAAGTATTAATTAACGGAGAATGGAAACCCGTTCCATCTGGAGGAACAATACCAGGCGACACTGATGCTATTGGTAATCAAGCAGGGCAAGCCTACAAATTTATAGATTGTTTTGATGCATCGGTATCATGTTGGGGTGGCAATATACGAGTGATACTTGAATATGTAGGAACAAAAAGGGTTAGTTTTACACAAGACCCCGGCAAGTGGTGCGTATGCAACAAACAATCTTGGGCAGAAAGCCAACAAGCTGAACGCGGGGGCTGGAGAACGCCATCTTCAGAGGGTTGGCCCCCAGTGCCAGATATTTGAATTCATCTAATACCATGTGTTTGAAATTTAAAATCAAATATCTTTGGTTAACTTTCTTGCTAATACTCATATCGTTGGGTGTTTTAGTGTGGAAATGTCAACCATTTTTAGAACAATGTGATAAGAAAGCCAACCTTTTATTTGCTAATAAGGCAAAGGAATTAAGAATCGAAGGACGTAACAGAGAATATGTGAAAAGTCATTTTGGAAGTCCTGTTTATACCAAGATGGAAGAGGAAAGAGAGATTTGGATATTCAAACCGGGACCAATACTTGCATTATGGCGTTCCGACTGTAAAATTGTTTTTGATGAGCGAGCCAACGTTGTTATAGCTTGGCAAGTAAATTCAGATTGATAAGGTGTTGAGAGACGAGGTGGAACAGGGTCAGGAGCAGCCGACAAGGCTGCGATCCAGTAGATGAGTGGGCGCGATAGCGTCCGCGAGTTCTATCGTGTCAGTTGTCCGATTCGTTCCAGAGGATTAGGGAGAGGATTAGGGTCAAGTCTAAATTTTCAACGAATCAGGAATCAGTTCCGGGGAACCATAGGGTCTGCCCTTAGATTAAAGAATAACGATTTGTGTGATGATCAGGATATGGGCTCGCTACGCTCGCCCGCTGCCGCGCCGCCGCGTGTGTTGACGCACACCCTGGCGGCGCGGGTTTCGCCGAAGCGGCGTAGCTGACGCCCAACGCTACGGTTCATGCCGGCGAGTAATCGGGGTCAGGTCTATACGGACATACAATTAGTTTGACACGGCTGGCGGGATTGTTGTTCGGGAAATAACGACGGCAACCGGGCTTGGGTCAATTACGGATGACTACGTGTGGGGACTTGATTTGAGCGGCAGTCTGCAAGGGGCTGGTGGGATTGGAGGTCTGCTGGCGCGTTACCGCACTGAGCATCGCTACTATGACGGGCAAGACATGCTGATCATTTGTCATCGTCCGCCGGGCAATCCTGAAAACAAGCAGACCCTGAGAATCAACGAGAATGCGTGGCCAGCCCATCAGGCCCACGGTGATACCCTGGGCGCATGTGACGCATCGAGCGTTTCCAACAGCGCCTTCCTCTACACCTACGACGGCAACGGTAATGTCTCCGAGCTCCTTCTGTCGTCCGCCGTCAGTCCTCCGTCGTCTGTTGTGGCTCACTACGAGTACAGTCCCTTCGGCCAGCTCATCGCCTCCCTCGGTCCCGAATCCTCGGACAACCCCTTCCGTTTCAGCGCTAAGTATTTTGTGGACGAGCTCAGCTTAGGCGACTGGGGTAGGCGTTGGTATCACCCGGAACTTGGCCGGTGGCTCTCAAGGGACCCCATTGGGCAGAAGGGCGGAATGAATCTATACGTGTTCGTTAACAATAGCACTCTGGGCCATGTTGACAAGTTAGGCCAAATGACATATGAGGAGGTCCTTGATAAGTGGAAAGATCTGCACAAGAGGGTCAAAATGAAGAAATGCGACCCAATCGCTACGCCGCCTCCTTCAGGCAACATCACGCTATCGGGTTCCGCAAATCTTGCCAGAGTCACAATGAACGCGGACGTGACGAAAGTGGGCAATGTTATCTCCATTGATTCATACTATTGGTGGCACTGTTTCCGTGCTCATCAAGATGCCCCGGATGATAGAGACACGCAGTTGGACGATGGGGCCAGCGGCTGGAGGAAGTACGGTTGGGAGCAAGGAGGGGCGACGGCGACGGACGAACATGGGGGGCAGGCAGATCCAGGCCAGATGGATGCCAATCACTGGAATTGGAATGTTGTCGTAATTTTCATTGGCTGTGCTCAAAATGGATGTCAGTTCGCGGCATACAAGATTTCTGGCGACTATAATTGGACGTGGGACGCCGCCAATTCGGTTTGGATTGCACCGTGAGCGGGACTATGAAGAGAGCTAACAGGGAGCAAGGAATGCTGGCACGGAAAATGGCTATTGCGGTGGTGAGCGCTGGCATCTGTCTGTGTCTGCTGTGCCTTGCATATTCGCAGACTACATCCACGTCAGTGACGGGTCCATACGTCCATGATGCAACTTGCTATAATAACCTATTACAGATAGAGGCAAGCAAAGCTACCTGGTATGGCTACATTGGCGGCACAAATACAGCGCCATCGTGGAACGATATCGTCGGATACTTCCGCGATGGACGGTCTACTAATATGCCGATTTGTCCAAGGGGAGGCGTGTATACGATTGGAAAGCTCACTGAAGTCGCAACGTGTTCATTTGGTACATCTGCACCTAAATCTTGCCATTCAATACAAGGCCTCCCACCGGTTATTGAAGTTACCTCAAATAAGGAACCGGAGTCAGTGAGGCAAACAGGGCCAACCCTTGTCGCGCCGTGAAAAGTCCGTAATCGAAGGAGGTGCAAAGGCAGCGAAATCGACTTTATCCTACTACGCTGGGAAGCTACGTAGGACAGGTGAACCCCGTTACCTGCGAGGGTGAACCGGCCAAGGGTAGCCGCCAGCCGGAAGCGAGTGTTGCGTAGTCGGCGGTAACGTCGGCACGACTCGTGCTACGTAGCGAAACTACTTCGCAGAGTAGCAAGCGTACACAGAGAGCGTCCCAAAATGACCGCATTGCGGAAGCCCGCTCCATTGATGAAAGAGCGGGCAACACTGAAGCACCGTAAAGGCTTGGGGCCGAGGTTCCGCTGTGGTCTAAGAACAGGGCAGAGCCTCCAAGGGTTCAACGGGAACACAGGTATTGACTTAGAAGGGCCCGGGTTACTCATGAGAAGTGAAGTCAAGACAGAACGCTACCTTCCCGCGAGGTGGAAGAGATAAAACCTCTTGGCTTCACCTGGCTTCGCTTACAGCTACGCCGAGGCACGCCCGTCTTTGCTTGCCGCTATACCGAGGCAGGCAGCCCGTTCGCTCCCTGATATTCCTTGTCCCTGACGTTTCCAGAGTTCTGCGGGGAACGAGGCCGGCGTTCATTCACCTTCCAGAAAAAGTTGACCGTCGCGCCGTTCTAAAAGCAGCCGGCCGCCATCCTTTCCGACACGCAGCACGGGGTACAGGACGCCTTGCGTTGCTGATCGGCCGCCTTCCCGAAACGCCGGCAGCAGATGGGGAATGGCATTCCTGAAGGAGTTCACCGGAGTCACGCGACGGCCGGATTCATCCCAGGAGACCAGATCAGTTTGCCACAGGGGAAAATACCCGCTGTCCGCCTCGGGATCGCGCGGTGGGCGGGTGGGAGAGACAACCAGCAGCGTCCGAGCGCCGCGCGCGATGATGTCCCACAAGAAAACTTTGGGCAGGACGATTTCGTCGGCGGTGGATCCGGGCTGCGAAACGTGCAGGTGCCATTGCCCGTCGCGGTAGACGTTGTAGGCCAGCCGGGACGCCCTGCCCGGCGGCCCGGGAATATAGACGCAGTTCGGATAGACGATCCGATTCTGATACTTGTGGCCATCGCCGTTGTCATGGGCATAGGAGAAGAAGCGATGATCGAGCCGGTCGGCCGCGGCGTCGTAGCGCGTGACGTGGCGTTCAATGCTACCCCAGGGGTCGTAGAACAGCTTTCGGGCCTTCAGGTCTTGGTAGACGGAAAATGCGGGTGTGCCGGCAATAATTGTCACGACATGGCCCGCGGCGGGGTCCACCGCTACGAGCCCGTAGTTGCGGCCGGCCAGTTCCGTCCGGTTGCCGTTCAGGAAGGGATGATCGCACACCAGTTGATCGGGGCCGAAAGGCGCCACGGCGTATTGAACCACCCGGCTTGAGGTGAAGAACAGCAGGCGGTCCTTGCCGTTCACCCGGATAAAGAGGCCGTTGTTCAAGTGTGAGTTTTCCACAAAACATTGGCCGGCGGCATAAGCATTGGTCCGGTCGTTGCGATAGGCCTGATCGTAGGCGGGCGTCGAGGGATAAACATAGCGGTCCTTTTGGAAGCGGCCGCCGGCATACCGGTGGAAAAATCCCTCGGTTGCGTAATACGGCGCCAACGAAAAGACCGCCGTTCCGGCGCCGAACAGGAGCGCGCTCCGTAACCATTGCTCCGTCGGGTATCCGAGGTCCGGCCACCACTTGTCTTCAAGAGGCGATGTGACATCCAGGATCTCTCCGGTTTTTCCCCGGACCAGAAAGAACTGGGTCGTGTGGATCGTATGGGTTCCCTCGCGGCGGGCGGTCGGCTTGTAAACGACGAATCCCAAGTCCGGCCAGCCATCCTGGTCAAAGTCGAAGCCGCCGCAATAATCTTTCCCGGCAATCTCAACGCTCCACGCGGTCTTTCCATTGGGAAACACCGCCTTGAGCGCAGAGCCTTCCAGAACGAAGCTGACGAACGTTGGTGCGCCGGATGTGCCGGCGATGGGGTAGAGAACACGCGCCGTGTTCGCTTTCCGATCAAGCCAGGCATTGCCCTGGAGCCCGGATGGGCCGGCGAGGCAGGGTTGGCCGCCAAACATCACCATCAGAAGCACCAAGCTGAATGCCATCGCGGACAATCGCTTCATCTGTCTTCCCGGGCAATCGAAATCGTAGTCCATGAATTACAAAGCTATAAATTACCACGAGCAGTTTTTTTTGTCAGCGTCCAAAATGAGGCAGGAGTTGACAGGCCGGAGCCGGACGCTGTTTAATGCGCGCATGAGCGCTTGGGCCATTACATTTACCCGGCCTGTTCCTTATGATGAAGCCTTGCGCTTGCAGAAGGCGCTCTTGAGCGCCCGGATTGCCGGTCGGATTCCCGATACGGTTCTTTTTCTCGAGCACCCTTCGGTCATTACCCTGGGCGTGCGCGCTCCGGACGAGCACGTGCTGCTCAAACCGGCGGAACTGGCCAAGCGCAAGATCGCGCTCTACCGCACCTCGCGCGGCGGCGATGCCACCTGGCACGGCCCCGGGCAGCTTGTAATGTACCCAATCATCCGGCTGCATGCGCAAGAGGCCGAAGTGCACGAGTATCTGCGTAACCTGGAAGAAATCGCTCTGCGCACGGCCGCCGATTTCGGCGTCAAGGCTTTTCGCCGCCTCGGACTTACCGGCGCCTGGACTTGCTCGGGCAAGTTGGCCTTTATCGGTATCCGGCTGAAACGGGCCGTTACGTTTCATGGCCTGAGCTTCAATGTCCGCCCCGACCTGGCCGGGTTTGCCGCGATCAGGCCCTGCGGGCTTTCCGGCGAACGGGTTACCTCGCTCAAAGAGCTCCTCGGCGCGGAGTGTCCAACCATGACTCAAGTTCGGCGCTCCATGGCCCGCCATTTTGGCGAGGTCTGCCGGCGGCCGTTGCAGTTCGCCGGCGCAAGGCAGCATCCGCCGGAGGAATTGGAACGCCTGGTCAATCGCAACTTGAGGTAAAGACCGATCACAACGGCGCGGTGGCTCACAATGGTCGCCAACAGCGGCCATCGCGGTAGAGCAAGTCATTGGCCGCGGCCGGGCCCCAGCTCCCCGCGGCGTAATTGGGAAAATCCGCGGGTGGCGCAGCCTGGAACGCCTCCAGAATTGGCATCATCCGCGCCCAGGCGGTTTCGACTTCATCAGCGCGGGTAAAGAGCGTGGCGTCGCCCAGCATGGCGTCCAGCAATAACCGTTCATAGGCGTCCGGCGGATCCATGCCAAAGGTTGAGCTGTAATCGAACTCCATTTTTACAGGTTGGATGGCAAGAGCCTGGCCGGGCGCCTTGGTGCTGAATTTAATCGAAATACTTTCATCGGGCTGAATGCGCAGCACGAGCAGGTTGGGGGCCAGACCGCCGGCGATACTGCTGAAGATCACCAGCGGCGCCGGCCGGAACTGAATGGCAATTTCGGTGATGCGCTTGGCCAGGCGCTTGCCCGAGCGCGCGTAGAAGGGCACGCCGGCCCAGCGCCAGTTGTCAATGGCCAATTTCACGGCGGCGTAAGTCTCGGTAGTCGAGGTCGGCGCGACATTTTTTTCGTCGCGATAAGCCTGGACCTCTTGACCGTCAAGCGTTCCGCCGGCGTATTGGCCGCGCACGGCCATGGTGTTGACCTCTTCCGGCCGGATCAGGCGCAGGGCATCGAGCACTTTGACTTTTT
>JACPGM010000030.1 GCA_016188985.1 Lentisphaerota bacterium | reverse complement strand
GGCGCGAAGACCATTTCCAGCGGAGATAAAGCACTGCGGAAGACAACCGGATACGCTGGAATTGAAGTTCTCAGTCCTCGCGAGTTTGTCGACAAATACTTGAAGTAGGAGAGCCAACCACCTCGTCGAACACTACGGCGCTCCGCGCCGTCCTAACGGGCAGAGTTGCCGGACCAACGAGTTGCGGCGGCGCGGAGCGCCGCCTAACAACTCGTTGGAGCCAAAGTGTCGCGCAAGCGGCAGGCGCTGGAAGCGCCTGCCTTACCTCGCGCCACTTTGCCTCAACTCTGCCCGTTGGCCCTAATAGATGAATAACGATCCAGCAGCCCGGCGTGCAAGATGGCCATTGATCGTCGCATTAGCCGGGCCAGTATCATGGCCTGTGATGGCGCTTTTCGCCTGGATCGCCTCACGCGGACCAGATGGCGGATGGAGCGGAATGGCCGCCATGTTCCTCGGCCTCGCAATCATCCTAGTGATCCACATCGTAGCCCCCATCATCCTGATTTCTCTGGTTATCAGTCGGAAACAAAGAAGAATGAACGCTGGATCAGCACCAGCGTGGGGATTGGCATACTACGGACTCGTCGCACTTGTCGCCCTATTGCTTCAAGGCCCTGCGGAATTCTTGCGGGACGCAACCAGTCTCTTGAGTCACCTTTTCACTCGAAGATGAAGGAGGGGCCAACCAGCGCATTGAGGCTACTCGGCTGCCGGGGCGGCAGCCTCAGCCTCATGCGCAACATTCGCAGACGGAGATGAATATGAATTGCCGTAATTGCATGTTGTGGATTGGCTTATTTATTTTGACTGGATGCACAATCACCCGTCCAGTTGAGGAAAAGACGGTCTCGCCTTCATTGGACGTAACCATTGAAAAAAGAGAAAAAGCGACCATCAGCCTGCGATGTACACTTATTCATCCACCTCGGAAGACGGGAAAAGAAGTATGGCAGATGGATGCGTTGGAGATCAAGAACGGGGCCGTTCTATTGTCATATTCCTTCGAGTTTAAGATACAAGATATGCCTTCTTTCGATCACGAGGTTAGTGTGAGCCGATTCGTGCTTTCACCTGTTTCAATCCGTCGTGAATCGAGGCAAGTCTCCTGGCGATCACAGACAGTCGTCTTGGTTTCTCTGACCAATGTAGAAAAAGAAATTACCATTGTTTATCATGGCGATAATACACTCGGTATAGCCACGAGCCTCGTTAATACAGTTCAGATAGAATAATGCGAACCAAGCGCTTCACCACTACCTCGTGCCAGGGGCACTCGGAGGGTGAGCGCCACCGTTAGGACGGCGCTCCGCGCCGTCCTAACGGGCAGAGTTGCAAGGCCAACGAGTTGCGGCGGCGCGGAGCGCCGCCTAACAACTCGTTGGAGCCAAAGTGTCGCGCAAGCGGCAGGCGCTTCCAGCGCCTGCCTTACCTCGCGCCACTTTGCCTCAACTCTGCCCGTTATGAGCGGATGATGAAGAAACTATTTTCTCAACAAATCCGATCCCCACGCTGGGAAACGGCTGTCTGGTTCGCCGTTTCACTCGCACTGTTTCTCTGGGCCGGGTTAGTGCGCTTTGGCCATGGCGAAACTCTCCTGGGATTGTGGGCAACCATTGTTCCGGAAGGTATCATTGAGTCCATCCACGGGAATCCCCACTGGGGAGATACTTTGGGGGCAATCGGCATACTGCTGTTCTGGACTGTTGCCCTATTTGTGTGTTCTGGACTGTTTGGCTGGGCCATCACTGCGGTCGTTGTGATACCCTTTGGTCTTCAGCGGAAAGACACAGATGTCGAGAAGAGAGAAGAAAGCTCATAACCACCGGCTTCAGCGTACCGCTCGTCAAGCTCGCGGCCGCTGAGCCGTATCGTTAGGACGGCGCTCCGCGCCGTCCTAACGGGCAGAGTTGCAAGGCCAACGAGTTGCGGCGGCGCGGAGACGCCGCCTAACAACTCGTTGGAGGCAAAGTGTCGCGCAAGCGGCAGGCGCTTCCAGCGCCTGCCTTACCTCGCGCCACTTTGCCTCAACTCTGCCCGTTCGGCAGATGAGACAATGACAAAGGAAACAAAGTACAAGCTCCTGAGCCTCCTTGGCGGAGTGATAGGGTTGGCGATTGGCCTGATCGTTGGGCTCCTTCGTCATCACGGGACGTGGACTGTAGGAATATCAATGGCAGGAGCGCTGATCGGATGGCTCACCGGCATAGAGGCCGCATCCTACCTGGAATTTCTCCAACACAAGCATCGAAACAAATAACGGCGAAATGAACAGCCGAACCAGCGCATTCAGCCTACTCGGCTGCCGGGGCGGCAGCCTCGTGGCTGATGCGTGACGTTAGGACGGCGCTCCGCGCCGTCCTAACGGGCAGAGTTGCCGGGCCAACGAGTTGCGGCGGCGCGGAGCGCCGCCTAACAACTCGTTGGAGCCAAAGTGTCGCGCAAGCGGCAGGCGCTGGAAGCGCCTGCCTTACCT
>JACPGM010000024.1 GCA_016188985.1 Lentisphaerota bacterium | reverse complement strand
CGCGCGGCCACGGGATGGGCGTAGTGGTAGGAGCGGCGCGTCCCCGACATCAGCCGGAAATACTCGGTCAGCCAGCCGGTGGTCGCCGGCGTTGTCTCAATGCCTTTCCAGGTGGCAGTGCGATCGCCCTCGGTCAGATTAAAGGACGGCATCAGAACCAAGCCCTGCGGGCCGACGGCCGCCTCCAGGGCGCGCACGACCGTTTCAGCGCCGTTAACGACTGGTCCAAGGCTTTTGAACGACGAGTGAATGAATAAAATATCGCCGGCTGCGACGCCCAGTTGGCGCAGGTCGTTGGTCAATCGTTCAAGCGTGTGGGGCGGCAGTTCTGTGGTCATGGCGTTTTCTCCCTCAGCGGCCCGCCAAGTGGCGTCCGCCGGCGCGCAAGGCAGTCCCTTGGCCAAGAGTGCGGGCCAGGACGCGTCTTGACCGGCGGGCGCGGCGCACGACGCACCACTGGCCGCGGCCTTTGACATCGCCCGCTTCCAACAAATTGTGCTCATAGGCGAAGATGAGCGTGTCCTCCACGTCCCTAAAAGTAATCCGCACCGCCAGCGAATTGTCGAGCGAAGCCAGCCGTTCCACCTGCGCCGGCTGATCGCCCTTCCGGCGCGGAATCATGAGCGCCATGAAGCGGCCGTTGTAGCCGCCCACCTTCGCTAACAGCCGCGGACGCATAAACACGGGACCATGCACCATATCCGCCGGACGGGCGAACCGGCTGACGTAGTGCTCCGGAGGACTGACATATTTATACGAACTGGACGTGGCGACATCCTGCGCGAGCGCCAGCGTGTGGGCAGGGGAAAAGCTGGCGGGATCAGGCAGCGCAAAGGCTACGTCCAGGTGGTTGCCGTGGCGCCAGCCGGTGATCGTGGCCTCCGCGCCGCGCAAGGCAATCGTGTTTTCCGGGCAGGTATGCAATTGCCACCAGAACTCGGCCCAGTCATTGGCCTTGTTGATGTCTTCCACCGTCCAGACATAGGCCGGCGCGCCCGGCCCTTTGACCAGGCCGAGATAGCGGCGCGCCCAGTAACAGTTATGCTGGTGGGAACTGTCCACGGCCGCAAAATCGCAGAATGGGTCCGGCTGATAGGCGATCAACAGGCCGTGGTAATAGCTCATACGCCACTCGCCGTCCGTGGAGCGCCCGCTCTGGCCGTCAACCAGCACAACGTTGTGGCAGTTCTGCTCGATATTGTATCGCGCGGCATGGATGGCAAAGTATTCGCCCAGCGCCGCGATGCTGAAATGGCCAGCGCTGTCGTGGGCGTGCCCCTGCCCCGACGGCGAGCGCTGGGACCCATCGAAAATCGCCAGCGTGGCATCGGCATCCCAACCGCTGCGGAAGCTGACAATACCACGCCCACGATCGCGAAAGGCCCTCGGCGTGCCAACCTTGGCCGGATGCGCCGCGCCGCGCATATCGTTGAGCGTCAGCAGCGACAACGCCGTAGGCGGCGCCTGGAAGCCCTTGCGCAGGCGAACTTCAAATTCGAAACCCGGCATGAAGTCGGCGATAAAGGTGCGGTTGTGAGCATAGGAGAGCGAACCCAGCAACCAGAGCAGCGCCGGATCGCGGGTTTCCACCGCCAGCCGCGCCAGCACGAACTCGCGGTCGCGCATCTGGTCGCCATGATCACCGGTAGCCATGAGGGAGTCGCCCCACGGCAGGGCAAAATGCAACATGGAGCGGCCATAGCGGGCGAAGCGCGGGCAGGCGCGATAGACGTCATAGAGGCCGGCGCGCCGGACCATTTCCGCCACCAGTGCCAGGTTTCCCGCCACCACGTTGCCGTAGCCGGTATCCTCCTCGGGATAGCCGTCGGGACCAATGGCGGTGTGGAGCGTGGCCTCGAACCATTGCAGCAGTTCCTCCCGTTGGGCCGCAAGGTCCGGCGCTCCCGGCTCGCCCGTGATGCACAGGAGCGTGGTCAGCGCAATCTGCATAGCGCCGATGGTTCCGTTGCCACCGGCGTTTTTCAGGTAGTTGGCGCGGTAGGCAGCAAGCACGGGGCGGATATAGCGCTCCAGCGCCCAGGCGGCAAAGCGCGCGCGGTCTTCCTGCGGCAAACCCTCGGCGATCAGATCATAGGCCAGGGGAATAAAGAGCGGCGGAAGGTAATAAAACTGATCACTGCCGCCGACTTTGCCGGGCAGTCCGGGCAGCGCCAGGAACACGCGCACAACGGCTTCCACCAGTTCGGCGCGATCTTCCAGCCGACCCAGGAGCGCCATATCGTGCAAGGTCCAGAGAAACCACTCCTGCGGGTGGGGCCAGAAACAAGTCTGGTTCCGCTCGATCAAAGCGGGCAGATCCCGACATTCCAGAATCTGACGGACACACGGCTCGGTCTTTTTGCGGATGGCGGCCGCCAGCGTTCGCCCGGGCGCGCCGTGGATCAACCGCCGCAAGGCGGGCAGATCGTTCTCCCCGATAAGCAGGCGGGGATGGCGGGCCTTAGCGTATAGCGGTTTGGCAACGCCGAAACTAAAGTTCATGTTCATGCTCTTTGCGGGGTCTATGCATAATAAATTAGGCCGCCACAGGCGGCAACTGTAGCCGGCCTCGTTGAGGCCGGTCCGGGGTCAACGACCCCGGCTACAACATTGTCATGCCG
This sequence comes from Lentisphaerota bacterium, assembly GCA_016188985.1. Lineage (GTDB taxonomy): Bacteria > Verrucomicrobiota > Kiritimatiellia > JAAZAB01 > JAAZAB01 > VSJD01. Next base: position 50,584 of record JACPGM010000024.1, on the reverse strand, counting down.
TAGGCAGACCAGCCTCAGGCGGGAAATTCCTATGCATTCATGTAGCCGCGGCGGTGACGCCGTGGCTGCCGGAAGAATCCACGCCCTCACCTGCCCGCAGTGCTACGCACAGCGTTGCAGGCGGGCGGGCGCGGCTACAAACTTACGCTCAAAGCAGGGTCTATGCATCGGAATATATTGGTCGAGCAACGCCGGCAACTCCGGCAGGAGAGCGCGTTCATTATCCCGGGGCTAAGCGCTGGTATTTCTCGAGCAGCGCCTTGGGCAAGGCGCCAATCCGCGCGAGCAAGCGCGCCATGGTCAAGCCGAGAATCTGGCGCTTGTCGGCGTCGGGAATCTCGGCAAAGACCACCGGACCTATTCCCACCGAGAGCGCGTTCAGAAATCCATCCGAGCCCAGGATGAATTTGCCGGCGCCGACCTCACGGACGCCCTGATCCAGGGAACCCCAAGGGCCGTAGCTCCAGATATTGGCGTAGACGTTCGGGCGGTCGCGCAGAATAGAATCCTGCCAACTGCCATAATGTCCAAAAATAAAATCGGTTTCGGGAAACTGCTGGGAAATTTTCGTAATCACCTCATAGGACCAAGCATGATTAAACACCAGCATCCGGTGTTCGGCGGCATAGGCATAAAGCGCCATCAGGTTCGGACCGTCGCCAGGGTAGTTGTTCTGGTAGGCGTTGATCAGCTTGATGGCGCGCACGCCTTCGGAAGTCATCCGGTCCAATTCCCGCCGCATTTCCTGCCGGGAATCGTTGGGGTTGATCCCCAGAAATGGAATCAGGCGTTCCGGCATCCGGCGCCAGACTTGAAGAAGGAAATCGTTGCCCAGCCGGTAATCGGCTTCACCGAAAATATAACCGCCGGACACCGCGCAGAAGGCGTCCACCCCGTTGGCATCCATCAGCTTCTGCGATTCGCTGAGGGCCTGATCCACGGATTGGAAGGTGGCCGCGTGCGGCCAGTCGCCGATATGCACATGGCCGTCAATAACCAGCGTATCGCTCAGGCCCTGGCCGGAGAGCCACTGGATTTTTATATCGTTCACTGCACGCTCTGGAGCAGACGCCGGAGATTATCGCCGGCAATTAATTTTTTCTGTGGCAGCGTTAAACGCGCGTCATACTGGACGTTGGAAACCAGGATGCCGGGGTCAGTAAAAGGCGCGCCGGTGGCAAAAAGCACTCGTTCCGCGCCCACTTCGTAAGCTACGGTCCGCCAAAACTCCAGAATGCCGGTAATATCCAGATAAAGGTTGCTCACGCGGCGGATCAAGGGCACGACAGCATAGTGAAGCCCCAAGCCTCCCATAACGTGGGAAAGAATCAGCGGCAGCCTGGGATGAGCCAGGGCCAGGTTGCGCAGTTCATTGGCCTGGTCGTCGCGCAGGCTGCCGCGGGTGGAATCCGCGCCAAAATCGAGGAAACAGGGAACCCGCCGCTCCTCCAGCGCCGCGCACAGGTCTTCCCAGAGCCAGGCGAGCAGCGGCGCGCGGTTCAAGGGAAACCGGGCGGCGCGGACGCCGGCCGAACGCATGGCTGAGACGGCGGCGCGCGCCGCGGCCAGACCGGGTTGAGCCGGCGGTTCCAGGACCCATACGGGATGCAAACGCTCAAGACCGCTGATTTCCGTCAGCAGCCGCTGGTTGCCGTGCTCGCGCGGATAGACGGTGCGCGCATGGTGCTCGTGGACCAGCGCCTCGGCGATGCCATAACGGTCAAGCATGGCCAGGATATTAGCGCTGGTCAGCGAAGGCAAGCCGGAGTGCACAATCCGGCCCATGGTCACGCAGCTATCGAACAGCCGCAGGCTCGTCAGATCGGGTATTTCTTGCGTGGCGCGCATTAGGTTTCCCGTAAAGATACACTTTTTTGCGTATATGCTAACAAACAAGATGTTGTTAAAGCAATATGGGATTTCCGCCGAAGGCGTATCCGCCTATGGAGGACACCACAGAGACACGGAGGCACGGAGAATGATCCGTCTCCTTGGTCTCCTCTATCTCCCCACAAGAGTGTTGCGCGCATTTGGCGCAGGGCGCAGCGCCCTGCGCCAAATGCGCGCAACGATTGGTTGGAAGAGAACACGGGAGAGGAATTCCTCTATCCGTGTCTCCGTGGTGAGGCTTGTTTTATCCGTTTAAGGTGGTGAGCTCGGCATTAAAACCGGTTAAAGGCTTTAATTACTTTGCCGGTTTTGACCGATTCCCAGGCGGCCACGCCGACGGCCACGGACTTGGCCCCATCCAGAACGCTGGGCGATGGCTCGCGATCCCGCTCCAGACACTCCTGGAAATGGCGCATATACCTGATCACGGTGGCGCCGTGACCGTAGGCGCTCAAGTCGCGCTCCGGCTCAAAAACAGACACCAACGGCTTCTTGGCCGGAAACTTGTCCAGGACCACGCGCACCTGGCCGGGTTCGTTGTCGGTGAACTCAGCTTGCAGGCTGCCTTGGGTCCCATAAATGCCGAACTGCATCATGGGCGTCGGAGGATGAACAATGCCGTAAAGCCCGGAGACCCGCCCAATGACGCCGGACTTGAATTTCAGGTTCAGGAAGAAATTGTCCGCCATGGGATATTGCTTCGTCAGGTTGCCCTTGATGGCATTGGCTTGGACCGTCTCAACATCGCCGCCAAAAGCGCGAATGACGTCAATGGAATGCACACAGCCGCCGAACATCAAATCCTGCGGCGCATTCAGGCGCCAGGGCGTGAATGGAAAAACCGGCCGCATATCATGCACATAATAACTTTCCAGGGCAATCAGGTTTCCCAAGTCGCCATCGTCAAACATTTTCTTCGCCATCAGAAACTGCCGGTCAAAGCGCATGGTCTGCCCCACCAGGAATTTCCGGCCGGTCCGGCGCACAAGCCGGACGAGTTTCCGGGCATCGGCCAGGGAAGTGACCATGGGCTTGGTGCAGACGACGTGTTTGCCGGCGGCCAGCGCGGCCAGACAGTGATCGGCATGCAGATGGTCGGGAGAGTACACACAAACGACGTCCACGTCCTTGCGTTCGACCAACTCACGGTAATCCGTTGTGCCGAACTCAGCGCCGAATTGGCGGACGCATTGATCCACTATTTCCGGTCGCCGCGAGCAGACCGCCCGCAGCCGGTAGCGCAAATCCGGCGCGTCTTTCAACAAAGCCAGGGTAGAGGCCATGTTGGAAAGTCCCATGCCAATGACGCCCAAATTGATGACTGGTTTTCGCTTCATGATGGTTTTTCCTTCTTTGGCCTACCCCGGCATGCGCCCCACTCGGAGAATCTGCTCCGGCAGACGGCCATCGCGCTCCATGGCGTCGTAGGCCTGATTCCAACCTTCCGGTTCGTACTCCGCAATCACCCAGCGCGTTTCGGGCCGGATGCGCTCGAAAATATGGAGATAATAGGCTTTTTTGTCGGGGAACGCCAAAGCCGGCATGCAGGTGTTCTCAAAGAAAGCCATTGAAAGGCGATCGCCCGCCAAGGCCACCACCTTGGCCAAATCCGAATCGCGCAGCCAGAATTTGACGTGCCGGATATTTGCATCCCGCAGCGTGGCGGGAATCGAATGCTCTATCGGGCCGGACACGTGAATATGCAGCGGCCCTATGGCATCGCCGATCTGTTTGAGATATGGGGCCTCAAATTCCGCGAAGTGTTCGGGACTGAACTGGCTGCGCAACTCCGAGCAGATGCAGTAGCAGCCGTCGAGCAGCTGGGTATGATCAGAAATCAGGCGGTCGCCGGCAATGGCTTTGCAGGCGCGGATATGTTCGATAATTATTTCCGTGGCCATTCTTAGAAGCTGATGCACGGCTTTGGGGTTGGTGTAAAAGCCCTCCAAGAGGAGCGTGCTGCCGGTGGCGTAATTGACCGTGTCGCATGCGCCGGTGGTAACCATGTGGGGGATATAATAACGGCCCGCGGTGCTTTCGTAATAATACCGCAGCACCTCGAGACTGCGCTTGAGGTAGCGGCACTCCTTGAGCGGTTTAAGGCGCAGATGAGCGACGTCGGCCAGGGAGGCAATCACCGGCATGGCTTGGGCATGGTGGCCTTCGATCAAGGTCTGGGTGCCGAACGGCTCAGCCAGCCGCTGCGAATGACCGTAATGCTTGCGATCAATGAACAGACAGGGAAACCGATCGTGAGGTCGTTTGGCGTTGCCCAGCGCCCCGGCGTGCGCGATCAGATAGCGGATGGCCTTGTCCATCTCGGGATGCCGCTTGCGCGGGCCCGGCAGCACAATAGCGTCTTCCGGCGGGTCTTCGACTTTCCCGAACAACAAACGATTAAAGTACGAAGGCAAAAAGAGCGGACGCCCCAAGTCCTTAGTTTCGCAGAAACGGCGGTGCGTTTGGCGCACCTGCGCCCACTGGGCGGGAGAATAATCGTAAAACGGTCCTGGCACGCGCTGGGTCATGATAGAAAACTCCCTCTTGGTTAAACGAGCGTCCGCCGCCTTGCTATTGCACCGGCAGAATCCGCTGCGGATTAACTTGCATCATTATTTCTTCCTCGCTGCTGGTCAAGCCCATGGCGCGGAAGGCCGGCAAGGTATGGGTAAAGAGATGGAGAAATGGCGGCGGCGGCACAAAACCACAGGGGGCAAACGGCCCCGACTCCGAAGTGAAAGCCCAATCCAGGCCCAGCACCAAGCAGGAACCCAACCCGGCGTCAAATACCGCGTGAATTGCATCCACGAGCGGCTGCCAGGCTTTGCCGCCGTCCTCGCTGATGCCCAAGTTGGTGGGCAGGAAATTGGCGCCGCGCTTCATCCAGCCCAGGCATACCTTGCGGCAATTCGCATCCGTCAAGTGCCAGGCGGTATGCCCGATCACCACCCGGCTCAAATCCACACCTTCGCGGTCGAACAATTCAAGCTGGCTGGTCTCGGCGCCCAGGCGCGTACAGTGGGTCGTGATATGGACCCCCGTGGCTTTCTGGGCGCGGGCGCCGGCGCGAAAGGCTTTTTCTTCGGCCGCAGTCATCACACTCTGGCTCGAGCCCAACTTAATGGCACCGGCGCGCACGGCGGTGCCGCACAGCCCCTCCATGATTTCACGTTCGCAGAACTCGGCCAGTTGCTCCACCGTGGCTTCGCGCACAAAAGGCCAGATCTGTGTGGCCGGGGTTTTAGCCCAATATGAGGAAAGTTCCACCTCCCGATAAAAGCCGGTGCAGAGGATAATATGCATGTTCGCGGCCCGGGAGATTTCCTGATAGAAGGTCGGCCAGGCGCGCCAAGGCGCCGGCGTGGCGTCCACCAAAGCATGGCAGCCGTGCTGATTACATTCTTTCAGCGGCGGAACCGCCGCGGTCATTAAAAGCTCGCGCCGTTCCGGCGTAATGGGCTGCTCCTCGGTAATCAGTCGTTGGGCAGCCCAATCGTAAATATCACAATACAGATGCTCGTGCATCATGACCCGGCCGAGTTCGGCGCTCTCAAGCAAACCGCCAGCCGTAATCACTTTGCCCTTTTCCTGGGCTAACATGAAAACACCTCTGTAATTTCTCAGCCTTAAGGGGGCAAGAGGTAGGGCGCGTTCGTCCAGCCTTCGCAGCCAGAGGCTTTGCTACGGCGGAGTAGGCCCGAACGCGCCGCGGACCGTCGTCGCGCCGTAGCGGCGCGTTGCCGCGTCGCGAAGTCGGACGGCTCGGCGAGCCGTCCCTACCATCACGCGACCCCTTCTGAAATCATGGTTTTCTCCGCAGAATGACGGTCTCCTTCTCGCCCAGGAGCAGGCGGCCCGCCACCAGGCGCAACTCTTTAATTTGCCGCGTATGAGCAAAGAGATTGCCCGGTATCCAGCCCTGGCGCAGCTTGCTCTGGCCGCGATCCCAATAAATCCCGATATCATAGACCATCACGCCCGCGCGCGTCGGCGGCTGGCGATAGTGATAATAGAGAATATCGCCGTGCTCCGGGAAAACCGTGGAGTTTTCATAGGGCAGTTCCTCCTTCGGCGGCGGCACGAAACACCACATCTCCGGCCCGGTTTCTCCGCCGTGACGCAACTCCTGGCGCACCGGCGCGCGGATTCCTTCCCAGAAGTTTTCGCAGGTGATTGGCGCAGCCTCATCCAGCAGGTCGGCGACCACCGTGATGTTACTTTGCTCAAAAACAATTTCGAATTGTTTTGCCATCGAAACCTTCCTTTCCGGTTGCTCCTTTGATCCCTCGCTAAGAATTACGTTCAGCGTCAGACGATCAACATTGTTTGCAACTACTTAGCTTCTGAGAAAATAATTAACTACAAAATGCGCGAAATACGCGAAAGTTGAATACAATTTCCATTCCCATTCTCGTCTAGCAAGACTGCCGAGCGAGATTCGCGCCTTTTCCGCCTGAGGCGGATCTGCCTAAGGCATGACGCGTTTTTTCGTAGTTTCATTTCTTGACGACCTGAGCAGTCAACATTGTTTTTACAAAGATTCCGCCGTTATTTCCGCACCAGTTTCCAGACATCCCGCCCCATGTAGCTGCCGGCCATCATCCAGAGCGCGTTCTGAAAAACAAAGACACTGGCGGCATGGCGGGGCGCCCAAGGCGTGTCCGGCAATTCCTGCCAGTGCGCGCCATCAGCGGAAAACCATACGTCGTTGCCATTGCCACCGGGCACACGAGAGCCCTCCATAAGCCAGAGCCGGTCGTCAAAGACGGCCACGTCATGATATACCCGCGGCGTCCAGGGAGCAGCCTTGGTGTGGCATTCCCAGGCAAGTCCGTCGGCAGAACTCCAGACTTCGCCATACCCGCGGTAGGGACGATTGGCCGTCGCATAGGTGCCGCCGCCGAGCAGCCAGAGACGATCCCGAAAAATGGCGCTGCCGCCGATGAGGCCGCGCGGCGCCCAAGGCGCATTCGCCAGGACTCTACGCCAATTCGCGCCATCGGCGGAGCACCAGACATCATTGTAAAAAATCTCGTCGGCCGGCGCGAATTGCGGCAGGGTATGCCCGCCCATGACCCACAGACGATCATGGAACGCAGCCGTATAATGCAGGACGCGCGGTCCCCAGGGCACGGGCTTCCCCGGGTTAACCCAGGTCCAAGTTTGGCCGTCGGAGGAATTCCAGACGTCGTACTGGTAATGACCCAACAAGGGTCGAAGCTTTCATCAAGATGCGTGTTGGGCTTGACCAGCGACCAGTTGAGGCCGTCCGCGGAATTCCAGACCTCGTTGTTGCAATTCGAGTGAATGGGATTTGTTTTTTTATCCGCCGGATTCCAGCCGCCGATCAGCCACAGCTTGCCGGCGTACACTAGGGCACCGGCGCCGTCCCGGCCGGGAAAGGCCGCGGCCTCCGTTACCTTGATCCATTGATAGGGAGCGGTTGGGGTTGATTGCGCCATGTTAGGTACCTTTAGGCAGTAATAAATTTTTCGCCCGGCGAAAAATTTATTCAGCCGCTCAAATCGTGAAAGGCGAACTTGCGCGGGCCGGCATGCGACAACTTCAGCGGGAACCGGTCGCGCAGACTTTCCATAATGACGAGCATGCTATGTTCATCGTAGTGCCCCAGGCGCCGTTGGTCAAAATGGGTAATTACTTCCATGGCCTCCAGCGGGCCGCGCCGTTTCACAATTTCCAGTATTTTTTTCTCAACCGGGGAATAAGTTAACGGCGCAACCTGGCCGCTTTCCGCCAGCCGGATGACCTTGCGCAAGACCCTGGCCTGGGCGCGAATGACGGTCAACGGCTGCATATTATTGGTGGCCACCAGCCGCGGAATGACGTCTTCCGCCACGGGGCACAAGCCTTTCTTCCAGTCCACCTTTCCTTTATAAAGGTGGCAATTATACGGGCAGCCCTTATTGCCATAAGCGTTCGGCTTGCGGAAGATTTCATACAGGTAACCCGGCTGCTGGGTAAAGCCCATCCCGAAATAGCCGCCCGCCTGGTGCAGCGCGGCCTGGAATATGGCGCGGCTGATCTTTCGCCGTTCGCCATGAAACAGGCAAGCCCAGTTATAGGGCGCCACCACGCTTCCGGGAAGCTCCTTGCGGCGATCGAGCCAGGCACAATCGGCAATGGCCTCGTCCAGAATTTTCCGGCCTTCCCGATAAATCTTCAGATACCCCGGCACTTTTTTCAACTGGGCAACGCCGACTGCCGCCTGGAATTCCGTCATGCGGTAATTCGATGATAGCACTTCGGGACTCTCACCGAAAATGATGCGCCTATTCAGCTCGGCAGCCAGCCGATCATCGTTCGTGATTGCCATGCCGCCCTCGCCGGTGGGCAGTTGTTTGCCCATGTTAAAGGAAAACGTGCCAATGTGCCCCCAGTTGCCAACGTATTTGCCTTTATATTTCGCCAGCAGGGCATGGGCGCAATCTTCCAGCAAATAGATGCCGTGCTTATCGGCAATGCGGCGCAATTTATCCACCGCGGCGGGAAAGCCCCAGAGATGGGTAACCCAGATGGCCCTGGTCCGCTTCGTGATCCGTTTTTCTACGGAGGCAGGGTCCATCAAAAAATCGTCCGGCCGGACGTCCGCCCATACCGGGACAATATTATTATGGAGGCAGGCAATGGCATGAAACTGCACAACCGGGTCCACGATGATTTCATCGCCGGCCCCGGCGCCGATTGCGCCCGGGATGGCGTGCATCAGCAGCATGGCCGATCCGGCTGTGATGGCGTGTTTGGCCTGCAAATCACGCGCAAAGTCCCGGCGGAACTGGTCCATGAACCCGCCGCGCTTGTCGCAGAAGCGTCCGCTTTTGATGACCTGCGCCAAGTTCCTGATTTCCTCTTTTCCGAATGTAGGCATGACTGATCTCCTTTGGGTTAACTCGCATTATGAATCAAATGTCCGCGTTAAGTGACCGGGCCGGGCGCCTACCTGTTCCCTCCCCACCCATTCGAAGCAAGCCCAATCCTCCAGCGGCGTGTGCCCATGTTCCACGCCGCGCAGACAATAGACGATCCAGCCCGGGCCAATTTCAAATTCCTCGCTGCGTCCATCTGGCAGGCGGATTTGCAGCAGCGTTCGGCCTTTCAGCCAGGCCCAGTATTCGTCCCGATCATGGTAGTGCAGCGTCGTCGCGCGATCTTTGGTCAGAACCCAACAATGAAAAGAGTCGCTTTGAATGGGATCGAGCAAGCGCTGAATTTCGGCGGCGAGTTTTTCACCGGCGCCATGATTAACCGCAAACATCCGCGGGGTCAGGTCGCGGCACAGGGCTGCTGTTAAACTTTGGGATTGTTGCACGAATTGCGCTCGCTTGCCAGGTCGCTAGGCTGGTACCCAAGGGCTACGTAATTCTCGCGGCTCACCAGGGACGGTTTGCCCTACCCAGTGCGATTTCTTCGAAAATGGTAGGGTGCGCTCGCCGAGCGCGCCGCGGCGGTTTCGGCGAAACCGCCCTACCTTTTACCAGATGGCTGAGGGGGCACATTCCTGCCCAGTTATTGCTTGATGGCGCTACTGTAAGATCATAGGATAAGCTCCGGCAATAAGAATGAAATTTGATTATATGGATTTTTCCAATGTCCCAACCGCGCTTCAGGCTTCCTGATATTCTGGCAGTCCGGGAAGACCGCCAGCAAGTCACGGGCCGCAAACAAGCTCTGCAACTCGCCTGCCGCGACAGTGCCAGCCGCAGCGATATTCTCTCTTGTTATCTCGCGGGCGGGCCGCGCTACCGCCTGAACCGGCATACGTTCAAGTTCCGAGCGCCCGTGGCCATCCTGATTCCGGCCGGAACCCTTGACTTTGATCTCCAGGTCGGCACGATCCGCGGAATCTACGTCTTGTTCCAGGGCCACGGCCTGATCAAACCCAAAACGAAATATGGCAGCACGGTCGTCATTGCGTGGGGGAAACAGTCCCTGGAGGTTCCCATGCTCAAAGCCGTCTCCACCGCTCAGGCGCTGCTCATTGAAGCGCTGTTGCGCGAGATTGCCCAGGTGCGCGGCACGGACCTGGTCAGCCAGATGCGGCGCACGACGCTGCTCTTCCGCGCCATTGCCGAATACGGCGCCATGGAAACATTTTCCCCGGCCGGCTCTATCCACCGCGAGGCAGCGCGCCTGAAGGAACTGATTGAAAAGTGGGCGTTCAATGATCGAGCGCTGGAAGAACTCTACACCGAGCTCGCGGTTTCGGCCGCCCATGCCACCTTGCTGTTTAAAAAAGCCTTTGGGGTGACGCCAGTCGCTTATCGCTTGCAGTTGCGCATGCAGCGGGCAAGAAAATTACTAGTATCCTCGCCGCTGACCGTCGGGATGGTGGCGCAAGCCGTGGGTTTTGCCGATCCGCTCTATTTTTCGCGCGTCTTCCATAATGCCTTTGGGGTCGCGCCATCCGACTTGATCCGCGACTTTGCGCGCCGACGGGGAACGAAATGAAACCAACTTTAGTCGTCATGGCCGCCGGCGTGGGCAGCCGCTACGGCGGATTGAAACAGATTGAGCCGGTGGGACCTTCCGGCGAAATCATGCTGGACTACTCGGTCTATGACGCCCGGCGCGCCGGGTTCGGCAAGGTGGTCTTCATCATCCGGCGCGATATTGAAAAGGATTTCAAGACCATCATTGGCTCGCATTTTGCCGGGCGCTTTCCTGTCGAATACATCTACCAGGAATTGAGCGATCTGCCGGAGGGTTTCGCGCTGCCCCCGGAGCGCGCCAAACCGTGGGGCACCGCCCATGCCATCCTGTGCTGTAAGGATGCGGTCCACGAACCCTTTGCGGTCATCAATGCCGACGATTTCTACGGCGCCAAGTCCTACGAGGTGCTGGCTCGCTTCCTGGAAAAGTCAGCGCCGAGCGCTACGAGCTATGCGCTGGTCGGCTTCCGGCTGGTCAATACGCTCTCCGCGCATGGCTCGGTTACGCGCGGCATCTGCGAGGTGGATGCTCAGCGCATGCTCATCGGCGTCCGCGAGCGCTTTAAGGTCGAGAAGACGCCCAGCGGCGCCCGCTACGAAGATGAGCACGGTCAATGGGTGCCGCTCCAAGGCTACGAAACGGCCTCCATGAACATGTTCGGCTTCGGCCCAAGCCTGTTCGATTTCCTCAGCGCAAAGTTCCCGGCTTTTCTGAAAAAGGCCGCCGGCAACCTTAAGGCCGAGTTCCTGATTCCGGCCATCGCCGACGAACTGATCGGCGAGCGCAAAATCACCATGCGCGTGCTGACCACTCCGGAAAAATGGCTGGGCATCACTTATCAGGAAGATAAACAGCTCGTTCAGGCCGGCATTGGCGAACTGGTCGCCGCCGGCGTGTATCCGAAAAAGCTGTGGGCTTGACCGGCCGCGCGCATCGCCTTATGTAAGTCACGGTGTAACCGGCAAGGAATACGGTCCGAACTTGGTGTAGCCGGCTGTGGAAAGCCAGACGGTCCAGTCATTGGTCACCACGGCCGCCGGATCCGCCAGGCCATCGCCGTCAAAATCAGCCGCCAGCGGTATGCCGCCCCCCACCCCGTAAGGATATGGACCACTCTCGGCATAAACTGACCCTGAGCGCCACTCACTCCAGTTCATCGGCGAATATACGGCAACATCGCCAATGCCATCGCCATCAAGGTCGGCCGCAATCGGCGCGGCCATGGCCGCACCCAAGGGGATCGGGCCAAGCCGGTCATAACCGAGGCTGGAAAGCCACACGTACCATTCGCCGAGAACCCAGCCGGTCGGATCAGCTTTGCCGTCTTCGTCAAAATCCACAGCCAGGGCGGACATCCCGCTCACGCTATAGGGATAAGGGCCGGCGGCCGCATAGTCCGACCCCGAGAGCCATTCCGTCCAATTGGTTCCGTCATACACCGCCGGATCAGCCAACCGGTCGCCGTCAAAATCCGCGGCCACCGGCGTGGCGCCGGCCGAACCAAGCGCAACAGGGCCCACCCTCTGATAGCCGGCAATGGAAAGCCATACATACCAGTCGCCGCTGACGTAGGCGGCGGGATCGGCGAGGCGGTCGCCGTCAAAATCCGCGGCCAACCTGGTCGCATTCACTCGCCGCCAGCCGGTATCGGCCGCGCTGAAACTGCCGCTGCCCACATTATTCGAGGATTTAAGCCGATAGTAATAAGTAACAAGAGCCTCGGCATTGGTGTCGTCAATCTTCGTGCCGGCCAGGATAAACTGATGCTTGATTAAGGTTAATTGGTCCAGGTTGGTTCCTCGCCATATTTCATAATAGGACGCGTTAGTAACCGGGCTCCAGGTTACTCTGATCCGGTCAACGTAGTCGCCGTCGCTGGCCGAAACGCCCGTGGGCGGATTAGGCGGCGCTTCATTTTCCGCGATCGTTACCATGGCTGTGGCTGACGCGCCCAAGACGGCTCCGCCGGGATTGTTCAAACTCACACTGAAGGTTCGGTCCCCTTCGTAGACGTTGTTATCCAGGATGTCCACGGTTATGGTCTTATTGGTGGCATCGCCATCCAGCCAGTCCAGCGTTCCGGAGGCGGCGATATAATCGCTGCCGGCCAGGGCGGTGCCGTCCGCCGTGGCATAGTGAACTGAGGCCGTGCCGTCACTGCCGCCCGCGCGAGTTACGCCAAGAATAATACTTCCGGCATTTTCGGCCACGCTGGTCGTCGCGGCGCTGAATTGCAGCGTGCCTGGCGCAAGCGTCGTGAAGTTCGCGCTGCTACCGGCCCAAGCCAATCCCAAACCAAGCATCACTGCCAGAACCGTCAAAATCACGCGCGGCTCAGCATCTTTCATATCGTCCTCCTTGTTTTACACTTCCCTGCCAAACTGTGTCCCGGGAAGGTTTCTATCACACTTTATAAAGTGTGATAGATTGATTTTCTGGCTGCGTTGTAATGTCTCAATTATTTGGGGTGCCAACTGTAGCGCGCCACAGTGTGGCGCGGATGCCCGCATGCTATGCGGGCCTACAACAGGATACCCACCCACCAGACTAAGGCCTTACTCCCACACTTTATAAAGTGTGATAGATTGCTGCCTTGGCTACGTTGTCCGCTTGCACCGATACGCTGGGCTCGCTTTACGCTCCACGTTCTACGCTTCCTGAGCCGCTCACGCCGCGCTCCAATTCGCCGTGCTGGCGTAATTCGCGTTTCATGATTTTGCCGGCGGCGTTCTTGGGCAGTTCCGGCAAGAAAAAGAACTTGCGCGGCACCTCATGCCGGCCAAGGCTTTCCCGGCAACAGGCCCGCAGTTGAACATCAGTCACCACGGCGCCTTCTTTAAGCGCCACGTAGGCCACGGGAATCTCACCGTGCAGTTCGTGGGGTTCGCCGATGACCGCGACCTCGCGGACGCCTTCACAGCGGGCCAAAACTTCCTCGATTATGCGCGGATAGATATTCATGCCGTTGACGATTATCATGTCCTTCTTGCGGTCCACGATGCTGAAATAGCCGTCGGCGTCTTTCAGCCCTAAGTCGCCGGTGCGGAAGAAGTCGCCAAAAAACGCCGCGCGCGTCTCGTCCGGCAGCTTCCAATAGCCTTTCATCACATTCGGTCCGCGCACGCAGATTTCCCCGATGGCGCCATCCGGCACCGCGCGGCCCTCCTCATCCACTATTTTCATTTCCACCCTCGGCACCGGCCGGCCGACCGTGCCGGGCTTGATCTGCCCGCCAATCGGGTTGACGCAGGTAACCGGCGAGCATTCGGTGGGCCCATCGCCCTCGTAGATTTTCTGGCCGAACCGGCGCTCGAATTGCTCCATGACCGCCACGTTCAGGGCCGCGCCGCCGGAGACGCACAACTTCAGCGAGGCGAATTTTTTCGTAAACTCCGCGCCCAGGTGCAGCAGCGCAATGTACATGCTGGGCACGCCCATGAAGATGGTGATGCGTTCCTGCGCGATCAGTTCGGCCACCTGCGCCGGATCAAAACGCGGCAGCGGCACAATCGCACTGCCGGTAAAAAGCGGCACCAGCATACAGGCCATCGCGGCAAAGGCATGAAACATGGGCAGGACCACCAGGAAACGCTCCGCGCCCGGCGCAATCTGCAGGGCCTGCTGGGTGCTCCAGCAATTGCTGACCAGATTGCGATGCGTCAGCATGGCGCCCTTGGGGCGCCCCGTTGTGCCGGAGGTATATAAAATAACCGCCAGGTCTTCAGCCGGGGCGATAGCAACTTCCGGCGGCGCGAGACCGGCCTCGGCCAATGCGGTCCAGGGCAGGTCCGGCGCCACTGCCGGTGCGCCGATGCAAACATAAAACTCCAAGCCCGGCGTCAACGGCCGCAGGGCAGCGACCGCCGGAGCGAAGGCGCCGTGGTAAAGCAAAGCCCGCGCGCCGGCATCGTTCAGGATAAAGGCAATTTCCTTGGGATTCAGCAGCAGGTTAATCGGCACAACTACGGCGCCGGCCTTGAGGATGCCGAAATAGGCCAGAACGAACCAGTCGGAATTAATGCAATAAAGTCCGATCCGGTCGCCCTTACGAATGCCGCGCTGACTGAGCGCGCCAGCCACCTGGTCGCTAATGGAATCCACTGCGGCAAAATCCAACCGGCGGCCGGCAAACACGATGGCCGGCAGAGCCTGAAACCGCCGGCCACTCTCACGCAGCATGTCCGGCAGGGAACGGTCGGCTATTTTCAGTTCAGCGTTCACGGCCTGTCACGCTCATAGCGTGGTTCAAGGTTCACAGTTCAGAGTTCAAAGTTCACAGCTTGCCCGGCGAAGCCTTGGCGAAGACGGGTTCAAAGTTCACAGTTAACCGCATCCACACCACCCAAGCAACTCAAATGGCTGAAAGTGACACTCAAATGGCTGAAAGGCGGCCTAATACTGCCCATATTCACCATAGGCGTCAAACAATGCCAGCACATTTTCGAGCGGCGTATCGGCCTGGATATTGTGGGCCGTGCCGATAATGAAGCCGCCCTGCGGCTTGCCCGCTTCCATCCGGTCCTTGACTTCGTTCCTGACATCCTCAGTTGTGCCATAGGGCAAAGTGCGCTGGATATCTATCGAGCCATGGAAGCAGAGATCCTTGCCAAACTCGCGCTTAAGCTCGCTTAAGTTCATGCCGGCGGCGCGCGGCTGGAGCGACTGCAGAATATCCAGCCCGCACTCGATAAAATCGGGGATCAGTTTGCGCACGCTCCCGCAGGTGTGGTGCATGACCCTGATACCGTAGCGGTGCGCAACCTCGACGAATTGCTTGAATCCCGGCTTGAAAAATTTCCGCCACATGGCCACACTACAAAGCAAGCCTTGTTGCGTCCCGAAATCGTCGCCCATCATGAAGATGTCAATGTTGCCCTCCGCTGCCTGAAACACGCGCCGGTTATACTCGACAAAATAGGCAACGATTTTCCGGATGATAGCTTCCACCAGGGCCGGTCTTTCCGCCAAATCGAGCATAATCTGCTCTACGCCTCTCAGGTACATCGCGGTTTTTAATTGGGCGGTGCGATCCAGCCGGTCGCCGGCGTTCACCACGGCATAGCCGGAGTGTCGCCGGCAGTCAGCGGCAATGCCCGCGTAATTCCACCAGTCCGGTGAAGGCCAGTGCTGATACCGCTCAATCTCCCGGACCGTTTGCATAGCGGCCAAGGGCGACTCGGCCAACTCCAGATAGGTTTGCTGGAAACCAGGGCCGGAAACCGTAACTGGCTTGCGAACTACGCCCCACACATCTTCCGTCCGACCATCCGGATATGTCTTTAATTCCGGGCCAATATATTGCGCCCCGGCTACAACCCGCAGATCAACCTGGAAATACTTTAACAGTTGCTCGGTATCAGTAAAACCCAGCCTGGTCTTTAACCGCTCGGTCAGCGCCGCTACCGCCCAGTAATCACAAGGGACTCGATCGGCTTCTTTATGCTCCAGCGCGGTAATTACGCGTGTCTTTGAGTTCATTGCCGGTAAAGACATATTGCCACAAAAAGCACAAGCATTGCCGGACTAGGATTTCCCGCCAAAGGCGGACCAGCCTCCGGCTGGGAACCTTCCGCTTAACTGCCGGACCAGGACTTGAACCTGGACAAACAGATCCAGAGTCTCCTCTCAACCCATCAAAATGCTGGGATTGTTGGCCTTTCAGCAAATTTCAACACCATGCAACGCCCAGCTACGTTATAAAAGCCGTATCAGTAGAATCGTTCCTTGCAGGCTATGTCGCCGCGATCATCCAGATGATGCGAGGCAATGCTCACTCAAACGGATGCCGGGGCGAAGATACGGTCAGCGAACATGCACTGAACGTCGACGCCCTTCGGCGTGATCTCCTCCACGCTGTAGCCCATGTCTTCGTATGCCTTTCGCCGCTTGCGGTACATCTTGAGCATTACGGGCGAAGAAGCATCGAGGTAATCGTGAATTCTCACATCCGCTTTGCCCTTCGATGCTCGAAGTAGGCGGCCAGCATACTGGACAAGCCGCCCCTTGAAAGAAACCGGACTCGCCAAGACGAGGGTATCGAGAGCAGGAAGATCGAAGCCTTCACCAATCAGCGAACCCGTGGCGAAAATACAAACGCCTCGGTCGCCCTGACAGGCGGCGGCGATTGCGGCGTGGACTTCACGCCGGGCTTTGATTCCCATTTGACTGTCGAGCTTGAAGTGCTGCGCGGGGCAGGACATCCGTTGCGGTTCCTCCACGACGCGTTTTTGCAGATCCAGAACCTGATCCGTCCGGTCCGCGAGAATGAGAATGCGCCGGTTCTTCACCGCCGCCGCTACAATGTCGGCCGCAATGATTGTATTTCGTGCGTCGTTATGGGCAATAGATTCGGCCAAAATGTGGTACGCGGGTCTGTCTCCGTGTTCCGAAGGGATATTGAAACTGGTCTCACGAACGAGCACCGACTTGCCGAGCGACGCTGCGTCCGCATCGGAGCTGTATCGAATCGGCCCGCATTGGTGCAACAGGATCCTTTCCATCCCGTCTTTTCGATACGGTGTTGCGGTCAGGCCAAGAACATAACGCGCCTTGAATGTCTTGAGGACACCCTCGAATGACGGAGCGGGAATCCGGTGACACTCATCGACAATCACGTGGGTATAGCGAGCAGCGAGGCTCGGCAACTCCGGATTCTTGGCCAGCGACTGGATCATGGCGATATCTATCTTGCCGCCCGGCTTCTGCTTGGTGCCGGCGATAACTCCGACTTCGATGTCCCCGAGATCCAGGAACTGCTGAAGTCGCGCTTTCCATTGATCAAGAAGCGGTTTCCGATGGACAAGAATCAAAGTTGGCGCCTTGCGCTGGGCAATCATGGCACACCCGAGAACGGTCTTGCCCGAACCCGGAGGCATGACAACGATCCCAATATCATGCGATTTCAAGCCGATGAGGCCAGCTTGCTGTTCCGCTGTGAGAGTGCCAGTGAAAGTGACTTTCAATCCCTTTCGTGCCGTGCGCCGATCCTCGATGGATAGGCATGCGCCTGCCTTTTCGAGAAGCGCGGTTACCTTGTCGATCAGGCCACGCGGCAAAACCAACTCGGTTTCACGAAGCTCGCCGGAAAAGACGAATCGTTGTTCCGGGTAGGTGGGAAGGCGCATTTGCTGGCGCTCGTAGAATTTCGGATTGGGGAACGTGGCCAGGCGTTTCAACATCGTGATAAGCCCGCCCGGCATACCTGAAGTCGGCATGTGAATCTGCTCGTCCCGGACCAAAGCGAGTTCCATTGGCACCGGCAAGTTGATAACCCGTTCTTCATTCTCGATGATGGTGCGGTCCGTTTCAAGGGCTCGGTCCGCCGCAGAGTCACTGTCCTTTATCGCCGCCAGTACTCCGCGAACAAGAGATCGCAGATCCTGTAGCGACAGGCATCGGACCTTCGCAAGGTAGGCCCATTGGTTGGCATGGGGTTGCATGTGTTCGTCCACAAAGACCGAGTTACCGTTCTCGCGCGGGGTTTTCTGGAGTGGCAATGCAATGAGGTTGCCAAAGCCATGGCGAGCGGTCGGCAGGGTGTCCTGGCTTGGGAAGAACCGATCAAAAGACTTTACACCGAGTGCCTGTCGATGATCTGCAGTCCGAGAGAGGAGCATGGTCCCCAGCAACCGGGCAAGGCGAGCCGGCACAGCTTCAGAGAAGAAGATCCATGCATGCGCACCGTTGCCTGAACGCGAACGTTCCACTGCAACATCAACTCCAACTTCCATGCCGGAACGCCGATAGACTGTGACGTCATCAGCCCAGTTTGTCTCATCGAGATCGCAGGCCAGAAACGTGCATGTATCGTCCTCTCTGATGGCGTAGGTTCCAATGGTAATGTGTCCGAGCAGATGTTCCCTTGCTGCGCTCTCGTCCAGAGGACGGAAAGCTTGATTGCGGCATTCGGAGCATTTCACGCGCGGCTTTTCGCAAACGCTGTGCTGCCATTCATTGTCGCAGGCGGGAGCATACCCTTTGGCACCTTTCTTCCTGTTTTCCCACATCTTGGGATAGACGGAAGTGCGGCAGCGGAAAAGCTTGAGAAACAGTGCCACTCGCTCATCGGGCGTCGCCGGAAAGGATCCGCAAGCCGGCTGCCCCAACGGCAACCCTATGACGGGGGGCGATTCGAGAAAGGCCTGCCTCTCGAGCGTGTCGAGCTGGAGAAGAAGCTCTTTACGCTCCTTCTCCACCAGCAGGAGACGCTCTCGGACCTGTTGAATGTTGCCATGAGTGCTGTTGGACATGTGCGGATACATACCACGCATGGGGGGAAAGGTCTATACCGGAAAAGACAGACACCAAAGCCAACGTTGGAAGTGGACATCCGTGCGCGCGGAGAGTATCTTCCTCTTGCTATGAAGAGAACACTTCCCAAGGGCATTCTGCCGGAGAGCGAAATGGTGGAGTGGAAGCAGTCGCTCAGCGAATGGAGAGAAATCGTCGAGACCTGTGCCGCATTTGCCACCGCGAAGGGTGGAACCATATATGTTGGTGTCAGCCCAAAAGGAGAACGTGTCGGCGTCCAAATCGGACAAGGTTCGCTGGAGGATCTCGCCAACAAGATCAAAGTCAACACCGATCCGCCTCAATTCCCGTCCATCGTAATTACTGGGGCCGCAAACAGGTCCATCCTTGAGATTCGCGTGGACCAGAGCACAGTAAAACCGGTCTGGGGCTTTGGACGGCCGATAAAGCGAGTCGGCAGAACGAACCAGTTCTTGCACCGGGATGAAGCCCACCGCCTTCTGGAAGTATCTACCGGTCGCACTTGGGATTCATATGCGTGTGAAGGGTTTACCGACAAGGATATCCACAAGAAGGCCGTTAAAGACTTCCTCAGACGTGCCGGAATGAAGATATCCACGCCCGTTGACGATGTCATAAAGAACCTGAAGCTTCTTTCTCACCATGGATATACCCATGCCGCCGCCTTGCTGTTTGGCAAACGCCCCCAGCGGTTTCATGTCGAAGCTCAAACCAAATGCGCTCGTTTCAAGGGCACAACTTCCGTGCACTTCATTGATGAACGGACTTTTGAAGGACCTATCTTGGAACAACTTGACAACGCCATGGACTTCGTCACCCGCAACACGCGTCAGGCTATCGTCATCACAGGCAAACCTGCCCATGACGTTGTTCCGGAGTATCCTGAGGAAGCCGTCCGCGAAGCCATTACCAATGCCCTATGCCATCGCAACTACGCCGACGCAGGCACTATTCAGGTGCGCATCTCCGATGACTGCCTGGAAGTCTGGAATCCAGGTTCCTTGCCGCATGGCATTTCCGTTCAATCGCTCTACCATCAGCATCGTTCCTCGCCGCGGAACGTGTTGATTGCCGGCGCCCTTTTCCGGGCACGGCTTATTGAGCATTGGGGCACAGGCACCTTGCGAATCATCGATGCTTGCAGGGAACACAACATCAAGGTGGAGTTTGAAAATGAGGCAAACACGTTCATTGTTCGCCTGAGACAGCTATCGCCGCTGTTCTCCGCACAGCCGCCGTCAGAAGCACGGTCAGTCGCCCCAGTCAGGACCCAAGTCGGCACCAAGTCGGCACTAAGTCGGCACCAAGTCGCCATATTGCGGTTGTGCCAAGCCGACGCATCGCTTGTGGAGTTGATGAGGGTAGTCGGACGTTCTGACCGCACCAAATTCCGTGTCCGGTTCGTCAGGCCTCTGCTTGAGGCCGGTCTCCTCGAGATGATTATCCCAGACAAGCCGAACAGCCGTCTTCAGAAGTATCGTCTCACGGCCCGCGGCAGCGCTCTGCTTGGGCGCTGAGGACACAGTCATGCCTGTAGGAAAGTATAGATCATCCCTAGCCCGCCCTCAAAAGTTAAGTTCGGCGCGTTTGGACGGGATGATTGAGGAGGCGACGATGGACTGCTACAACAAGGCCGAACAGATCACCGGCATCTTCACCATGTTGGAAGAGAATCTTGCCCTGCCATTCACCACCGTGCTGGGCATGGAGGTCACGATTGATCGCATAGAATTGACCGACTCCGACAAAGTCGTGGCGGTGTGTTGCCGTCAAGGCCATCGGCAGCGGGTTCCCCTGCTGGATCTGCCGCTACCGACCCCAAGACCGGCCGGCGCGGAGTGGATCGCCGCCTACAGACGATGGGTGCGTGGAAAGTGAAAGACATACCAAATGATAATTGACCGCGACAAATTCCGCGTCGCGATTCGACGCCTCGGAAACCAGCACATCTACTACGTGCTCGATGACGCTATCGAAATGATGCCGCCAGCCAAACTGGACAAGCTCGCC
This sequence comes from Lentisphaerota bacterium, assembly GCA_016188985.1. Classification (GTDB taxonomy): domain Bacteria; phylum Verrucomicrobiota; class Kiritimatiellia; order JAAZAB01; family JAAZAB01; genus VSJD01. The sequence continues at coordinate 29,965 of JACPGM010000024.1, read as the reverse complement.
CGACAACACCTCGATGTGAACAGCCTCCGGCTAAAGAGGCCAGGTGACACACGATGAGCGAATACCAGTACTACGAGTGGCAGACGATAGATCGGCTTCTGACCGAAAAAGAGCAAGAAGCTGTCAGCCGTCTGTCCAGCCACATTGACGTGTCGTCCAGCCGGGCCGTTGTGACCTACCACTGGGGCGATTTCAAACATGACGCTCGGACGGTTCTGGTCCGGTTGCCTTCCGGAAACGAGTGGAAGCCTTACGCGAACGATATAAGAAGCGCCCTGGATTCCAGTATCGCGTTCAGACCTCCAAGCTACTTCATGAAGAATCGAAGGCCAGCACTCAAGAAGATGATCGCTGAACCAGGCAAGCATTCCCATCCACTCTCCAACGTGTGGTTTCAGTTTCTCCAGGATTCCTTGACCCGCGGTAGATCTCCGGTCTTGAGGAAAGAGTTTGATTCCCTCTCCCGAATTCGATGTTGCCCTTTGTTGCAGACGGTAGCATACGGTAAAAGCCGTAGCAAATCGTATATCAAGACACGACTTACGGCGGGCAAGAAGGGGGCAACAACACAAATTGCTCCATAAGGACAGGACTGCACAAGTGGTTGCCGGACCAGGACTTGAACCTGGACAAACAGATCCAGAGTCTGTTGTGCTACCATTACACCATCCGGCAATGAGAACTGCTCCCTCCGCAAAACTTTTTTTACCAAAAAAATGAGCCAAACCCTCGAAAGGCAACTATAACCAACCTGCTCCCGCGATCAAGGTTTTTCATTTTCCTACGAAAGCGCAAAATGCTATAAATAAGCCCATGCGCTACACGCCGAAGCCGATTCACCGCTGTTACACCTGCCTGCTGAACCTTGGAAAAACCTGCTGGAAATTTGCCTGTCCGCGCCGCGAGTGGGAACGCGGGCGCTGTCAGGGTTTCGAGAATGAGGAGCTTTACCGCCAATTCCGCGAGTGGCTGGAAGCCCCGCACGTTAAAACGGCCAAGCAACTGCGCCGCGAGGTCTTCCGCCAGAACCCCTCTGTGGCGCGCGTCCACCGTTTCCGCAAGACCGTCGCCCGGCGTCGCCGATGAAACCACAGCCCGCCATGCCCCAGGAGCGCGCCCTGCTGATCCAGGTGATTCTTGGACCGCAAGCAGCGGAAGAAGCCGACGATTCCCTGGCCGAACTGGAGCGCCTGGCCGACACCGCCGGCGCCGTGGTGCTGGGCAGCATTACCCAACGGCGCCACCGCCCCGACGCGGCCTTCTTCATCGGCCAAGGCAAGCTGGCCGAAATCCAGTTGGCCGGCCGCGAAGCCAAAGCCAACCTGCTGATTTTCGACTGCGACCTTTCACCCGTCCAGGTCAACAACCTCGACCTGGCGCTGGGCATCAAGGTTATTGACCGCACTGAACTGATCCTGCAAATTTTTGCGCGGCGCGCCAGCACGTCCGAATCCCAGATTCAGGTGGAACTCGCCCAACTGCAATACCTGGCCGCGCGCATCCCGGTCTCGGTCCGGCAGGCGCGCTTTTCCGGCGGCATCGGCATGCGCGGACCGGGCGAAAGCCCATTCCAGTTGCGCCGCGCGCCAATAGCCGCGCGCATCAAGATTCTGAAACGTAAGCTCAAGGAAATTCAGCAACGCCGCGCGCTGACGCGCGCGCGTCGCCCCTGGCCGGTAGTCTGCCTGGTAGGCTATACCAACGCGGGTAAATCCACCCTGCTTAACGCGCTGACCGACGCCCAGGCCTACGTGGACGATCGGCTCTTTGCCACCCTGGATACCAAGAGCCGCTTGCTTTACCTGCCCGCAGTCGCTACGCTTCCAGCGTTGCAGGCGGGTCTACCCGTGGCGCCGCAAGCGTTAGCGGCCGATCTCAGCGACCTGGAAACGCAGCAATCCGGCGACCGCCGGACCGCGGCTACACCGGTGCCAATACCGGAATTACGCGCGGGCTTCTCCCCGCGGCGCCGGGTCATACTGACGGATACGGTCGGTTTCATCCGTCATCTGCCGCATGGGCTGGTGGCTTCATTCCGCTCAACACTGGAGGAAATTGTCGCCGCCGATCTCCTGCTGCTCGTGGCGGATTGCTCGCATCGCTACGTGCGCGAGCATATCCGCGTCGTGCGCGCCACGCTGCAAGAAATGGGCGCGGAGAGGATTCCATCCTTGCTATTGCTCAACAAGGCCGACCGGCCGGAAACGCGGCAGAGTTTAGCGGCGCTCCAGCGCGAATATCCCGCGGCCCTGGTCATGTCCGCCTTGGAACAAAAAGGCCTGGACTGCTTACAGGAGCGCATCGCCGAGTTGCTCAAATCGCGCACTTGAACCGCTTGTCATGGCTGGTCGGCCGTGCTATATTGCGGGCGTCGAAAGGAAGAACTAATGATTCTCGCGCGGGTAACGCACGTATCGCTCTCCAACATGGGCTTTGTCGTCATGCTGCAGGGCGGAACGGACAAGCGGACGCTGCCGATTTTCATCGGCGCGCCGGAAGCTCAGGCCATAGCCCTGCACTTGGACCACGTGGCCGTGCCGCGGCCCCTGACCCATGATCTGCTGAAAACCATCATGGACAATCTCGAGTGCCGCATGAAGCGGGTTGAAATCTGCGCCTTACGGGAAAACACCTTCTTTGCCAATCTCGTTCTGGAATGGAACGGCGTGGAAACAACGATTGACGCTCGACCCAGCGACGCCATTGCCCTGGCCTTGCGCTTCGCGGCGCCCATTTACATTGCGGAAGATGTTATGGAAGCCGCGGGAGTTCTGCTCGATGAAGCCGCAACTGCTAAACCGGCGGCGCACGAGGAAAAGCCCACCCACCGGCTTACGCCGGCCGAGGCCCTCAAGCAGCGCTTAGCCAAGGCCGTGGCCGAGGAACGCTACGAGGATGCCGCCGCCCTGCGGGATGAGCTGAAAAAACTCTCGCAGACGAATTAACCGGCCTTGCCAGGCGCCGAGAACAGGAAAAGCATCATGAGCGGAGTACAATTTGTGGTTGACGACCATGGCCGGAAGACGGCGGTGGTAATTGACTTACGCAAAAATCGGAACATATGGGAGGATTTTTACGATCGCCTGCTGGTCCAGGAGCGGGCACATGAACCGCGCGAGCATTTAGCTGAAGTCAAGAAGCTCTTGCGACGGCAGGATAAACTTCGTGCAACCATATGAAGTTGTCATGGCCCGTTCCGCGCGTAAGGAACTGGAACGGCTGGAGGTCCGGCTTGCGCATAGGATCATCTGGCATATCGAGGCTTTGGCGCAACAGCCTCGGCCATCGGGATGCAGCAAGTTGCAAGGCTCATCAGATTTGTGGCGTATACGTGTGGGAGATTATCGAATAGTCTATTGCATTAATGAGCAGGCGCGGTTCGTGGATGTGTCAGTTATCCGCCATCGCAAGGATGCCTATCGTTAGAAATTTGTTTCATACTCATCAACGCTCTCCAGCGGCGTGTCTTATTAGGGTTTGGTTCAAGGTGAATCCTTCGGCGGCATGGACGGCGCGGTTTGCTCCCGCACGGTGATCGGAACATTCTGGACCCCGCCGGTCGGCGATTCCAGCACCACGTTAATATCCAGGGATTTGGCAGAGCCCGGCGGCGCCAGCTTGCCTTCGGGTTCAAGCGCATCTTGTTGCTTTTTGAGCTCCTGCTCCGCAGCGGCGTTCGGCGTTGAGAGCGCGCTTCCCGACCAGCTTTCGGCCAACATGTTAGAGGCGGCGGTAATATAGCCATGGCGCCGCGCGGTTTCGGCATAGGCTTTTTCCGGGGTGTTGAGCACGTAGGGCGTCATCAGCACGATCAATTCCCGCCGGGTCTCGCCGGCGCTGTCGGAGCGAAAGAGCACGCCCAAGAGCGGGATATCGCCCAGGAAGGGAATCTTGGTGCGCCCCTTTTTCTTTTCGGTGGTGACAATCCCGCCGATCACGATGGTGCGTCCGTCGTTAACCGCAATGGAGGCGGTAAAATCACGGGTGGTGATGATCGGCACGGCGTTGCCGTCAATGATGACGTCTTCGCCGGTGTTATCAATCTTCTGCTTGATATCCATGTTCACGAAACCCTTCTTGTTGATCCGCGGCGTGACGTCGAGCTGAATGCCGATATCGGTGTATTGGTAGGCCGATTGCTGCACGCCGCCGCCGGAAATGCTGGTAGAGGTTACAATCGGGCGCTTCTCGCCGACCATGATCTTGGCTTGCTTGTTGTCCATGGTCAGAATAATAGGCGTGGAGAGGATTTTGGCCTCCGATGCGGACGCCAACATATTAATAACGGCATCAATGTTGTAATCAAAGAGCTTGAAATAATAGGTCAAGCCCGAGCCTTGGGCCGCGGGCAGGTCGGAGATCATATTGATGGCATCGGCATCCGCCAAGCTGCCCTCGGTCCCGGCGCGGCTGGCGCCGCCAAAGCCGACGACGGCCTTGCGGCCGCCGGAGCGCTTCTCGTTATAGGCGATCATTGAGCGCTGCAGCCAGTCAATGCCCACCCTGATCTTATCGCTCAAGCCGATCTCGATGATCGCCACCTCGATCAGCACCTGCGAGAGCATGATATCAAGCTGGCGCAAGACATCCTCGATGACGGCCATATCCACCCGGCTGGCCAGCACCAGCAGCGAGTTAATGCGCGTATCGGCGATGATCTTCACATCGGAGGACAACTTGCCGGAAAGCTGAATTTCACCGGCGCCTGCCGTGGTCGTGGCGCTCGCGCCCGATTCCGTTGGGGTCGGCATAAACGGCGAAATTGCCGGCGTGGTTGTTCGGGCGGTAGGCGTCGTTGGTTGGGGCGTTGTTGTTTTCGTGGTCGCGCCGCTCAAGAGATTATTCAGCACGCTGACCACGTCCTTGGAATCGGCATATTCCAGGGCAAAGACCTTGATGCTGACTTCCGGCTCAATCTTGCGGTCCAGCGCGCTGATGATGTTGGTAAAGAACGAAAACTGCTCCGGCCGGGTAATGACAATCAGCGAATTGATGCGGTCATCGGCCACCATCTTGACTTTGCTCTTGATCAAACCCCGCTCCAGAGATGAGGGACTAACTTCCACCGTGGTCGGCTGCGAAGGCTGCGTGGGCTGCGTGGGCTGGAGCGGCTGAAATGGCATGCGCGAGGTAAGCTGCGGGCGAACGGTACGCCGCTGGGCTTCCTTGGCCTGAACATCGGCAATGATGGATTCAATCTTGCTCTGAATCTCCGAGGCCTTGGCATAGATGATGGGAAAGATCTTCAGCTCCTCGCGCGATTCCACCGGCTGGTCAATAATCGCCAGGATTTCCTGGATGCGTTTGAGGTTCAGCGCCGTTTCCGTGATCATCAGGCAGTTGACCCGCTCCAGCGGCGTGACCTTGCCGTAAGTGTGAATCAGGTTCTGGATCGTAGCCTGGGCTTCGGCAATTTCGAGGTGTTTAAGCTCAACAATCCGGCTCACCAGGCGGTCGGTATCCTCAATCTCCTTTTCCACGGCGCCGGTGCCGGTGGCCATGCCCTGCTGGCGGGCGGCGCCGATCGGCACAACCTTCAGGAACTTGTCGCCCATAGGCACCAGGGCGATGCCGTGCATGGCCAGCACGCCCTCGATGGCCAGCAGCGCTTCGCGCTTGGGCAGGCGCTTGGGGCACTTCAGGGTTATTTTAGCGGCGGGCACATCCGGCGCGCGCATGAGCGCCAGGCCGGTCCAGGCGCTATACTGGCTGAGGACTTCCTCGACATCCATGTTCTCATACTTCAACCCAACCAGCGCATCCATGGACGGCGACTCCGGCTCAGCCGGCATCAATGCCGCTCCGTTGGTATCAGCGGCCGCGACGGCCTCCGCCGCTTCCATCTGTTCTTCAGGCTCTTCTTCCTCCTCCAATGCTATACTTTCGGTTACCGCCAAGGGGATGGTGGCCGTTGTTACCGGAGAAAACCCGGCAAACGGGTTCTGGCCGGCCTTAACGGCCGTTCCCGTAGTCATGGCAGCAAAGGCCGCAAACGGATTCTGTCCCGGCTTGGCCGCCGGGACATCCGCTTGGCCCCAGGCCAGGTGCGGCCCCAAGCCGCAGGCCAATCCCAGGATCAGCCCCAACATTAATTCTGATTTTGAACGAGCCATTTTCTTAAAACGCATTCAACCGTTTGCCGGAGCTTATCTCGTAATCTCAGTTACGAGGTGGTCGCGCGATGGTAGGGACGGCTCGCCGAGCCGTCCGCGGCGCGTTCGGGCCTACTCCGCCGTAGTTCCGCCTTAGCGGATCCGCAAGGGCGGAAAGCCTACTGGCTACGAAGGCTGGACGAACGCGCCCTACCTGTGGCCACCCACAAGACTGAGACATCTATCAAAGGGCTTGCCAAACCCAGCCAAGAACAGTATTTCACATCGCCGGCGTGATGGCAAGCTCCGACCCGGCGGCGCTCTTGGCCGGCGCATTGGTCGAGAGCGCGGGGGCTTTATCGCCCTCGCGGGTGTAAATGCCCATCAGCGTAAAGTTCCCTTTGAGCCGCCCCTTGCCGCCCGAAACAAGCGAGACGCTAAGCTCCTCAACATCCATGGTCACCGACTCCTGATCCAGGGCAAAAAGAAAGCGCACCAGACCGTTCAGCTCGCCCTCCCAGGTGCATTCAATCGGCATTTCATAGCAATCGCCCTGGCGCTTTTCCTTCTGCGGCTTGCGCTGAATCAGAGTAATATTGTTTTCCTTGGCCACCCGCTCCAGAATTTTCAGGTAATCGGCGGTGACATCGGTGGCGGCCGGATAGCGCGAGAGCCGCCCGCGCACCTCGGCGAGTCTTTGGTCCCAGTGCACGCGATTCCGGGTAAGCGCCTCCGAAAGTTCAATCCGCTGCGCCTGGGTTTGGCCGGTGGCGATCCGTTCCTGCCACACTTTAATCCGCGGCGCGCCCACCACGTAGGTCAGACCAAAGAGCAGGATAAAACCGGTGCCGGCCGCCAGGGCCGCCTCCCGGGAAGATAGTTTCATGGTTGGTTCCCCTTGAGCCGCACATTCATCTGAAAGGTCTGGGCCGTAACCTCCTTGCGCTTACTGGGCTGGGTGCTGCCCATCTCTATGCTTTTGAACAGCGCTGATTGATCCAGGACCTTTTTGAAATCATAAATCGGCTCCACCGCCAGAGCCTCGCCCCGCAGCGAAATGGTCTTGCCCTTCTTGAACTGGAAAGCGGTAAGATCCACGTTGGTGGGCAAGAGCGTGCTGATTTCCCGCAGACATTCCAGCGCTGAATACTGGCGGTCAAGATAGGTCTCAAAGGAATGAACCTGCCGCTGCAAACGCCGCACTTCGTCCGCGGCGGGCTGCAGCTCGGCCAGGCGCGTCTCCAGGCGCTTAAGCTGCAAGCGGTTCCACTGAAACCCGATTAAAAATCCGCCGACGGCCGCCACCCAGAGACCAAGGGCCGCGCCCGCGGCGATGACCAGACGCCGCCGAAAAAGTCGGCCGGCGACCTCAAGGCGCCAAGCCGGCGGCACCAGATCCAGTGCGCCGGGCCGGCCCTGGACGAATCCCGGCGCAAGCGCGCGCCGCGCCAGCCCCTCGCTTAAAGGCGGGAGACTTTCCAGCGACTGCACGCGCACGGCGACATTGCCCAATTCCCGCTGCAGGCGCGGCACGATCAAGTTCATCTCCATGTCGCGGCTCCAGCAATCCAAGCCCTTGAGCGGCATCGCGCCATGCTCCAGGTCCAGTGCCACGATCAAAGCCCCCAGGTCGCCGGCAAGTTCCGCGGCGTATTCTTCCGGGGACAGGTCTCCTCGGGGACTGACTGCTTTGATGGCCTGCGGCTGGCCGTCCTGAATCGCCAGCCATGCTCCGCCAGAAGGTTCCAGCAAGAGCAGCAACTGCCTGCCTTGCGCGGCAAAAGCGCTGTAATCCGCCAGCAGCCGCCACCAGCCCATAATCTCAGCATCAATGCGCCGGATCGGAAGTCCCAGCCGGCGGAATAATTCACCCAATGAATCAACCTGCTCCCTGGGCACGGCCGTGATCAGCGCCCGGCAGGACGTTTCCGTCGCGCGCAGGACCTCGTAGGAAACCGCCATGCGTTCCTCCGGAAACGGCGAAAACTGATCCACTTGCAACTGGATCATCGCGGCCATTTCGGCCGGATCAGTGGTGGGAAGTTCCACAACCCGCATGAGCATCCGGTTGGGCGCCAAGCCAATGACTACTTGCCCGGCCAGCTCGGGGCATTGCTGGCGGATCGCCGCGGCGCGCTTCTCGAAGTCCGCAAGCGCGGTGGTCTCGCCCAGGAGCTTCACCTGCCGGGAAGCCAGCACTGCCATTCCCTTCTTGCTGGAACTTAGGGTGGTCAATTCCAGAAAGGTATCGCCTAAACGCACGCCGGTTATGTAATTACGGGCCATGGCAGTCGCTTGGAATGGTCGCTGATCAATAGTTGATGGTTGATGAAGAACACCGGCAACAGTTCAGTACTCGATTCACCATTTCCTGTTAACCATAGCCTCTACTCAGCTAATCAGCAACCATTTACCATTGCCGCTGGGCGCGCATGCGCGCCGAGCAATGTTGTCAATGGCTGATCAGGTCTTCGCGCAGGGCGTCGCCTTCAATAAAATGTAAAACGGTCAGGTTCTTGCCCGAGAGCGACACCACACAGGCCGCGGCATGTTCGAGGTCGCCGACCCGGCCGCGGGCCAGGATCGAGAAACGGCCCATGGCGGTGAACGAGACGCGGTCAGACAGACTCTGCGGAAAAGCCGGGACCCGCGCCAGGAAATCAGCGAGGCTCTTGAAAGGCAGATCGTCATCGGTGCCATCCTTGAGATCCGGCCCCTGGCGTTCGGCAATAATCTCATCAGCCAAGGCGCCATCAATTCCCAGAAAACCCATGATGGTGTTGCGATCAACGGCATTGATGTTGATTTTTTCGTCAGTGGCATAGGTCGTCAGGAACCCGGAGACGGCCTGGTAAATGCTGACTTCCGACTCCGGCAGTTTCTCGTCGAATCCCTTGATAAGCGCGAGCTCGTCCACGGTGTCCAGCGCGGCGTTTTTAGATTTATAGGGCGGATCCAGGCTCTCGTAATAAGAAGACTCCACCCCGTTGAGATGGGTAAGCTCGTCCATGTCCACCCAGTCGAGCAGGCAGTCAATCAGGGCATCGCACTGTTCCCAGGGAACCCCGGCGGCTTCGAAGAGCGGCTGCCAGGTAGTATAGGTCCGCTCGCGGTCGTTGACGAAAATCATGCTGTTCAAGTTGATCCGCGCATTTTCGGGGCGGACGCTCAGGGAGAGCGTGCCGGCGCCCAACTCGCGCGTCATTTCGGCCACGCCACCCCGGGCGAGCGAGATGGCCGCGCCGCGCACCGCCTCGTCCGAACCTTTACCCAGGTAAATGGAGGTGTCCGGGTTATTGACATCCGGGTCGGCGGTTTCCATGAGAATCATCCGGGCCAGCTCGATACCGGCCTTGGCCAGATACTGGGCCTTAAGTTTCTTGCGCCAACTGGAGGTAATCCGGGTCTCAATGTGCATATCGAAGGCAAACGCCATGACAAAAAGAGATAAGAGTCCCACGACCCACAAAACCACCACCAGGGCCGCGCCAGCTTGCGGACCGGACACCGGACGCCGGACACCGGACGCCGGACGCCAGACACCGGACCCCGCTTCGCCCCAAGGGCTACGCAGGGCGAGTAAGATTCCTCGTCCCGACCTCCTGGGGAGTTGGGACTCGGAATGACCGTTTCTGGTTCGACTGCGCTCATCACAGGTGCGTGTCATGTCGAGCGAAGTCGAGACATCTGGGCTTGAGTTGCTATAAGGCATCACGGTTTAGCTTTACTCCACGACAAAGGCGCAACGGGAATATCCGTGGTGCGCCGGACTTCCACGGGCGGCTCGTCGGGCTCCAGCGGCTCAAGATACAGAGTTATTTCCACTACCAGCGGCAGACAGTTGGTAGCCTCATCTTCCCAGACATCCAGCCAGTCCCACTGGCCATCCTTCATTTCCTTGGCGACGCGGCAGTTCAAGCCCACCACTTTACTGGAAATAAAACGCGGCGGAATATCAGCCGGATCAAAATCCAGCAGATTGGCGTAGGGGCGCCAAGCCCGCGCGGCGATGGCCCGGCCGCCTTCGCCATCGTCCTCCATCGAGAGTTGCACGCGATGCAGGCCCTTGACGAGGGGATCGTTCAAGCCCAGCAGGGTGGCGCCCGTTTTAACCCAACTGATCAAATCCTCGGCGCCAACGCCTTCGCCATGGTCTTCCAGCACAAACCCGTAGCCGCTGCCGGCCGTCGGCGTGGCCGCCGCGGCATTAGTGGCCACGGCGTTGGTCGCGGCAACATTGGTGGCCGTCGTGGCGGCAGAGGCGGGTGGAAAGAAAGCCGAGCGCAGGCCGTAGGCAATCTGCTGCATCACAAATTCGCCGTGATCGAGGTCGGCGGCCATGGCGCTGCCCCGCTGCCAGGCCTTGATCACACTGTAGAAAGTCGTGAAGGTCATGGCCATGGCCATCGCCATCAGCGCCACCGCCACGAGCAGCTCAATGAGCGTGAATCCCGCGCGGCGCGGGATAAAGGCGCCCGAAGACAGACAACAGCCTGCCCTGCGAAGCCCGAAGGGCGAAGCAGGGACGACAGAAGACAGACGACGAACCCTCCTTCGCCCGAGCGCTACGGAGGGCAAGCAACGGACTTCTGACCTCTGACCTCTGACCTCTGACTTCTGGTCTCTGGCTATAGTCGTTCTTCGTTGGGAAATCATGAATAACCTTGAACCGTGAACCGTGAACTCTGAACTGTGAACTGTGAACTGTTTAACTGCGCACTGCCGTGCTTATTCCTCATTCGGAAAATAGAGATAGCTGACCACTTCTTCCACCGCGCCCTGGCCGGATTCCGACCAGGTTACGCGGGTCTTGACCACGTAAAGTTTCTTTTCGCCGTTAACTTCCTGCAACTCCCGCGCGAAGCTGTAGCCGCTCTCATATTCCGTTTCCGAGACTTGATTATCCTCCACCGCATTGGTGCTCTGCAGCGGGAATTCGGCCTCGCCCTGGTCAAGCACTGCGCGCGCGGTCTGATAATTGCGCGAGGAGCGGATCACCGCCAGGCAGCGCGCGGTGGTCTCGATGATCACAAAAATGCCGATACTCAGGATCGCCAGGGCGATCACGGCTTCCATCAGCGTAAAACCCCGGGAAACCGGGATTTTCGGTTCTTCTTTCTGAAAATGTGTTGAATTCGTGTTGAACATTTTTCCTGTTGTGTGATCCGGTTGTTCCGTGGTAGGGACGGCTCGCCGAGCCGTCCGCGGCGCTCTCGGCGAGAGCGCCCTACCAAAATTTCAAATATTTTTGGCTAAACTTTCAATTTTAGATTTGAACATCAGATATGCCTGATTGAGTATTTTATACACAGCGTCATAAATAATGCAGCATGTCGGAGAGTGGGTCATCCCGAGCCTGTCGAGGGATCTCTAGTTCCTGTGGCACGGCTTTAGATTCCTCGACTTCGCTCGGAATGACAGAGTGCCGCAACATTTGTGTCGTCATGTATAGAAGACCGAATTCTGAATTTCGGCTCCTGAGCGGTTATTGCGTCCCAAACACTTTCGACTTTACACTGCCCAGGGCGTCAACGCTCAGGCGCACCTGGTTGCCGCTGCGATCTGCGAGCGTAACTACAAACGGGTTGCAGACGCCGTTGCGCAGAAACTGCACGCGACCCACGCCCTCCGTCAGCGGCTCGGCGCCCTCGATGGCAACTTCCTGCAGGCGGACGCCGGAAACCACCCGCGAAAAACTCGGCAGGCTCGTATTGGAAGAGACCAGGTCAATCTGGCCGTTGGCCAGGTTGAAAGTCAAAACCAGGTCGCTCTGCTTAAGCACGGCCATGCTGCGGGCATAGCGTGTAACCGTGACGAGCGTTCGCGCCGCCGTGCTCAAGCGCTGGCCCTGAAAGGAACGCACGAAGGACGGCCAGGCAATCGCCACGGCGATGGCCATGAGCAGGACGACCAGCAACACTTCGATCAGGGTGAACCCCGCTTCGTCCGGCCGCGCCGGACTACCCAGGCTCCGCCGAAGGCTACGCCGAGGCAAGCACGGGGCAAGCGCGCGGGAAAGTTTAGGGCACATTTTGGTAACCTGAACACCCGATACCGTCATAAATAACAAGAAAATTGTAGGAGCGCCACCTACTACTCTGCGAAGTCAGCGAAGGCTGCCTTCGCTACGAAGCACGAGCCGCTGGCGCGATAAGATCGCCTCGACGGGGCGAGGCTCCTACATTTTCACCACAGGCGGACAACACGTATTTTCGGTTACGGGCAAAGCCCATGTTAGTTGGTGATGTCATCGCCGTCGCCGGTCGAGCCGTTGGGGCCGCCGGACCTGAGCTCATAGCCATTTTCCCTGGGTGCATAGACAAACGCCCGGCCCCAGGGGTCGAGCGGAATCTCCGCCTTTTTCAGGTAAGGCCCGCGCCAGTTATCCTCGCCGCCCTTGGTAAGCAGGGACTGCAAGCTCCCCGGATAACTGCCGTTATCGGTTTCATACAGGTCCAGGGCCAGACTGATGCTGGCAATACTGGTTTTGGCGGCGGAGGCCTGCGACTGCCCCACCCGTCCCGACAAACGCGGCACCACAACGGCCGCCAGAATGCCGATGATGACCACCACCAGCAGAACTTCGATCAGCGTAAATCCCGCGTGGCGTGGAATAAATGCTGCGCCGGAATGTAATTCGTGTTTGTTAATGACTTTCATGATTCGGCTCCTTTCGTGCAAAGCATTGTTTAATTCGGCCTCCATCGCTACACGCTCTACGCTCCACTCAATTAGGCCTTCGGCAACTATTCATGTGGTAGGGCTGGACAGCCTTGTCCAGCCGTCTTTTCGGCCGCACAGGCTGTGCGGCCCTACCTTTTTGTCACGCCATAGGCAGGCCCGCCATCGGGCGGGAAATTCCTTAGCATGTGCTTAGGCCCGCAGGCCACTGGTTAAATCAAAGACCGCCAGCAGAATACTGATCGCCACGAACCCGACGATGACGGCCATCAGCACGATCAGAATCGGCTCCAGCACCGTGGTAAAGATTTTCACGCCGCGGTCCAGGTCAGCCTCATAGCGCCGGGCAATGTGGGCCAGGGCGCCGCTCATGTCGCCGGTCTCCTCGCCGATGGCCAGCATGTCGGTCAGCATGGGCGGAAACACCTTGCCGGCGGCCAGCGGGCCGGAAATCGTCGTGCCATCGGTCACGCGGTCGCGGGCATTATGAATTTCGGCGGCAATAACCGAGTTCGCCACGGTATGTTCGCCGATGTGCAAGGCGTCCAGCACGGGCACGCCATTGCCGATCAGCATGCCCAGCGTACGGGCAAACTGGGCAAACGCGCTGGCGGTGATAATATCCCGAATCAGCGGCACGCGCAGTTGAAACCCGTCCCACCAGACCCGCCCGGCTTCCGTGCGCAGAAAGCGGCGGAACAGGATCACGCCCACGACCAGACCGATCACGATCAGCCAGCCATAATGAATCAGGACCGCGCTCAGGCCGATCAGGAGACGCGTTGGCACCGGCAGGGTGCTGCCCAGGTCCTTGAAAATCAGGGTGAAGCGCGGAATCACAAACGTCATGGCAAAGATCAGCGTGGCAATGCCCACGACCATTACAATGACCGGATACACCAGGGCCATGATGACCTTCTCCTTGACTTCCTGGATCCGCTCGTAATGTTTGATGATTCGCCCCATAACCTCCGAAAGGTTGCCGCTGGCTTCCCCGGCGCGAATCAGACTGACATACAAAGTCGGAAAAGTGTCTTTGAACTGGCCCATCACTTCCGAAAGACTTGCCCCCCGGATAATTTCATCCCGCAGCTCGCGCACGACATAGTCGGTGGCGTCGGAAGTCCGCCGGCGCGAGAGCGTGTTGAGCGCGTTGCCCAGCTTCATGCCGGACGCCAGCAAGTCGCTCAACTCGCTGGTAAAGTTGAGCAGGTCGCGGGCGCCCATCCGTTGGCGCCGCGCGCGGCGGGAAAACAGCGCCCGCCAGCCGCCGGCCGCGCTGGGGGGCGGCGCCACCGACTTTTCCTCAACCTTGACCGCGATCTGGCCCAGCCGCTCAATCTGCAGAAGCGCGGCGCGGCGGTCGGGAGCTTCGAGCGTGCCTTCAACCTTTTCGCCCGTGCGCGCGCGGGCGGTATAACTGAACTTAGCCATTTTCTTCTTCCTCGGTTACGCGTAAGACTTCCTCAATGGTGGTCGTACCCTCGCGGACCTTTACCCAGCCATCGTCCCGCAGGGTTTGCATGCCTTGCTCCAGCCCTTTTTGCTTAATCACGTTGGCGGCGGCGCGCTCGACAATCAGGCGCCGGATGGCATCGGTCACCAGCAGGTTTTCGAAGATGCCTATGCGCCCCCGGTAACCGCCCCGCCGGCACTGGTCACAACCTATGGCGCCATAGACCTTGGCGCCGGCCAATTGGCTAACCGACGCAATGGATTTCCGCACGGGATTGTCGGGCTTAAGCTCGCGCTTACACTCCTTGCAAAGGATGCGCACCAGGCGCTGGGCGATGATGGCCTCCACGGAGGAGGCCACCAGGAAAGGCTCGACCCCCATATCAATCAGCCGCGTAATCGCGCCGGCCGAATCGTTCGTGTGCAGCGTGCTTAACACCAGGTGGCCGGTCAGCGCCGCGCGGATGGCGATTTCGGCCGTCTCGAAATCGCGGATTTCGCCCAGCATAATCACATCGGGGTCCTGCCGCAGGATATGGCGCAAGCCCGTGGCAAAAGTCAGCCCGATCTCCGGGCGGACCTGGATCTGGTTAATTCCGGCCATCTCATATTCAATCGGCTCCTCGACGGTGATGATGCGCTGCTCGATGGAGTTGATCGTATGCAGGCAGGCATAGAGCGTCGTGGATTTACCAGAGCCGGTCGGGCCGGTTACCAACAAAATGCCGTTGGGCTTGACAATCAGTTTGCGGATAATGGCCTCATCGCGGCTATTCATCCCTACGCTCTCCAGGCCCAGCAGCTCGCTTTTGCGGGTCAGCAGCCGCAAGCTGACGCTTTCGCCATAGACGGTCGGAATGGTGGAAACACGGATATCGAGGTCTTCGCCGTGGATGCCCAGCCCGATGCGGCCATCCTGCGGCAAACGCTTTTCGGCGATATCCATATTGGCCATGACCTTGATGCGCGAAACGATGGCCGCCTGAAACCGCTTGAGCTGGGGCGGCATGGAGGTTTGATGGAGGACGCCATCTACGCGGTAGCGGATGCGCAGTTCATCCGCCATGGGCTCGAAATGAATATCGGTGGCCCGGTCCTTGTAGGCCTCCCAGATAATCTGGTTGACGAACTTGACGATGGAGGCTTCCTGGTCCAGCTCGCTTAAATCCACCTTGGCCATGATTTCTTCCGGCGGCAATTCGACGCCCTTGTCCGCAACCAGCCGTTCCATGGTGTCGGCACCCACGCCATAAAACTTGTTGATGGCCTTGCCGATATCATCGGCCAGGCTCAGGCTCAGGCGGATGCGCAGGCCGGAAACCAGCCGCAGCGCATCGGCCAGGTTGGAATTAAAGGGGTCATTGGTAACGACGCGCAGAATGGAGTTATCGAGTTGCAAGGGAATGACATTGTACTGAAAGACGACCTTGGCCGGCAGGCGCGCGATCACGGCAGGCTCGATTTTAACCTCGTTCAACCGGATAAAAGGGCAAGCGAGTTCCTTGCCGATGGCCTCCAGAAAAGCCTCTTCGGAGGCGTAGCCCGACTCAACCACCCGCCTGGTAATCGAGGCGCCGCCTTCAGTTTTCTCAAGCAACGCCTTAATTTGCTCGTCCTGGAACAATCCCGTGCGCTTGAGCAGCTCGGCCAGCCGCGTTGAAGATGGTGCCGTCATAGATAAGCATAAGTCTATCTCATGCCAGGACGCCTGTCAACGCTGCGGACACGCCATGGGCCCGTCAGCCATTGGGGGTGCCAACTGTAGCGCGCCACAGCCTGCCCTGCGAAGTCATCTGGACGAAGCACGGGTGTGGCGCGGATGCCCGCATGCCTGCCCGCAATGCTGTGCATAGCGCTGCAGGCGGGCTATGCGGGCCTACAACAGGATACCCACCAACAAGACTTACCGCCACGGACTGTTTGGCTCGGGCTGGCCTGCCGCCGGTCATAGGCTCACACTTTAAAAAGTGTGGGCCTCTCCCGGCAACACTCCCACACGGCGCCCGCTGTTATTCTTTCTTCGGAGAACCGGCGCTAATTTGTTACTTTGCCTCGGTGAGCTTTCCGGTTATTGTGCTCAGACATGAGGACAAGGCGCTACAGAGTTCTATCAGGCGCTACGCTTCTTGCGGTCATGGCGGCACTCGAGGTGCAGGCGGCGTGGCTTGGCCGCCATCAATTCCGCGAGTCGGTGGTCAAGGTCTATGCCACCATCCAGCGCGAAGACTACGCCTGGCCCTGGCAACCTTCCGCGCCCTACTCCGGCAGCGGCTCCGGTTTCATTATTTATTCCGCCCGCGGCGGAAACAGCCGCAAACGCATTCTGACCAATGCGCACGTCGTTTCCGACGCGCGCTTCATCGAAGTCCAGCGCGAAGGCCAATCCCGCCGCTACCCGGCCCAGGTGGCCTTCATCGGCCATGACTGCGACCTGGCGGTCCTGACGGTCAGCGACCCGGAATTTTTCGCCGAGGCCGCGCCCATGGAATTGGGCGTGCTGTTGCCGGACCTGAACGAGGAAGTGACTGTGCTGGGCTACCCCATCGGCGGCGAACGCTTGTCGTTGACCCGCGGCGTGGTCTCGCGCATTGACTATCGCCTGTATACGCACAGCCAGGTGGACAGCCACCTGGTGCTGCAAGTGGATGCGGCCATCAATCCCGGCAATAGCGGCGGGCCGGTGCTGTTCAAGAATCGCGTGGTGGGCGTGGCGTTCCAGGGTATTCCCAACGCCCAGAACCTGGGCTATGCCATTCCCCTGCCGGTCATCCAGCATTTTCTGACCGACATTGCCGATGGTGTTTATGACGGCTACCCGGAACTGGGCATCACCCATCTGGAAACACCGAATCCGGCCATGCGCCGCCGGTTGAATTTGCCGGTCAAAGATATCGGCGTGGTCGTTGCCTTCATTGACCCCTTTGGCTGCGCCGCCGGCATCCTTGCGACCAATGACACTCTCCTGGCCATAGACGGCCACGCCATCGCCAGCGACGGCACCGTCCGCCTGGACCGCCAGACCGTCGAATATATCGAACTCCTGGAGCGCAAGCAGTGCGGCGAAAGCGTGGCGTTCAAGGTCTGGCGTAATGCCCAGGTCTTGAATATCACCGTGCCGCTGGTCAACCGCTATGATCCTTTTGCCTTACGCTACGCCTATGAGCGCCGTCCGGAGTATTTTATTATTTCCGGGCTGGTTTTTGCGCCCTTAAGCCGTGGCCTGCTGATGGCCGCCGGCGGCGAGCTGATCCAAGGACATGCCCAGCATCTCTTATACTATGCCACCTTTGCCAAGACCGATGGCTTGATTGCCGGCCGCGACCAGTTCGTCATCCTGCAGAATCGGCTGGCCCACCCGGTAAACGCCTATGACGAAGCCTACCTGTATAAAATTGTCCGGGAAATCAACGGACTGGCCATCCGCGACATGAATGACCTGCCGAAAGCTTTCGGTCAGCCGACTAATGGTTTTCACGTCGTCCGCTTTCTCGACGATTCCGACCCTTTGGTTTTGGATGCCGCGGAAGCACAGCCGGCCGATGCGACAATCCTCCAACGCTACGCCGTTCCCGAAGCAAAGTGGATTTATCCCGCGTCGCGCGGGAGTGAGCCCGCCGCTGGCAAAAGTGAACCGACAGGAAAGCGGAAATGAGAAATGTTCTTAAATCAGGCCGACAAAGGCGGCAGCTATTTCATGTAGCCGCGGCGGTGACGCCGTGGCCGCCGGAAGAATCCACGCCCTCACGGGCGCGGCTACAGGTCGGGAATGACAAACAACGACTCCACGCTCTGTCATTCCCGCCCCGTGTCAAAGCACGGGGTAAACTCCAGCGGGAATCCAGAATTTGTATTGCTTCGAGATTCCTACTGGCCGGCCTGCTCGCCCAGCCCTTGCCGATGCTGGCCGCGCCCACCCCAGACTATGACGCCAACGTGCTGGAAATTACCGTCACCTACCAGGATTTTGACCCGCATATCCCCTGGCGCAAAAAAGCCGCTCAAGTCCGCCAGGGTTTTGGCGTGGTTATCGCTCCGGGACAAGTTCTGACCACTGAGGACCTGGTGCGTAATCATACCCAGGTGGAACTGCGTCGGGCCAAAAGCGGCAGTAAACTCGCCGCAGCCGTGCGCGAAGCCGATGACCAGCTCAATACCGCCATCCTCACTTTCATCCCGCCCCAGACGGGATTTACCAACTTGCCCGGCGCCAATGCGCCCGTCCCATTGGCGCTGGCCGACATCATTCGGCGCGATGACCGGCTGACCATCGTAAAGCTGGAGCATTCCGGAGAGTTTCAGACCAGCGAGGCGCAAGTGGTGGAGCTTTCTGCCTCGGCGGCCTTACGTCCGCTGGCGCTCAAGGTTCTGACGCAATTAAGCATCGAGCAGCACGGCACGCCCGCGTTCATTGACGGGCGGTTGGCGGGGTTGAGCGTGGACTACGACCCGAAAACCCAGACGGGTTTGTTCATTCCCTGCACTACGCTCAGCCGTTTCCTGGCCGATGCCAATGCGCCGCCTTATAAAGGCATGGCCTGGGCCGGCTTCCAATTCGAGCCGCTCATGGACCCCGTCAAGCGCCGCTTTTTGGGCGTGCCCCAGGAGCAAGGCGGCATATTGGTCACGAAAACGTCGCCGGGCTCCGGCGCCGCCACGGTTCTGCAAGCCGGCGATGTCATCACCGCCTGGGACGGAGTTGCCGTTGACACCCAGGGTTATTATGCCGATCAAGATTTCGGCCGATTGCGCTTGCCTTATCTCATTGGCGGTCGGCGCGCGCCGGGCGAGCGCGTTCCGGTTGAGTTTGTCCGCGCGCAAAAAACTATCCGCACCGAGGTGCTGCTCAAGCGCCAGCGCGATGCCGAAGAACTTATTCCCGAACAGGCGACACTGGCCGGGCCTGGGCAGGCCGACGCGCCGGTGGAATACCTGGTGGAGGGCGGACTGGTTCTGCAGGAGCTGACCGGCGAATATCTGCGCGCTGCCGGCGAGAACTGGCAACTCAAGATGAATCCGCGTTTGGTTTATTACTATCTCCACCAGGATAAAATCATGGAAAAGCCCGGCGACCACGTCGTGGTGCTTTCCATGGTCCTGCCGGATTCCATCAATATCGGCTACCAGGAATTCCGCGACCAGGTGGTTACGGCGGTCAATGGCCTTGGGGTGCGCAATATGGCCGATGTCTTCCGGCTCGTAGACGCCTCCGGCGGCCTGCGGAGCATCTCGCTCTTAGGCTACGGCGTGGACCTGGCGCTGGATGAAACCGCCCTGGCCGAAGCTAACCGGCGGATTGCCGCCCAGTACCGCATTCCCCGTCTGCGTTACCAGAAAATCAGAAAAATCACGATTGTAGGAGCGCCACACCGTTGGCGCGATTGGTCTTATAATTATCTCGGAATTTCAAGATTGCTTGGATTCGGATCAGGGGAAAAGAATAAACGCAAAACCCAAACGGCAAACTCAAGTAAAAGTCGTTGGGCGCCGTCAGCCGCCCACAGTCTCCTCGCCGGCTGAATATCATCAGCGCGCCCCGGCCTTGCAGCAACGGGTAGACCGCCTGAACCCATTCCCGCAACCGCGCGGCTTTGTTTTCAAGGCCGTATCCTGGGAAGCTTATGAAGCCTGGAAACAACGGCAATCCAACCCGCGCTTATGGTAATTCGATGACGGCCGCTTCGATCCATTCTACTCCGTCCGATCCTCTGGCACGTGTTTGTGCTTTGCTCAATCAGCACGGTGCGCACTACCTGGTGGTGGGCGGCCACGCCTGTATTTTACACGGGTTGATTCGGACAACCGAAGACGTTGATATTCTGGTGGAAGAATCCGAGGATAATTACCGGCGCGTCATTGCGGCCTTATCCCAACTGGAAGACGGGGCCGCCCGGGAGCTGACGCCAAAGGACTTTCAAGACAACGTGGTCGTCAAGGTGGCTGATGAAGTGGAAGTGGATATCAGTCGCCGCGCTTGGAAAGTTTCCTATACCGACGCCCAGAAGTCCGTTTGCCACGCCAAGATCGAGGGGGAATCAGGGTCAAACCGTAAAATATAAAATAAGACTTACGAATCCGGTTCACCGGCCGGGATCGTTTTTGTTCCGGCGCGGCGGCCGACTAATCGCTAAACCGCGTTGGCGTCTATTTCACGAAGGGAATTCCCGGGTCCTTAAGCGCTTCCTTGAAGGCAACCCGGAGACTTTCCATTAATGCTTTGCGGGTTTTTTTCCTGGCAGTTGACGCCCGGAACTTCCTCAATCCACCCAATTTTGTTAACTTATCTCTTGAGGAATTGGGTTGTGGACGTCAGCCCACTTTGGACTGAAATTACACCCACCACCATGGAACGGCGCGAATACCGGGCGCGACGGACATCGGCCCATCAATATTGGCCATAATGATGCCGGCCGTTTCATTTGCGCCCGTCAACTCGTTCCACTTGCGCAAACCTGCCGCATGATGCGGAGTTACCGTAGCCGTGGCTTTGATTTCAATCGGATACAGGCGACCGTCATATTCAATGACCAGATCAATCTCCAGTCCGTCACGAGAACGCCAGAAGTAGAGCGGCGGCGGCAATCCCCGGTGATAAAAAGTCTTGACCCACGAGGACACAATTGCGGTTTCCAGCAATGAGCCAATGAATGGTCCCCGCATGATCGGCTCCCGGGAATGCAGTCCGGTTAAAAACGTGGCAAGT
Source organism: Lentisphaerota bacterium (assembly GCA_016188985.1). Classification (GTDB taxonomy): domain Bacteria; phylum Verrucomicrobiota; class Kiritimatiellia; order JAAZAB01; family JAAZAB01; genus VSJD01. The sequence goes on along the minus strand of JACPGM010000024.1, from coordinate 9,037 downwards.
CCGGTATCGAGAAAATATATTTTTGAGCTTTTAATCAGCCTTTTGCCGAAGTTTTTAAAATAAGGCGGCAACAGATAAATCTGTCCGCTCGCCTCAAGCACCGATGCCCATTTGCGGGCGGTCGGGGCTGAGACGCCGGCATCGCGTCCAAGATCGGAATAATTCAGGAGTTGCCCGGTCCTGGCCGCCAGCAATCGCAGAAATCGCGCAAACGAGTTCAGATCGCCGATATTCAGAAGTTGGCGCACGTCGCGTTCAAGATAAGTCTGAATATAACTTGCGCACCATAAATCCCGGTCAACCGCCGCGTTTGCCCAAAGCTCCGGGTAAGCCCCGCGCAGAAGCCAGGCATCAAGTCCAAAGTCCGGCCGTGGCGCGCAACAATTGCCGTTAAAAATACTTTCCAATAAATACTTGATAGAACCGGCTTTTTTTGAATGCCCGCCAATCTCGTCCAAGGAACAAGGCAATAACGTCAGCACCGCAACTCGGCCGGCCAGAGACTGACCGACTCCCTGCATGATGGGACAATGTTGCGAGCCCGGCAACAGCCACTGTCCCGGCCGCCGCTTGGCGTCAATGCGGGTTTTGATATAGGCCAGAAGTTCGGGCGCATACTGAATTTCGTCTAAAATAACGGGCGGCGGATTATCACGCAGAAACCCGACGGGGTCGCTTAAAGCCCTTGCGCGCAAATCCGGATTCTCCAATGACAGCAAGCGATGGGTTGCCCCCCAGCCCATTCGGAGCAAGGTTGTCTTCCCGGACTGACGCGGCCCGGTTACGAGAACCGCCGGGAAAGTGCGGCAAGCTCTCCGTATGGTTTGTTCTATAACTCTGGTGAACATGCGCACGAAAATAACCTGTTGCGGATTAAAAGTCAAAGTTTTAATCCGCCATATATTGTTTTTTGGAAGGACGACCTCCGTGTCGTCCGCTGGGTTTTTCAGCGGAATTAGTTATTGCGACATGACCCCGTTCCTGCGACTGGCCTAAGGCGCTCTAAAATAGCTTTAATAATTTCGCGACGTGTTCCCATCGCTTCCAAACCCTATTTCTTTTTCTCTTTGGCGCCATCATCTATGGGTTTGCCGGCGCCATCCACTCGCCGGGCGGTAACCAGGATCAGCAAGTTTGTCCGAATCGTTTTCCGCTCCGGCTTGCTTCCCAACCATCGGCTAAACCATGGCCCCTCGCCGGATTGATCATCAACCCGGGTCTCGGTGATCAACCCGCCCATAACCACCGTTTGCCCGTCCCAGATGGCAATTTGGGAGGATGCGTTCCGGCTATGGAACACCGGCTGAAGCATTTTTACCTGTTGAGACGATCCGTCCGCGGAAGACAGGGTGTAGCCGTAATCAATCCATTCGACCAACTCGACAACCTCGGGCTTCAGTGTTAAATAGATTGTTTTGCCATCCCGAGCTGCTGTCGGCGTGACATTCAAGATAACACCGGTATCGCGGGTTTTAAATTCCGGAACAGCTACTGCCACCATCACTCGATTCGAGGTCGAGACGGATTCATTCGTGGCGAGCAGGCTGATTTGCCCCGACTTTTTATCGAGCACCACCGTCCGCATTTCATACGCCGCGGGATATCTGATTTCCCGGACAACTTTGATTTCCGCATTCTCGCCTGACCGCGTAGTCACCTTGGGCGCTGACAGCAGATTACATCCGCCGCGCTGTTCTAAGGCATGCAAGATCAACGACACTTCAGAATCGGTTAACACGCTTGAGTCTGTTAACAGTCCGGAAATACGGCTCGCAAGGGAATTGCTGTCTATCTGCTTATCTTTTGGAGTGATTGAGCGGCTATTCGTTGTTGCCTGTTTTGATCCGATATTCCACTCGCCACCGAGCTCGCCGAGATCTTCCTGGTTCAATTCTACAATTCGAGCCTCCACCTCGATAAAAACCGGCGCATTGCTTGCCGCCACCTGGTTTGAATCAGCCGATGGGCTTTGTGCCCCGCTCCAGCCGGAACTTGCAAGGCTCCCGATTACGAGCAATACCATCATACTGCCGATGGATTTCATAATGTTTCTCCGCGGGTGGGGTGTTTTCCAGGTTAAGGAGGGATTTCCCCGAAGTTTTGTCGGCGCTGTGTGTTGATGTCCTTGATTTTCGCTTTGGTGCGTTCGCCGGCGTCCACGGAAGTTTTACCGGTGAATCCCTCGAGCGCCTGACGAGCCACCGTTTTTTCCAGTGGCGCCGCGTTGGATGACGCCGGCGGTTGACCTCTCGGCGCAGCTTTTTTTACCGCGGGCGCGCATCCGGCCAGCCAGAGCGCCGCTATTCCAATCAACAATAGTTGGTTCATAAAAACCCTATATTACGAGACTGGGCATTTCTGGAAAATTTTAATTATGCCGGCAAAACCACAACTTTTACAACGCCCCAACTGAGTGGGGCGGCTACATTTTGGAATGTTCTTACTGTAGCCGTCGGACGTCAGGCCGACGCACCAGAAAACGCGCCCCTATGTGGCGCGGCTACAAAAGATTGAAATTCCTAGGCATTTACTTAGGCCGCAGGAGCGGCAACTGTTTCATTTAGCCGCGGAAGAATCCACGCCGAAAGAGCAATTCCTATTAGGCTTTTTGTTCCGGCGCGGCAGGGACGGCCGCCGGCGGCGGGGTTTCGCCGGTGCAGGGCGACAGGCTGGCTAATTTCTGGTAGAGGTCGGCGCGGGCGGCCACGAGTTTATCGGCCAGCTCCATCAGCCGCTTGGCGTTTTCCGGATGAGTCTCCAATTCCTTGGCGATTCGCGGACTTTCTTTGCCGCATCGGTTAAATAAACGGATTAACGATGGTAACGCCGCGCAGAATTTGTCCGTGGTTGAAGTCCTCGGACCACACCCGGAAACATCGGGATCTTTCGGCGCTGGCAATGATCAGGCTGTCCCAGAATGAAATACGGTTCAGGATACTGCAATCAATGGCGTTGCGGATCTGGCCAATGTCAACGATAACGATTTCGAAAAAAGTCAACGCCTCCAGCATGGCCTTTGCGTTCAGGGGTTCAACGTTGAGTTTTTTTACGGCGGCGACGTAAAATTCCTGCATCACCTGAGTGGAAATAACGCCGGTCCGCTCGCGTTCAAGCTGGGTGAGTAGAATGCGCGCCTGCCGTTGCTTGCGCGGATTGTGCCGGTCAATACTGTAGACCAGCATGTTGGTGTCAATAAACGTCTTAATGGTTAGCATACAAGGAATCCCGACTCCATCGGCGGCCGTGCGCATTGGGTCGCGCTCGGTCGGCGACGCTGAAAAACTCGCGCAAACGGCTGGCCGAATCAGGGTTCACCACGGTTTGGCGAAGCAAGCTCCGGATCAGGGCATTGAACGAAGTGCCGCTCGATTGGGCATAACTGCGTCCAGCCGCAAGCGTCTTTTCGTCGAGGGCGATGGTAACATTTTTCATGATTGCCATCCTTCTAGTGGATAGTTGTTTGAACACATAATAAGTGTTCACGTAATATTTGTCCATTAGGCTTTTTGTTCCGGCGCGGCAGGGGTGGCCGGCGCCGCCGGCGGGGGTTCGCCGGTGCAGGGCGGCAGGCTGGCCAGTTTCTGGTAGAGGTCGGCGCGGGCGGCCACGAGTTTATCGGCCAGCTCCATCAGCCGCTTGGCGTTTTCCGGATGAGTCTGCTTAAGAACGGCGAACCGGTTTTCCTTCATCACCGCTTCGCTGTATTTCATTACCGGCGGCTTGCTGTCGAGCGTCAAGGGATTCTTGCCCTGCTTGAGCAACTCCGGATTGTAGCGGTAAAGCGGGAAATGTCCGGATTGCACCGCTTCTTTCTGCTCCGTCAGGCCCTTGCCCATGTCAATGCCAAAAGCGATGCAGTGCGAATAGGCGATGATAATCGAAGGCCCCGGGTAGGCATCGGCCTCCACAAAGGCCCGGACGGTCTGCGCCGGGTTGGCGCCCAGCGCGATGGCCGCCACATAGATATTGCCGTAGGTCATACAGATCATGCCCAAGTCCTTCTTCATCAGCGGTTTGCCCGCCATGGCAAACTTGGCCACCGCCCCCATCGGCGTTGACTTGGAAGACTGGCCGCCGGTATTGGAATAGACTTCGGTATCCAGCACGAGCACGTTAACCTTGCAGCCCGAGGCCAGCACGTGGTCGAGCCCGCCATAGCCGATGTCATAGGCCCAGCCGTCGCCGCCGACAATCCATACGGATTTATTCACTAAATAGTCCGCTACGGAGAGCAAGCGCTTAGCCCACTCCGGCTTAGCGCACTTCGCCAGCGCTTCCTTCAACTTTGCCACCCGCGCGCGCTGTTGCTCAATCCCGGCAGGCGTGGACTGGTCCGCCTGGCGCAATTCAGCAAACAGCCCTTTCAGGTCGCCACAGGCGGGACAGTCGCAGGGCTGTTCCATCAGTTCCAGGGCCACCTGACGGAATTTGTCCACTCCCAGCCGCATGCCATAGCCGAACTCGGCGTTATCCTCAAACAACGAGTTGGACCAGGCCGGCCCGCGCCCGTCGGCGCGCGTAGTATAAGGCGTCGTCGGCAAGTTGCCGCCATAGATCGAGGAACAGCCCGTGGCGTTGGCAATCAGGGCCCGGTCGCCGAAAAGCTGGGTGAGCAGTTTTAGATAAGGCGTCTCGCCGCAGCCGGCGCAGGCGCCGGAGAACTCGAACATGGCCGGCACAAACTGGCTGCCCTTGATCGTGGCGCGGTTATAGAGCTGCGGATCGGTGTCCGGAATCGCCAGGAAGAATTTGAAATTCTCCGCCTCCGGCTGACGCAAGGGCAGTTGGGGCTGCATCATGATGGCGCGCCGGCCGGTTTCCTGCTTGGTATTCGGATCGCGCTCGCGGCCCGGACAATTCTGCACGCACATGCTGCAGCCGGTGCAGTCTTCCGGCGCGACCTGGACGGTATATTTGCGGCCTTCATATTCCTTGCCCTTGGCATCCACCGACTTGAACGTGGAGGGCGCCTTAGCCAGTTGCGCGGCATCATAGAGCTTAACCCGGATGGAAGCATGGGGACAGACCAGCGAGCATTGCGCGCACTGAATACAGAGCGCCGGATCCCAGTGGGGAATCTCGGTGGCAATGTTGCGTTTCTCGAATTTGGTCGTGCCCGTCGGCCAGGTGCCGTCGGCCGGCATGGCGCTGACCGGCAACTCATTGCCCTTCTGGCTCATCAGCGTGGCGGTTACGTTGCGCACAAACTCGGGCGCATCGGCCGCGACCACCGGACGCTTCTTAATCTTGCCCGCCGGGCGCGCGGGCACCTTAACTTCCTGTAGGGCGGCTACGGCCGAGTCCACCGCCTTGAAGTTCATGGCCACCACCTCGGCGCCTTTGCGGCTGTAAGTTTTCTCAATCGCATTTTTAAGCGCGGCGATGGCCTTGTCGCTGGGCAGAACCCCGGAAATATTGAAAAAGCAGGTCTGCATGATCGTATTGATGCGCGCCCCCAACTTAAGCTCCTTGGCCAGCTTGGCGGCGTCAATCACGTAGAAGCGGATTTTTTTCTTGATGATCTGGCGCTCAAGGTCGTCCGGCATGTGGTCCCAGACCTCCGTGGCGCTGTAAGGACTGTTGAGCAGAAACACAGCGCCGTCCTTCGCCCCGGATAGCAAGTCGAACTTTTCAAGAAACGAAAATTGATGGCAGGCCACGAAATCGGCGCGCCGGCAGAGATAGGGGCTCTGGATCGGAGTCGGCCCGAAACGCAGGTGCGAAATGGTGACGGCCCCGGCCTTCTTGGAGTCGTACTCAAAATAGCCCTGGGCATAGTTCTCGGTCTCGTCGCCAATGATCTTGATGGAGTTCTTATTGGCGCCGACGGTGCCATCCGAGCCCAGCCCGAAGAATTTGCACTCGATGCGGCCGGGGTGAACGATGAAAAAACGTTGATCCGCCTTCAAGCTGGTCTTGGTAACGTCATCGGTAATGCCGACGGTAAAGTGGTTAATTCCTTTTTTGCCGGCGAGGTTGTCGAACACCGCTTTGGCCATGGACGGCGTAAAATCCTTGGAGCCCAGGCCGTAGCGCCCGCCGCGCACCATCGGGTAGCGGCGCTTTGCCATCCACTTCTCGTTCATGGCTTCGCCGATAGCCGTGCGGACATCCAGGTAGAGCGGCTCGCCGATCGCGCCGGGCTCTTTGGTGCGGTCCAGCGTGGCGATGGCTTTCACCGTCGGCGGCAGCGCCGCCACAAAGGCTTTGACGTCAAAGGGCCGGTAAAGGCGGACTTTCACCAAGCCGACTTTTTTACCCTGGGCAACCAGGGTGTTGACGGTCTCATGGACGGTCTCCGCGCCGGAGCCCATGATCACAATAACCTTCTCGGCATCGGGCGCGCCTACGTAATCAAAGAGTTTGTATTGCCGGCCGGTCAGCCCGGCGAATTTATTCATCTGCTCTTGTACAATGCCGGGAGTTTTCAGGTAATAGGGATTAACCGTTTCCCGGCCCTGGAAATAGACATCCGGATTCTGGGACGTGCCGCGCAACACAGGCCGGTCGGGGGAAAGCCCGCGCTGGCGGTGAGCGAGCACGAGTTCATCGCTGATCATCTTGCGCAGGATGTCGGGGCTAACTTCCTCGATTTTCTGGACCTCATGCGAAGTGCGAAACCCATCAAAAAAATGCAGGAATGGCACACGGGCTTCCAGCGTGGCAGCGTGCGCAATTGTCGCCAAATCCATGACTTCCTGCACGCTGTTGGAGGCCAGCAAGGCAAAGCCCGTGGCGCGCACCGCCATAACGTCCGACTGGTCGCCAAAAATGGAAAGGGCCTGGCAGGCCAGCGAGCGGGCGGCGACGTGGAAGACCGTGCTGGTCAGTTCCCCGGCGATTTTGAACATGTTAGGCATCATCAGCAGCAGGCCCTGGGAAGCAGTAAAGGTGCTCGCCAGCGCGCCGGCGGTCAGGGCGCCGTGCAGCGTGCCGCTGGCGCCGCCTTCCGACTGCAACTCCACCACCTGCGGCACCGTGCCCCAGATGTTCTTGCGGCCCTCGGCCTGGAACTCGTCGGCCAATTCCCCCATGGGCGTGGAAGGCGTAATTGGGTAAATGGCACAGATTTCGCTGAGCGCATAAGCGACCGTGGTCGCCGCGGTATTACCATCCATCATTTCCTTAGTAGCCATGACAGAATTATTCCTTTCTTATGATCACCTGAAAGTCGCGGGAAGAGGCCCTAATCGGAGGATTATTTGCCCAGTCGGGAGCCGACCGTTCCCTCCGCAAAGCGCCGCTGACAAAATACAGAAGCCTTACGGCAAGATCAAGCCAATAATGGGAACAGGCACGAACAGGCGTGAAATCAAGCATACCAAGGCCCATTTATAGACGGAAACTGGGTGACGCCATCCGGCATCGTCGTAAAGCCCGTAAACTCTCTCAGGAAAAACTAGCGGACCATGCCGATGTCCATCGGAATTATATCGGGCTGATCGAACGGGGTGAACAGAACATTCCGATTGAAAGTCGGGTTAAAGTGGCAAAGGCACTGAAATGCAAGGTGACAGATTTGGTCGTTGATGCGGAAATTTGAACCAAGGCGGATAAGTCGAGCGCACGGCGTTGACGCAAATTACATTATTCGGTTTTTCACCACTTCGATGTGTCGCCTCTAAGCGAAGTTAATATTGCCCGCAATTCCGGTCTCACCGGCCGCATTAAGCAGACGCAGCAGCTTGGCGCACTCCATGATCCTTGTCTTTCTACGGATCACCACGATAAGACCCGCATGACGGCGTGTTCCCGCCAAACCAATAAAATCATCGCGGTTGCAGGTTGCCAACACAAGGCCGTGTTCTACGGCATACTCAAAGACCTCATCGTCAGCCGCCGAAGCCGCCAATACATCTCTGACGCAAACTACCTCATGCCCGGCATGCGCAAGCACCCTCCCAATCTCCGCGGGGACATCCTGATCCAATATGAATCTCACGCTTCGGTCTCCGCCATTTGCTGGGCCGCGGCGTAATCAATCTCGGCTTTATGCTCCTCGTAGTAGGCCAAACATTCGTAGACCTGCGCCCGAGTCAACGATGGAAAGCTCTCCACCACGTCATCCACGCTGGCCCCGTTGAGGATCAACCCGATCACGTCATGAACGGCGATCCGTGTTCCGGCCACAACCGCGCGACCTGACCGTACACCATCAACCGAGGCAATGTGCCGGTAGGCTTGTTCAATTGTGCTCATGCTTGGTTATACTCCCCCCCCATTTTGTTATTCTGAAAATCGTCTCAAAAACCATAAAAGCATATTAGCGGGCAGCGCGTTTTTGTCAACGCGATTTTTAGGCGATTTCGTTAATAATACAAAGCACCTGTTTTTTATCAGCGTGTCCGGAGAAACGCCACCGACAGTTCATCGAGGTCTTTGCCGCCGCGGGCGCGCCGGGCCCAGGACTCATAGCGCTGACGGTTCCAGCTTCCGGCGCAGTCCCGGGCCAGTTCTTTTTCGGCGCCATAGCGCGCGCCGGCGCCGCGGCAGGCCCAGCGCTCAAGAATCCGGGAGGAGCGCGCGACATCGGCCAGGCGCGCCTGATTCCGGCGCGCCCGGCGAACGGATATTTTTAAGGCAGCGGAGATTTCCTTAAAACTTTGCAACAGCAGCCGGCATTTCCGCCGGTCTTCGCGGTGATACGGCGGAACCGGGTTGCCTTTCGCCGCGTCGCCCTGGGCAAGCGGCCCATTTGCCGCAGACAGGGCAATGACCCGATCATAAAACCAGTATTCCGGAGCGCGCTCATGAAGGCGTTGAATGGACCGCGCCGCCAGGTCCGCCGCCGCGGGAGAAAGCCCGTAAAAGTTCCCGCAGAAATCGCGGCAGAACGCGGGATCCTCTTCCGCCGCCGAAAAGAGGTGTCCGGCCAAGGCCATGGGCCAATCCATGGCGCCCGGAAGATAGCGCCAGGGGCACCAGACCGTGTTCATCATTCCGCTGACCCCTTGACCGCGAAGCGGAATCGCCACGGCGGAAAAATCCCGGAGATTGGTCAGGTTATGCCTGTTGGCAAGCACCCTTGAAGCCCAGC
>JACPGM010000007.1 GCA_016188985.1 Lentisphaerota bacterium | reverse complement strand
CTCGCTGAATACGGTATGGGCGATGCGGTTCAGTTCCTGGGCGGAACCTAAATCGCGCCCGAACGGCTTTTCGATAACGATGCGCACCCAGCCGCCGGCCGGGCTGTGATTGAGCCGGCTCTTCTTCAGTTGTTCCAGGATCACGGGGAAAGCCGCCGGCGCGGTAGCCAGATAGAATAGCCGGTTGCCGCCCGTGCTACATTCCCGATCCAGGCGCGCCAGCAATGCGCTTAAGCGCTGGTATGCGTTGGGGTCGTCGAAGTTACCCTGGCAATACTCAAAGCGCCGGCTGAAATTTGCCCATGCCGCCGCATCCGCCGGACCTTTGCGCGAAAAAGTGTTGATCCCTTCAAGCATCTGGTTGCGGAATTCAGCGTTGGACAGGGGCCGCCGCGCCAGACCCACGATGGAGAGGCACTCCGGCAACAGCCGCAGCAGGCTCAAATTGTAGATGGCCGGAAGGAGTTTGCGCTTAGTCAGGTCGCCCGATGCGCCGAAAATAACCAGGGCGCAGGGGGCGGGCGCATGTGGCAACGGATTGGGCGTTTGTGTCATGAAAGACCGGCACCTCAGTTCGCTATTCTATCTTGCGGCACCGGCAGTTCAACTGCGAATTTTGTGTGGGTAGCGCGCTTTCCTGGTTTCTGTCCGGGGCGCCTGCCGGTTAAGGAAATGGTGGCCCTATCACACTTTATAAAGTGTGATAGTACCTTAAACGCTGGGAACTGCTACAAGAAACAAGAAAGTGCTAAAGCAAGATAGAATTCACCACGGAGGCACGGAGCATGATCCGTCTTCTTGGTCTCCTCTATCTCCCAACAAGAGTGTTGCGCGCATCCCGAGCGCGCAAGCGCGCCTCGGGATGCGCGCAACGATTGGTCCGAAGAGAACACGTGAGGAGAACCTCTTCCTCCGTGCCTCCGTGGTGAGACTTGTTTTGTTTGGGTTGTGGGCAAAACCCACATTGGATAGAAAGCGCCCGACCATATCGAAAAAAATCCTGCTGAGGTTCAATTATTCATGGACTTTGTTGACAGGTTTGTTCACTATTATCGCGGAGTTTTTCATGAAAGTCATTTTAATTGTGCTGGATTCGCTTGGAATCGGCGCCGCGCCCGATGCGGCGGAATATGGCGATGGCGGCGCTGATACCCTGGGGCACTTGGCCGAAGCAATAGGCGGAATCCGGCTGCCAACCCTGCAGCGGCTGGGACTCGGCAACATTCCCGCGCTGCTTCCCGCAGGCAAGGCCATTCGCGGAGTTCCGGCGGTCGCAGCGCCACTGGCCAGTTATGGCGCCATGCAGGAAGTATCCTGGTGAGCGCCTTCGAGCAGCAGACCGGCCGACGCCTGATCGGCAACAAGGCCGCCAGCGGGACGGCGATCATTGAGGAGCTTGGCGCGCGCCAGATGCGCGAAGGCGCCTGGATTGTCTACACCAGCGCCGATTCAGTTTTCCAGATCGCGGCCCATGAGGAAATAATTCCGCTGACCGAGTTATACCACGCCTGTGAAATTGCCCGAAGGCTCTGTGACCCGTACCAGGTCGGCCGCGTGATTGCCCGGCCGTTTACTGGACAACCGGGCGCCTTCCGGCGCACCGAAAACCGCCGCGACTATTCTTTTACTCTCCCGGCGCCGACCGTGCTGGATGACTTGGCCGCCGCGGGCGTGCCGGTCATTGGCGTGGGCAAAATTGAAGATATTTTCGACAAAAACGGTATCACGCGTTCCCTGCACACGCTTTCGACCAAAGCCTCGCAAGAGCAAGTGTTGGCGTTGGCGCGCGGCCAAAGCAGCGGCCTGGTCTTCGCTAATTTCATAGATTTCGACATGCTTTATGGCCATCGCCGCGACTCCAAGGGCTATGCAGCGGCCTTGGAAGAGACCGACATCTTTTTCGGCGAACTGCTTAAGGCCATGCGTCCGGCCGACTGGCTGATCGTTACGGCCGATCATGGCAATGATCCGACCTTTCGCGGCACGGACCACACGCGTGAATATGTGCCGCTCCTGGTTTATCAGCCGGACCGCCCGGGGCGTTCCTTGGGGATACGCCACGGCTTTTATGATGTGGCCGCGAGCCTGGCCCGGATTTTCGGCCTGAAGCCATGGCCGCGCGGCAGAGAATTCGTTTAGCGTAGAGCGTAGAGCGTTAGTACCTGATCCATGAGAAACCACGATCAAAAACAAGAATGCAAACCACAGATTAACACGGATAGACACGGATACTGGCGGGGATGATCCCTATTTATCTGTGTTTATCAGTGTCCATCCGTGGTTCCCGCCATAGGCGGACTCGCCGTCGCTAAGCGCTATGGCGAAGCACGGGCCGCCTTAGGAGGAGACTTTCTTGGGTTGCGGGCATAGCCCGCCTTAGCCCAACAAGTCGAGGATGAGCGCGTAGGATAATCACTTGCTCTTTTCAAGCTGCTGTTGCTGGAAACGATGGGCGCGTTCTTCGGGAAAATACAATAAACGGGTTTCCTCCGTCATCAGGCGGAATGGATATTCAATAACGCCGGCGGCCACTTTAATCACTACGCCGCCGGCGGTTTGCTGTTCGAGCAGGCCTTCGACCGGCGTGCGGCCGTCCTTGAAGCGGAGGGCAATCCGCTCGCCCGCTTTCGGCTGTTGCCGTTTGCATTTTGCCAGAATGCGTTCGTAGTCCATGGTGGCCGGTGGCTTGGCCGGAGCGGTGCGCTCTTCGGCCGCAGCGGGCGTAACAGCCGCGGCCGGTTCCGGTGTTTCGGGCTCGCCCGGCGCCGGGGGCGGTTGCGTCTGAGCATCGGGCGTTTCGGTCGCGGCGGTTTCCGTTGCTGCCGGCTCAGCGGCTGGCACTGGTTGTTCGCCGGCCGCCGGCTCGTTAATTGAGGCCGCCGCCGCTGAAGGCTCTGGTTCAGGCGCAACTTCTGATTGCGCTACGGGCATTTCGGCCGGTGTTTCTTCCGGCACAGGTTGCGGGCTTTCCGCCGGCGGCAACGTTGTTTCGGGTTTAATAAGCGCTCGGCCGCGCCCAAGCAGCGCTTGGCCGGTTTGCCGGATGGCAGCCTTGAGCGGAATAAACACGTTGCGGTCATATTTAACTTTGACGAAACCGGCATAAGCCAGGAACGCCAGCAAACCGAGCGACACTACCATGCGGATCGAACCGCTGTAGGAGATTCTACTCCGCCGGCTATGCCGTGGCGCCGGCGGCGCAGCGGCTGGTTGGGCGCCGGGCGGCCGTGCCGTCCGAATCGGCTTCAAGCGAATGGTAAGGCGGCGCCGGTCTTCGGCCGGCTCGGGCGCCGCGGCCGCCAACGACTTGCCGCAGAAGGCGCAGTAGCGGGCCTGGGCTTGAGCCGGTTTGCCGCAATGCCTGCAGGTTGCTCCAGCGGTGGCTGCGGCACTTGTTTTTTTCGGCTCGGCGGGCGGCCGCGCCGCGGCCGGAGGGTGGGGCGCAGCTTTGGCTGGTGCGGAGGCGGTCCTGCCATGTTGGAATTGCCGCTGGAGCCGCTCCAGGCGGATGACTTCGGCGAGCACCTCGTTCCAGGTCTGGAACCGCGCGGCGGGATCTTTAGCCGTCATTTTCACTATCAAGCGGGTGAGGCCCGTGGACAAATCCGGATTGACTATCTGGGGATATTCGAAAGTTTCCTGCAACTGGCGCTGGAGGACGATCTCGACGGGGCTCTCGCCAAACGGCAGTTGGCCGGTGACAATGTGATAGAGCGAGGCGCCGAGCGCATAGATATCCGTGCGGCAATCAATGTTGGCAACGTCGCGGATTTGTTCGGGGGCCATGTAATTCGGCGTGCCCGCGACAACGGGTTCGTCACTGCCGGCGGAGCGGCCGATGGTCTTGACGGCATGAGCTACGCCCAGGTCGGCGATCTTGACGGAGCCATCGCCATCCACCATGATGTTATCCGGCTTGATATCGCGGTGCACGATCCGGGAAAGGTCCCAGGCGTATTGAAGAGCCTCGGCCACGCTCTGGGCGATGATCAGGGCATCTGATTCCGCAAGCTTGCCCGAGCGGCGCAGCCATTCGCCGACTGAATAGCCGGAGATGTATTCCATCACGAAGTAATAGCACTGGCGTTTCTTCGACTGGCCGAAATCGTAGACCTGGACGATGTTGGGGTGTTTCAAATTGGCGGTTACCATGGCCTCGGCCTTGAATAAGCCCACGTCTTCCGGCGTCTGGGCCAGCCGCTCCATAAGCACCTTAATGACCACCGGGCGGTTGAGCGATATTTGCTCGGCCTTCCAGATCGAGGAAGTGGCGCCGCGCCCCAGCCGCTCGAGCACCCGATAGCCCTCGATCACCGGCGCATCTTCAGAAGAAGAACTGTTAGCTGGTGTTCGGTCGGTCATAGCCTGGTTCATGGCAAAAAAGGATTAAAATTTCCGAGCCGTAGCTTAAAAAATGGGCTTGCTCAAATCAAGATTAATCAATAATAGTTGCCGGCGCCATGCAGATCGAATGTCTGAGCGTCGGGCCGATTCAGGCCAATTGTTATCTTGTCTGGGGGCCGGAGCAACGCGCCCTGGTAATTGATCCTGGCGCGGAACCGGAAACGATCCTGAAACGCCTGGCCACGCGCCGGCTGGAGGTAGCCTGCTACCTGCTGACGCACGGCCACGCTGATCACATCGGCGCCCTGACGGAGCTATCCGCCAAGCGTCCGGCACCCTATGCTCTGCACGAGGCGGATCACAAGTGGGCTTTCAGTGTGGTGAACCAGATTCCTCCCTTCTATCCTGCGGGGCATCGGCCATCGGCCGCGTGGCGGACGCTGGCGGATGGCCAAAACTGGAGCGATGGCGGCCTGACCTGCCAGGTGATCGGCACGCCCGGCCATACGCCGGGCAGCGTGTGTTTCTATTTCCCGGATGAGCGGTTGCTCTTTTCGGGTGATACGCTCTTCCAAGGTTCAGTGGGCCGCACCGACCTGCCGGGTGGTGATGATGACAAGCTCAGAGACTCTTTGCGCAAACTCTCGCAGTTGCCGCCAGTGACGCGCATCCTTACCGGCCACGGACCGGAGACCAGCCTGGCTGAAGAGCTGCGGACCAATCCGTTTCTGCAAGCGTCTAAGCAGCGTTAATTGGCGGAAAAGCATAGTCGGCGCGGACGGAGCCGCGCCCTCCCTGGGATGTGTCGTTTTGCATGGAGGGCGGACCTCCGTGTCCGCCGCGCATGGAGGCGGCGCGCTGGTTACCCGCCCAGCAGGAGACCGAACATGAGGAATTCCGCCAGCTTGAATACCCAGTCGAGCGCGTCCAGCCAGAGCAGTCCGAAAATAATGAAAATACCGAACGGCTCTATCCTCTGGTAAAGCTGCACCCAATCGTCAGGCAGAAAGCCCATGGCCACCCGCGAGCCGTCCAGGGGTGGAATCGGAATCAGGTTAAAGACGCCCAGGATAACGTTGGTGATGCACAAGTAGGCAAGGAACGTGGTTAAAATTCCGCCGGCGGCGCCGATCAGCCGGATTAACAAGGCGCTAAAGATAGCCAAGGCGAAGTTGGCCAGCGGCCCGGCGGCGCCCACCAGCATGATGCCCCGGCGCGGATCGCGGAAATACCGGGGATTGAACGGAACCGGCTTGGCCCAGCCGAACAGGACCGGGCTGTGCATGAGAAACAGCATCGCCGGCAGAATGATCGAGCCGAAGAGATCAATGTGCGCGAGCGGATTGAGAGTTAACCGGTTGGCCTGGCGCGCGGTAGGATCGCCCAGCTTCCAGGCCACGTAGCCGTGGGCCACTTCGTGAGGCACAATCGCCAGAAAAAGCGCCAGAAGCTGGATAATCAGAATAATTGGTTGGTCCCTGAGAGAATTTCTACTCCGCCCGTTGTTCCTATAGGTATCAGCCGGCGTTGCGCAACTCAACCTTTTTTTCGCTTGCGACTGGCGCGCCGGCGGTTCATGCTGATGACCTTGGGGTAATCTAAGCGTAACTTAAAATAATTCCGGAGACCTTTTTCCATGCTGGGAACCATGGTGCGCTTGCTGATTCTTACCCTGGCGGTCTGGGTAGCCGCCTATTTGGTGCCGGGCATAACTTATAATCACTGGTCGAACCTGCTGATCGCGGCCCTGGTGCTCGGCATTCTCAATACGTTCGTCAAGCCGATCCTGATGCTGATTTCCCTGCCGCTGATTGTTTTCACCTTCGGCCTGTTCCTGGTTTTGATCAATGCTCTACTGTTAGAAGCCACGGCCTGGCTGGTGCCGGGACTGTATGTCGCTTCATTCTGGTCGGCGCTGGGCGGCAGCCTGGTGGTCAGCATTGTCAGCCTCTTTTTCGGCTATTCCCGGATCAGGCCTGCTGAATAAATGTGCCTGCGATGGCTTTGTGCGCTTGACTTTTTTACTGTTCCTGTTGATATGTCTTCTGGGCCGCAATGTCCGATCAAGCTGTTGACGGGGGATTAGCTCAGTTGGCTAGAGCGCCTGAATGGCATTCAGGAGGTCGAGGGTTCAACTCCCTTATCCTCCACCAGACTTCGTTCGTAGCGGAGCGACGAACGAAGCCTGCCCGGCGAAGCTGGACGAACGAATGTGAGTGAAACGAAGCCGGTCAATCCCGTGCATCGCTCCACGCTTTGCCCTGCGGGCTACGCGTGGCGCAGCGAAACTCCGCCTGGCATACACCCCTGAGTTAGGACAATGAGCGCAGGACATATTCTTTCGATCTGGCTCCGGCCCGTGTTGCCGCCGGGTATATAGGTGCGTAAAAAAGCATCGTGGAGCAAGGAGTAGAATAAAGCATGTCAGACAGCAAGTTAGCCATTGACGGCGGCCAAAAGGCCGTCCCCCGGCTGGGGCCTTATCCGCCCAAAATCGGCCGGGAAGAACTCTGGGCGCTCATTGACCTGTGGGACTTCGGTCCCGGCACCAAGGACAAGCTGAAGGAAATTATCCGGCGCGACCGGAACGTGCGCGGTCCGCATTTGTTCCGTTACTACAATCCCAAGCCCAGCCGCGTGGCGGCCGCCGAGGAAGCCATGCGCCGGCTCATCGGCGCGCGCCATTGTCTGGCGGTGAATTCCTGCACTTCGGCCCTTGTCGCCGCCTATCGGGCGCTGGGTATCGGCAGTGGCGATGAGGTCATTGTGCCGGGCTACACCTTTTTTGCCACAGCGGCCACGGTCGCCGCCTGCAATGCGATTCCGGTTATTGTGGATATTGATGACACGTTGTGCCTGGATGCGCGCGCGGTGGCGAAGGCGATCAGCCGGCGGACGAAAGCCATTGCCGTAGTGCACATGCGCGGCGCGCCGGCCCAGATGGACGCGCTTTTGGACGTGGCGCGGCGCAAGGGACTGCCGGTGGTCGAAGACGTGGCCCAAGCCGGCGGCGGATCGTTTCATGGGAAGCGCCTGGGCAGCCTCGGCGCAATCGGGTGCTTCAGTTTCGACTACTACAAGATCATCGTAAGCGGCGAGGGCGGGTTTGTGACTACCGACGACGAATGGCTCTACACCCGCGCGCAGAGCTGGCACGACACGGCCGCCTGCTGGCGGCCCAACCGTTACGCCCGCGAACGTCGCAAGGGCGAACTGTTCTGCGGCGAGAACTACCGGATGAGCGAACTGGAAGGCGCCGTGGCCTTGGCCCAGATTCGCCGGACGGACCAGGTGCTTGCCGGCTATCGCCGCGCCAAGAAATTGATCAAGCAGGCCATCGCGCCGCGGCCGGGCCTGGCTTTCCGGCGCATAACCGACGCGGCCGGCGATACGGGTATTTGCCTGGTTTTGTTCCTGCCGAATCCGGGCCTGACCAGGAAAGCCATGATCGCCCTGCAGGCCGAGGGCGTGCCGGCCGGCGGAATTTACGATGCGCAGATCCGGGACTGGCATATCTACGCGTATTGGGACCATATTCTCAAGAAGAAGGCCGTCGCGCGCGACGGCCTTCCATGGAGCGCGATGCCGCCGCGCGAACTGCCGAAATATTCGCGGACCATGTGTCCGCGCGCCCTGGACTTCCTGGCGCGCGCGATCATCGTGAACGTTGACTGCCATTATTCCGCCGCGGATTGCGCGGCCATTGCCGAAGGCATCAATAAAGTCCTGCGGGTCATGTTGCCCTAAGCTCATTTGCCGGGGAAAACCTTCATGGAGCTGGGATTGTGCATTGAGATGGCGTTGGCCAAACAGCCCTTTGACAAGCGGCTGCGCACGGCCGCGCATTTAGGATTCCGCAACGTGGAGATGTGGTTCGTGGATATGAGCTACAAGGGCAGTCCCGCGCGCCTGGCGCAGCTTGCCGAACGCGCCGGGGTCCGCATCACCAATACGGTGATCGGCTCGCCCGATGGCGCGCTGGGCGGCGGGTTGACCAATCCCGCCAAACGCCGCCAGTGGCTTGAGCGGGCGCGTATGACCATTGCCTTCAACCGCGCCGCCGGGATTCCCGCCACGATCGTGTGCACGGGCAACACCGTGAAAGGCCTCACCGATTCCGTCATGTTGCACTCCGTGTTGGAGGGTCTCAAGCCAACGCTTGAGCTGGCCGAAAAAGCCGGCGTGACGCTGCTGCTGGAACCATTGAATACCCGCTATGACCATCCGGGCTATTGGCTGACTTCCAGCGACCGGGCCGCTCAAATCTGCCGCCGGCTGAAGTCGCGGCGCCTGAAAGTGCTGTTCGATTGCTATCACATGCAAATTATGGGAGGCGACCTCTTGAACCACATCGGCCGGAACCTGGATGTTATCGGTCATTTCCATTGCGCGGGCGTGCCCGGCCGCCACGAACCCTATAAGGGCGAGATCAACTATCCCTTCCTGCTCGCCTGGCTCCGCCGGCAGGGCTACCGGGGCGTGTTCGCTTTGGAATATCAACCGTCGCTGAAGGATGAAACGTCACTGCGGAAAACGCGCGAGTTTCTGCTGGCCTGAGGTATGCCGATTGTTGTTCATTCTGAAGAATGTGGGTTACTCCTCATATTACAGGAATTTGCATTTAGCCCTGTCATTCCCGCGTAAGCGGGAATCCAGGTTTTCTTTATTATTTCTGGATTCCCGATTAGATCGGGAATGACTGATTGGGTAGACTTGCCTGTAAACAAAATCCGCTGGTTATAATTACAACCATACTTTTAGAAAGATCACCGATTGTGAAGCTGGCAAAGTTCAAGGTTCTTTCCGAGGCGGACATTCGCCGGATTCACGAAGCCAGCCTCGATATCCTCGAAAGCTGCGGCGTCCAGTTGGGCAGTGCCCGGATGCTTGCCTTCCTGGAGTCGCAAGGGCTGCCCGTCGAGCGCGATCGCCGGATCGTGCGGTTCCCGCGCGCCTGCGTGGAGGACGCCCTGGTGCGGATACCTCAGCGCTTTGAAGTTTTCGGACGCGAGGGGCAATTGGCCTTTGTCCTGGGTGAGGGCCGCTCCAAGATCGCCGCCGGCCACAATGCCGTGTTCTGGCTTGACTCCCAAACCGGCCGCACGCGGCCGGCGACCATTGCCGACGTGGAGCTTTTCGCGCGCATCTGCGAGGAGCTCCAAGCCATTGACATGATCGGCATACCGGTCATGCCGCAGGATGTGCCGCAGCCCGCGCACACTCTTCTCTACGGCGTGGATGCGGTGATCCGCAACAGCAGCAAGCCGATCTTTTTTTCCACGGATAATCCGGCGATCAACCGCGCCGTAATCGCGATGGCGCGCGCCGTCTTTGCGGGCGACCTCGGCTCTCAAGTCTACGCCATCAGCCAGTTGTCGCCCACCAGTCCGCTCTTTTGGGAGCCGGGAGTCTTAGAGGCAATTATGGAGACCGTGGAAACGGGCGTGCCGCTGGCCATTCTGCCGGAGCCTAATGCCGGGGTGTCGGCGCCCTTTACGCTTGCTGGACTGCTGACCGTCAATAATGTCGAATGCCTCTCGGGCCTGGTAATGATCCAGTTGCTCAAGCCGGGCGCCAAGGTCATTTACGCCAATTCCTGGACAACCACCGACATGCGCAACGGCGCCGCGCTGGTCGGCAGCACCGAAACAACCATCTGCCGGATTGCCGGCGCGCAGTTGGCCCGGTTTTATCATGTGCCGTCCCACACCACGGCGCCCAATTCCGACAATCATGCTCACGACGAACAGAATGCCTGGGAAAAAACCTTCAGCCTGTTCGCCGCCGTCGGCGCCGGCAACGACTTGATTGTCAACTGCGGGATGTTTGCCACGGGTTTAACCTGCAGCCACGAGCAACTGGTCATGGATGAAGAAATGGCCGCCATGTCCCAGCGCATTGCCGCGGGCATCAAGGTCAACGCTGAGACAATTGCCGGCGCGCTCATTAAGGCCACCGGGCCGCGCGGCGGGTACCTGGATAGTGAGCACACGCTGAAATGGCTGCGCTCCGGAGAATATATTGAGCCGCGCGTATCCGTGCGCGGTCCGGCGGCGGTCTGGCAGGCGGCGGGGGCCAAGGATACTCCGGCCCTGGCGCGCGAGACAGTTGAGAAGTATGCCGCGCATCCCGGCGCGCCCCTCGATCCGCAACGCTCCGCCAAGCTGTCCGAGATTCTCCGTGATTTTGCAGAAACACCCGCCACCTAAGTGTTCAAAGACATAAATACGCTCACGTTAGCGGATTTATGCCTTTGAGCACTAAGCTGCGGGGTGGCGATGGGCCCGATCTATTCTTCGATTGAGTTCAGAAACTCCGTATGTTCCTTAACAACGTTTTGCCAATAGGGCCGGTTATTTTCCTTAATGAAATCGAACGTCTTCTGAAGGCGCCGTCTAAATTCCTCGGTAGTTTCCCGAGTTCCGCCTTCGGGCAGATCATCGCCATGGGTAGCCCTCTTCATATCCGGGCCGAAGACCATCCACATCTTTTCCGTATGGCGGTTATAATGGCGGTCACCATTCCATGTCCGCCGTGTTTTCTTCTTTAAATACATGACTACAAGGTCATTTGGGTCGTCGGCTCTCAGGCCTGGAACATATCCATAATCGTTTGTGTAGTTTTCAAGTTTCCGGCTTTCTCCAAGTTGGCCAAATGATAACATGCCATTACCTTTTACATTTGGATAGACGTTGGTCTTGTACATCAACCATTGGTCAAACACCAAGATCGGCACTTTTTGGCAATGCCGGAGAGGGTCTGGGGGGCGCCAGTAGAATGCGATGCCGATAAGAAGCCCAATGATGCTAAATAGGACCGCAATGATTTTGACCGCAATAATGAGCGATTTCATAATAGTTGGCCAGGAATGGCCGCCCCCTGTTTGGTGAAGGTATAGGGAGGGTAATTGATATTCAGACCCCGTTTCAAGATCGCAATTTGTGATCTTGGCACGTTTTTGCCTTATACATCAGGAACCGCTATAAAAAACAAGTCAATCGTGTTCAAAAACGGCTGGCCCGCCTGCAGTGCTATGCGCAGCATTGCGGGCCGGCAGGGACGCCGGCCGCCACCTTAAGAACATTATGATAAATGCATTCTGCCATAAGGCGGATCCGCCTACTTCGGCGGCAAGGTGGCCGCCGACGTCCCGGCGGCGGTAATTCTGGGTTGTGGGCAAGGCCCACATTAGTACCTGACATGTCAGGTACTGCTATGGAAAACAAGAAAATTTAAACAGAAGTAAACAAAGATAACGAAGGGGAAATTGAAAGAAATGCGGCATTTCTTTCAATTTATCCGATGATTCCTTCGTTTTCTTAGTTACCTTTTGTTCAAACATCTGACCCATGAACGAGAGAAGAACGCTTTTTGGCAAAAGCGGCCTGGAAAAAGTTGACGAGGCGTAAATGATCGTGATTCAATCGGCGGAAGTCGGGCCGGAACGCATTCTC
Organism: Lentisphaerota bacterium; assembly: GCA_016188985.1. GTDB lineage: Bacteria > Verrucomicrobiota > Kiritimatiellia > JAAZAB01 > JAAZAB01 > VSJD01. The sequence goes on along the minus strand of JACPGM010000007.1, from coordinate 3,718 downwards.
AAGACGGACGCGCTTCAGCCATGCCTGTTTCGGACGGCGCGTGGGACCTTGTTTGCCCACTGGCATTTGTCCCATCGGCCCGGCTACGATAAGCCGACCCATAACGTATTCCTCGGCGTGCCGGACAGCGCAATCTCCAGGGACAACGGCGCTACATGGCGGCATTGGGCCGTGCCCAAGGAGCAGCTTCCCGGCCCGATCACATCCGGGGCCATTGTCGAACCTCCGGGCAGCCCGATCATGATATTTGAATGGATGGCCGAAGGACCGGACGAAAACGGCGTTTTCAACGGAAAACTGTGGGAATCCACGGATGATCTGCAGACCGTTTCGGGCCCTTTGCCGTTTCGCGTCCGTATCCCGAACGCAGTCACCGGCTACGATGACGCCGGCGAACCTTACCGGGCGCTGACTTTTCACGAAACCGTTCTGGCGCTGCCCAATGGCGATCTTTTGGCCGTTGTCTATGGCTGGCTGAAAGGCGACGATGTTTCCGTTGCTTACCAGCCCAGGATGCGCAAGACCAGGTGCATGTGCATCAGGTCATCCGATCGCGGTCGCAACTGGCGTTTTGTGTCAACCGTGGCGGAACCGGCGGATGCGGAAACCGAGGAAGGCTTCAATGAATCGTCGCTGGTGCGTTTGTCCGGCGGCGAGAATGCCGGGCGCTTGCTGTGCGTAATGCGGACAGGTTGCTACGATGGCGCCATATATTGCGCGCACAGCGATGACGAAGGCGCCACGTGGTCCGATCCCGAACCGTTGCCGCTGATGGGCGTTGATCCGCTGCTGATCGAAATGAACGACGGCACGCTGGCGCTGACCAGCGGGCGCCGTTCCCGCAAGGCGGCCGCCCAGGAAAACAGCGTGGCATTCAGCGCCGATCAGGGGCGCACGTGGGGTTGTGTGGCGCGGTTACCGCTCGAATCCTACGCGGTGCGGAGCAACGAAACAACGTGTTACATCGCGCTGTGCCAGACCGGCCCGGACGAACTGCTCGCAGTGTATGATGTTGGGCATTGGGACCATTTGATCCGTTACGTGGCAGCTCGGTCATTGCGGCTGGTGCGCAAGAGCGCAAGTATGCAACCGCTAAGCAGTTGAACGGCCGAATGTAGAGTGATGCGCGTGATTCGTGTCAAATATCCTTGACGTTTGACAGCGCGCCGCCGATACTGCCGGGCAATAAAGACAAGAACCGCTTTAAGCAGGAGGACGGTCATGAGTTTGAAAGTTGGGATTATCGGGCTGGGATTCATGGGCAAGGTTCATTTTGATACCTATGCCAAGCTGGGCGTCAAGGTGGCCGCCATTGCCGATGTGGATCCGCGCAAGCGCTGCGGCGACTGGAGCGGCATTCTCGGCAACATCGGCGCCGCCGGCCAACGGCAGAACCTGCGCGGCATTCGTGTTTATGAGGACGCCGCCGGCTTGTTGCGAGATTCCGCGGTGGATGTCGTGGATATCACCCTGCCGACTTATCTCCATGCGCCCTGGACGATCAAAGCGCTCCGAGCGGGCTATCATGTTATCTGCGAAAAGCCGATGGCGCTGTCCTCAGCGGAGGCGGCCGCCATGATACGCGCCGCCCGCAGTGCCCGCCGCCACCTGTTTATCGCCCAGTGCATCCGTTTCTGGCCGGCTTACGCTGCCGCCCGCGCGCTCGTATGGGGCGGCAAATTCGGCCAGGTGCTCAGCGCCGTTTTTACCCGGGTAAGTCCCAAACCCACCTGGAGCTGGCAGAACTGGATTGTAAATGAGCGTCAGAGCGGCGCCGCTGCCCTGGACCTGCACATTCACGACGCTGATTTTGTTTTGCATCTCCTGGGCAAACCCCGCTCGGTCCAGAGCCGGGCGTCCCGAAACAAACAAGGCGGCCTTGATCACATCACGACTTTCTACAACTACGCGCCGGGCCGGCTGGTCCAGGCCGAAGGGGCCTGGGAATATCACGCCGGGTTCCCGTTCTCGATGGCCTTCCGGATTGCCCTGGACAAAGCCACGCTTTATTTTGTAGGCGCGGACCTCATGCTCTGCCGTGCCACGGGCAGTCCCCGCAAGATGCCGCTGCAAGCCGGCGACGGCTATTACCATGAGCTGAAACATTTTGTGGCGTGTATTCGCCGTAATCGGCCGTCGGGAATAGTGCCGCCGCAATCCGCGCTGGAGAGCGTCCGCCTGGTCGAAGCGGAAATTAAGTCGGCCCGCACGGGCAAAATTGTGAAGTTCAGATAAGCTGAGTTGATTGTAAAAGTAGCCACAAAGAGGCACAAAATTCACAAATAGAAAAAAGGTGACTGCTCAGGTCGTCAAGAAATGGAACTACGTCGTGCCAGAGGCAGATCCGCCTAACTCTGGCGGAAAACACGCGAAAAGCGCTAAAAATGGGAATGGACTTTGTATTCAAATTTCGTGTATTTTCCGCCAGAGGCGGATCTGCCTCAGGCATGACGCGCATTTCGTAGTTCCCGCCAGAGGCGGGTCTGCCTAAGGCATGATCCACCTGAGGCGGATCCGCCAAGGGCGGAAATTGTTTTCTCAGATAGCTGAGTAGTTACAAAGAAAGAGCGTCAAATGAAGAATATCCTGCAGATCAATGGTTGGACGGTGGGGGGCTTTAATAACGAGAAGCCGGTAATGCAAGTGTTGGCCGACGTAGCCGCCATGGGCTTGGACGGCGTTGAGCTGGCCTTTGGGGCGGGCGATTTTAACCGGGGAATCAGTGAGGCGCAATGCCAGGCCATCCGCCGTAAGGCCGAGAGCCTGAAGCTGCGCATTGCAACGCTGTCAACCGGCTATTACTGGGGCAATGCGCTCTCTACCCCGGATGCGGCCAAGCGTCGCGAAGCCGTTGAGTTCACCAAGGAATACCTGCGCGTGGCCGCCTGGGTCGGCGCCGAGGCCGTGCTGGTTATACCGGGCGCGGTGGCCGTGCCTTGGGATCCCTCCCGGCCGGCGGTCCCTTATGCCACGGTCTGGCAAAATGCCACGGCTTCCGTGCGCGGGTGTATCAAGGAAGCCGAAAAGCGCAAGGTTACCCTGGCGCTGGAAAATGTCTGGGGCTGGTTCCTGACCGATCCCATGGCCATGAAATGTTTTGTGGACCAGTTTAAGAGCCGGCGCGTCGGCGTCTACTTCGATGTGGCCAACTGCCTGATTAACGGTTTCCCCGAGCATTGGATTGAAATCCTGGGCAAACGGATTGCGGCGCTGCATTTCAAGAATTTTACCCGCCAGGACTGCGGCGGAAATATGCACGGGTTTGGCGACGACCTGTTCAAGGGCGACGTTAACTGGAAGGCGGTGCTCTCCGCCCTGGCCAAAATCAAATACAAAGGCCCGATTACCGTTGAAATGCTGCCCTTCTCCCGCTTGCCGAACCTGGTTATGCCGGACCTGCCCTTGGCGCGCGCGGCCGCCGAGCAATTGAAGCAAGTTATGGCCCTGGCCCGCTGACCATAGCGGGCTGGTCGCCTGCCCTTGCCCGGCTAATTGCTTACGCCAGCCCTGGCATCCCCAATCGCGCCCGGGAACAAAATTATGGCGAACGGATGGGGAAGAACATATCATTTTTTACCGAACGTTACGGCTCACCTTCGGTTTTGCCGGTTGCGGCAAAACCGTAAGGTGAAGCCGATTATTGGCCGCATCATCGGTACGCATCCTTTCGATCGTCTATCGTCAGAATAAAGACAATCCTTTTCTCGTTGTCCACCGT
>JACPGM010000023.1 GCA_016188985.1 Lentisphaerota bacterium | reverse complement strand
GGAATAATGGCATCGTAAGAAATTGACCAGAGACCACTATTTTCATCCTGAGGAACCGTAACTGCTTCCGGAATCGCGGCTTGAACATCCTGGGCCACCAGGCCAATTTCATTTGTGCTCGTAATTTTTTCCGGATGAACAACAATCTCCTCAGTTTCCGGATCGTATTCGTAGTCCACCCGGTCATAACGCTTAGGCTCCAAAGCCATAACCTGGGGAAGACCATATTCCAACTTCCGTTGATTAATTTTTATTCGGCTATCACTGCCAGACGAATAGCCTCCTGCTATCCATAAAGATCCATTACCACCGTAGAGTTCCATAAGATAGATATCGCTAAAGCCTAACGCAGCCGAACGTCTTACATAAAGGCCTCCTAAAGGTGTTTTTAATAAAGTTACGTTTGCCCAATCCCCCATATGGTTTTGAATTAAATTACTCAGAGGAGTAATAGATGCCCACATACTCCCCGGATAGTTATTGTTAATCGAATGAAAATTAGCGATTACAATGGACCCATTCACATCCAGCTTGGCCGCCGGCGAGGGGGTCCCGACGCCCACGTTGCCGCTGCCGGTCCCTAAAAATATGTAGTCATCATCGTAATTAATGCCTGCATCGCTTTTCGTGCCAATTCTTACACCACCCCCGGTATCCATATACATTACCGCCCCATAATCTGAACCTGCTCGCTGAATATATAAACCGTAATCCCTGTAATTGTCCGGTTGCCTGAGATGCAATGGCGACGAAGGATTCGTCGTCCTAATGCCCACGTTACCACCGCTCCGAAATTGCAAAGATAATGCCGACGCATCGATGCCAAGCGGGACATAGGTGTTCCCCGCATCATTGAATGCGCCAATCGAAGAAATAGAACCAGCCTCTCGAATACCCACATGTTGATCGGCGCCCACTCTGACGTCAAGACGGACCAATGGATTCGTCGTCCCGACGCCCACAAACGGATCCGGACTGATATATAAGGCCGGGGTGTCCTGCATGGAAAAATCAATGGGAACTCTGCCGTTTGCACCGCCCATTCTAATCTTCAACCGCGCCCCATTATGGGTAATATCCGCGGTCTTGTTGTTGTTTGCGCTCCCATCGTATCCGGACTGACGCAAGGACAGTCCCTCTGTTAGTGCTGCGTTGCCATTCACATCCAGCTTGTAAAGCGGATTAGTCGTCCCAATGCCCACGTTGCCGTTGGTAAGATTATAAATACTGCCGCTCATTAGATTAGTGCCATTCCAGCGCGGAACTGCGTTGCTGGCCAGTGTGTCGTCCACCTGCGGGTCGCGCTCCAGGAGCGCGATGTTCTCCCAACTCGCCAAGCCATTGGCATCCGACATGAGTACCTCGCGGTCACCCGGCCCCCCACCCCTGATCCGGATTTGGCCGTCCACATCCAGTCGCGCACCAGGCGCAGTTACCCCAATGCCGATATTGCCGTTGTCATAGATCGTGCCGCCGACCAGATTGGTTGCGTTCCAGCGGGGGACATAATTGTTGGTCATAACATCATGCACCTGCGGATCGGTCTCAACCGAGACGGCCGCCCGCCAACTCGCCAAGCCATTGGCATCTGACACAAGCACTTCGCCGTCGTCGGGATCCCCGCCCCTGATCCAGACTTGGCCATCCACATCCAGTCGCGCACCAGGCGCAGTTATCCCAATGCCGATATTGCCGTTGTCATAGATCGTGCCGCCAACCAGATTAGTTGCGTTCCAGCGGGGGACATAATTGTTGGTCATAACATCATGCACCTGCGGATCACGCTCCAGGAACGCTATGTTCTGCCAGCTCCCAGTGCCATTAGCATCCGAGGTTAAAACCCTTCCCGCCGCTGCGTTGCTCAACACCTGAATCACGTAAACGTTGCTTACCACATTCGCGTTCATGTTACGCGGGCCGCGAATGATCGCATTGCCATTCACGTCCAGCCGCGCCGCCGGATCGTCCGTCCCAATCCCAATATCGCCGTCGTCGAAGATCGTGCCGCCAACCAGATTGGTGTCCCACCAGCGGGGGACGTAAAAGTTGGTCATAACATCATGCACCTGCGGATCACGCTCCAGGAACGCTATGTTCTGCCAGCTCCCAGTGCCATTAGCATCCGAGGTTAAAACCCTTCCCACCGCTGCGTTGCTCAACACCTGAATCACGTAAACGTTGCTTACCACATTCGCGTTCATGTTAAGCGGGCCGCGAATGATCGCATTGCCATTCACGTCCAGCCGCGCCGCCGGATTTGTGCCAATGCCCACATCGCCATTGGCAAGATTAGTGATACTGCCTCTCGTCAGATCATCCCCATCCCACCGGGGGACAGAATTATTTGGTAGAGTGTCATCCACTTGGGGATCGGTCTCCAGGAGCGCGATGTTCGTCCAAGTCCCATTGCCGTCGGCATCTGAAGAAGTTAAAACCCTATTGGCCGCGGGGTTTCCGCCCCTGATCCTGACCTGGCCATTCACATCCAGCCGGGCCGTCGGATCGTCCGTCCCAATACCAATATCGCCGTCGTCAAAGATCGTGCCGCCAACCAGATTGGTTGCGTTCCAGCGGGGGACATAATTGTTGGTCATAACATCATGTACCTGCGGGTCGGTCTCAACCGAGGCGGCCGACCGCCAACTCGCCAAGCCATTGGCATCCGACACGAGCACTCTGCCGTCCGCGGGGTCCCCACCCCTGATCCGGACTTGGCCGTCCACGTCCAGCCTGGCGTCCGGCGTGTCCGTGCCAATCCCGATCCGGCCACTGGCGCGATCGTCAAAAATCGTGCCGGTTACCAGTTCATCGCCATCCCAACTCGGCACGCGATTTAGAGTATTGGCTCCAACCTGCGGGTCAACCTCGACATCTTTAGAATCCTTCCAAGTCCCAAAGCCGGTGGGGTCGGAAGCAAGAACTCTGTTATCCGCCGCGCCGCGATTGACCTGGATCTGATCGACATCAATAATATCGTTAGCGTTCATGTCTATGTTATTCCAAGCCTGCACGTTCCCGGCGGCTCTATCAGCTACGAGCATACCGTCCAAGGTCCGCGCATCGCCGGCCAGGAAAGCGTAGGGCACGGATAGAAATGGTTGCAGCGGCACAAGAGGATCTCCATCAACCACCACCTGCAGCCAACGATTACTGGCGCCGTTAACGGTGAAATCAAAATCATCATCCACGCCAACCTTCAGTGGATTACCGACCGGGTCAATACTACCCAGAAACACAGTGAACAGGCCGTCATCCACCACCACACCAAGATGGTTCTCTGTCCAGCGCGCCGTGCCAGTGCCATCGGCATTGTCAAAAATTCTAAAGGTTAAATTAACTGTAGCGTTGACCGGGCCTCCTCCAGGATTTTTCAAATAACCCTGAAAATCAATGAAGCGCGGTACGTCCGTCACGTTCCGCACCTGGGCTATGGCGATGGTTGCCATGATTAGGGCCAATCCTGATAATGTAGTGATGATTCCTGACTTCATTGATATGATCCTCCTTTTTTTACCGGTTTGCAACTAAAAACCATAGGAATTTTTTGCCACAAAGATGCACAAAAAGCACAAAAAAAGACGTTGATTTATCATATTTGTGAATCTTGTGCTTTTTTGTGGCTAATCATTTTGCCAAAGTTGCGGCCTTGCGGCTTAATTTACAATCCGGGTGATGTCATCTTCGCCACGCAAGACCAAGGTCCCGATATCTCCCTGCCAGGTAACCTCCACCACAAAATAGGTGTCGAGCGCTTCGTCTTGCTCAGCCAGGGCCGCTTCAATATCCTGACGGCGAAACTTTATAACCATCTCGGCGCCATCATCGCTCAGCATCATCCGTTCGTAGAGCGCGCCGTCGCAAGTGGCCGAAGTAATTCCGCTTGCCGGGTAGCCTTCCGGCAGGCTGACAAAGGCCGTCAAGATTCCGGGATTGATGTTCAATGCTTCTGGTTTCAGAGTTACCCGAGCCTCGAGTCGCGCCATTTCCACTTGTTGTTGATAACCGGCGCGCAAAGTAAAATTACTGCCGTAGGAAAAGCCAACGGGCGCGCCCTGGCCAAAAGAGCATTCCAGAATAAAATTGGACGACGCCATTCGTCCTCCTCCGCCAGGAAGAACGTAGCGGGGCATGGCATATTCCGTCCCGGCCATCAGCGACAGGACATATTGGCCGAGCGAAGTAGCTTTGATTTGCCTGGCCTGGAGTGCCGCGCCCTTGCGGTTGTTACCAACCGCCCCTACATCGGATTGCCCGTGTCGTTGCCGTTCGTCAGAACGGCCTTCTCCTACCGAGCCGTCCGGAAGCGGCTCACCAACATCGCTCGCCAAGCCCGGCTCATCCAGAGGATTCGCCCTACCTGATTCAAAGAGATACAGCGCCCCGCCCAAAACGAATACCTCGCCGACCCCGCTAATCGCCACCCCAGCCGCCTGCGGATAATCCACCAGGGGCACGAAGAGCGATTTGCGCACTACTTCCTCGCTACCCTCAATCAGGTTCCCATTCTCATAGGCCTGACTGGACAGCAGCACCTCCTCGTTCGAGTTCACCAGATCAACAAACATGGCCCCGCCCGCCGACCCATCGAAGAACTCAATTTCCATGATGAGATTTTGTTGCAACCGCGAGCGATCCAGGCAGAAGACCAGCTTGCCGACTTCTCCCGCCGGGACATACCAGGCATTCACGCTCTCGGCCCATTCACCCTGCACCTTGAAAACTCGCGCCAGCCAGGGCGGCCACAAGCCTCTTAAAGAATCGCCTTCGGTCAATGTCGGACGGAAATCTAAAAGCGCTTGCGTGGTTTCATGCTCCGGCGCAACGCGCTCAATCCAGTCGTAGTAAGCCGCCCACTGATCAGACACGTCCTCATGGGTTCCCGCCACTGACGCCGCACTCAGCGTAAGCAGCAGGATCGCCACAGCTACCCGAGCGACAGCGGGCAAGCCCACCAGCGCCATCCAACGGCGCGCCAAAGCTCCCAGCCAATCAGGCCATATCAATTTCATCAAAGGCTCCTAAGAAAAAAGCCTCTCCCGCCAAGAGAGAGGGCGTACAAAAGCAGGCAGCAACGAAGGAAGGAAAACGACGAAAGCATCCCGCCCGTTGCGCGGGACAAAAAAGTCTTGATTTTTCCGAAAAAAGTGTCCGTGCAGATTAGTGGGAGCAGGGAGCAGGGAGCAGGGAGCAGGGAGCAGGGAGCAGGGAGCAGGGAGCTTGGACCCTCCTTCGTCCTGACTCTCTGGGAGGTCAGGACTACGGAGGGCAAGGCGGGGAGCGCACAATTCGCCGGGCAATCTGTGGGTAGGCCAGAGCCCACCAAAAAACCCACTAAAAGGCCCATTTTATTGGCAAAAGCCATTAGGGACACCCTTCCCATCGGCACGTATTATACTCAAATTTCATCTTCTGCAAATCTTTTTTTCATTTTTTTTAGCCGCAAAAAAACGCAAAACTTGGGACTTGGATAACACAATCTGACTATTGCAGTCCGCCTTAGGATGGAATAAGATTAAAGCCAATGGATACCAGTCAACTCCAACAGCAGGATGAAACGCGCTGGATGCTGCCGCCGGCCGGACGCATGCGGGCGCCGGCCATTCTCTATGCCTCGAGCGAACTGATCCGCGCGATGGACAACAAGGTGCTGGAGCAACTGACCAATATCGCCGCCCTGCCCGGCATTGAAACGGCGGCCTTGGCCATGCCAGATGCCCATTGGGGCTACGGGTTCCCCATCGGCGGGGTCGCGGCTTTCGACGCCGACTCCGGCGGCGTAGTGTCCGCCGGCGGAGTGGGCTTCGACATTTCCTGCGGCGTGCGGACGATCCTGACCGGACTGCTGGCCGAGGAAGTGCGCGCGCAGCAGCCTAAGCTGGCCGACGCCCTTTTCTACGCAATTCCTTCCGGCGTGGGCAGCACCGGCGCCATCCGGCTCACGCGCCCGGAGACCGATCGGATGCTGACTGAAGGCGCGCGCTGGGCCGTCCAGCGCGGCTATGGCCTGCGGGCCGACTTGGAACGAATCGAGCACCAGGGCGCCATGGCCGGCGCTCTCCCAGAGCAGATTTCCGAGCAGGCCCGCAAGCGGCAACGCGACGAGATGGGCACCTTAGGCTCCGGCAACCACTACTTGGAAGTGCAGGAGGTCATTGAAGTCTTCGATGCGGCCACGGCGGCCGCGTTCGGCCTGCGAGTCGGCGAGGTGGTAGTCAGCATCCATTGTGGCTCGCGCGGATTAGGCCACCAGGTAGCCACGGAATTTGCCCGGCTGATGCTCAAAGCAGCACAGGCTCATGGAATTACGCTCAGCGATCCCGAACTGGCTTGCGCGCCGATCCGCTCCCGCGAAGGCGAGGCCTACCTGGGCGCAATGCGCGCGGCGGCCAACTGCGCCCTGGCTAATCGCCAGATAATCGCGCACCTCGCGCGCGAAACGTTTGGGCGCGTATTCGGCAAACTGGAATTGCCGCTGTTGTATGACGTCTCGCATAACATCTGCCAAGAGGAGGAGCATCGGGTTGGCGACCAGGTGAAACAACTGTTCGTGCACCGCAAGGGGGCGACCCGCGCTTTGGGGAGCGGCCAGGCGTCCCCTGCCCGCCCGCCTGCATCGGCTGTGCCGAAGGCACTGCGGGCAGGCAATGCTACGCATAGCGTTGCAGGCGGGCTGCCGCCGGAATTTCAGGCGACCGGTCAGCCCGTTCTAATCGGCGGCAGCATGGGCACAGCTTCTTACGTTTTGGCCGGCATCAACACCAACGAGGAACGCTCGTTCGGCTCGGCCTGCCATGGCGCGGGGCGCCAGATGAGCCGCAGCCAGGCGGCCAAGCAATGGCAGGGGCATGACGTGATCAAACGCCTGGCACTGCGCAACATCCTGATCCGCAGCGCCTCGACGCGCGGCGTGGCCGAGGAAGCGCCGGGCGCTTACAAAGACGTCAGCGCGGTGGTGGAAGTTACTGAACGCGCCGGCCTGGCGCGCAAGGTTGCCAAGCTGGCGCCGTTGATCTGTATTAAAGGTTAGCTAAATATATTTTCCGCCTTGAGCGGATCCGCATGAGGCGGAGATTTTTTTTGCAGTAATACGTTCCGCCTTGGGTGTGGATAAAAAATAAGAACTTTTTGCTTGCTTTAACGGAGCGCAAAGAGCTATGGTGATAGTGGGAAATCCCACCAACCCTTTTTAAGAAAGGAGTTCATGATTATGAAGACGTCCGTGCTGAACCAATATACGGCGCATCTGGACACCAAGAAACGTCTGACCATCCGGGGCGCCTGGGCGGAGTTCTTTGCCGTCAAGGTGTTTACTGACGGCCATGTCGTGCTGGAACCACGCCTTCTGGTTGATCCGGACGCTATCTCCAAGCGGACCCTGCGCATGATGGATCAATCGGCGGCCAACCTGAAGAAACGCCGGGCGTCCCCGGTGATCAACCTTAAAAAATACCGGTGAGGCATAGTGACTACCTTCAAAATCAGAATGGGGGCGCCGGAGATGGAAGCGGCCTGGAACGATTTGGCCGTCCGGCATGAACAGGGACAATTATCCGGGGATGAACGAAAGTTCTTCAAGAAGCTGGTCAAAGCGTTGGGATATCTGGAAGTCAACCCAAGGCACAACAGCCTGGCATCGCATGAAATAGACCCTTTGACGCGGCGGTATGGCGTAAGAGTCTGGCAGTCGTACCTGGAGAACCGGACTCCAGCCGCCGGGCGCATCTTCTGGGCCTACGGACCTGCCAAAGGCGAAATTACCATTCTGGCCGTTGAACCGCATCCGGAAGATCAGAAACAAGGTGGCTATGACCGGATAAAACTTTCGGCTTTGCCATAAAAACATGAAGGTTTTTTCTTTAGCTGCCACCTCGTTGTTTCCACATTTCAACAAAGAAAAACGTTCAGCGCCGGCGTGTTTCCTCAAGGGCTATTTCCGCCCATTGCCAGAGCCGCTGCGGCTCATAGCGCACGGTGCTGATATCCTTCATGATGATCTCGACCTGGCAGCCGGAGCGGCGCGTTTTGTCCAGCACCGCGCGCAACATTTGGCGAGCCTCCGAAGGATTCCAGGTATCCGTGGCCAAGACGGCCGGGCTGGGTTTGTAGGAGTAAACGTAGCGCCCGCTCAGGCGCGGTGCGGCTTTGTCCACATCCGCCCAGTGGCTCATCGAAATTTTGCGCAGCCGGGGCACGGAGGCCAGGATATCCAGCTTGTTGTGCAGCGGCTCGCAGCAGCCGTAATAATTCAGGCCGAAGCGTTCCAGCCAGCGCCGTTCATACTGCAGGGCAAAAGTTTCCTGCATCTCCGGCGAGACATCGCTGAAAATCTGGGCGGTGGCGCAGCCCCACTGGTCGGCCGGGCGCACCCGCCCGCTGTCGAAGCCGGGGGCCGGCAGTTCGTCGGCATAACCCAGGCCGCCGGAGCCTACCCGGTTATTGCCGCTCGGAAGTGACAACACATTCAAGGCCTCCCACTGATCCAGGCGCGCCAGGTAAGCCTGAACGAGGCGGCCAACAGCCTGATGAACCAGTTGCGGACGCTCCAGCATATCAACAAAAGCCTCCTCCACGCCGTACCAGCGAATCAATTCGTCCCACGGCGCGAACCAGGAGTGAATGATGCCGCGCTTCTCGACTTTCAGAATATCGCCGAAAATGGAGCGCAGGGTCTGGAAAGTTTCTTCCGATTGGGCTTGGTCATGGGTCAGCACCGGCATCTTGATTTTGTTCAGGTCGCGTTCGTCCTTGATCTGCGGATGAAACGTCCGCGACACGATCCCGCCCTGGCCCTTAGGATCCTGATGGATAACATCCACGTCCTCATCAATGCCAAAGCCCGTATCGCGAATAGCAAGTGGCGAATAAAAGGTGTCCTCCACCACCATGTCGCCGCGCAGGTGTTGCCACTGGTAAATGGTCTGGCGCAACTGGGTTTCCACACCGCGGCAGAATGGATGGGTGGTTTGCAGGGCCAGCTCGCCGTTGACATCCATTTCGTGCCAGGGAATTTCGTTGATCCAGACGAGGGGTCGGCCGGCGGAGAGCGCATTGAGCCGGCGCCATTCATCGGCGGTTTGGCGCTGGATCGGCAATGCCGCGATTGCGGCGAGCGTTTCCGCCAGCGCGCGCAGGATGTCGCGGTCCTTGGCTGAAAAAGTGTTCATGATAGAGTGCGTCATAAGTGACGCAGCGTAATCTCTTGGTAGGGACGGCTCGCCGAGCCGTCCGCGGCGCTTTCGGCGAAAGCGCCCTACCATGTGCGCTGCGGCATTATCGTCGCCATGTGTCGCGTACCATAGCCTTATCAAGCAAACATGCGTTTGGCTGATTCCACGGTATTAAACAAGAGCATGGTAATGGTCATGGGGCCTACCCCGCCGGGCACCGGCGTAATCAGGCTGGCCTGCGCCTTAACCGCTTCAAAATCCACGTCGCCCACCAGCCGATAACCGGTCTTGCGGGAGGCGTCCGCCACGCGATTGACGCCTACATCAATCACCACGGCCCCGGGCTTGATCATATCGGCGGTAATGGTGTTGGGGTGGCCGGCGGCGGCTACGACGATATCGGCCTGGCGGGTGAAATAGCCGATATCTTTCGTGCCGGTGTGGCAGATGGTGACCGTGGCGTTGGCCCGCTCGTTTTTCTGGAGCAACATATTGGCCAGCGGCTTGCCCACAATATTGCTGCGGCCAACCACGACCACGTGCGCGCCTTTGAGCGCGACGCCGGAACGCACCAGCAGTTGCACCACGCCGTGCGGTGTGCAGGGCAGATAGGCTTGCTGGCCCAGCACCATCCGGCCGACGTTCACGGGATGGAAGCCATCCACGTCTTTATCCGGATCAATGGCCAGAAGCACTTCGCTCTCATTCAAGTGCCGCGGCAAGGGCAACTGCACCAGGATGCCATGAATTTTCGGGTCGGTATTCAGCTTGCCGATCAGTTTGAGCAGCTCGGCCTGCGTGGTCGCCGCCGCCAGGCGGTTATCATCAGAAAACAATCCGATTTCATGACAGGCGCGTTCCTTGGCGGTGACGTATGACTTGGATGCCGGATCATCCCCCACCAGGACGACGCCCAGGCCGGGCGTTAAGCCGCGGGCTTTCAGTTGCTGCACTTCTGCCTTTAATTCCGCGCGAATTGAGGCGGCCACTTGCTGGCCATCAATGATTTTTGCGGTCATGGTCGTGTCCTCGCAAATCAGTTCTTTACTTTACTAAACACCATTTCGTTCCGAAAGAGGTCGGGATTGTCTTTATTGTGGAGCAGAGCTTTGGCCAGTTCGTCTGATGACTTCGCGTCCTTTTTCACGCAGTCGGAGTTAAGCAAGCGAATGGTAAGCGTGTCTCCGGAGAGCGTGTAGGCCGCGAACTGGAACACCCGGTCGTCCTCAAGCAGCTTGGCCTGAGCAGTGCCGAGCCACTCCAACTGAACGAGCGTGCGGTCGGCGCTGCGGCAAAGGCAGGCGCGGGCGAACATGGCATCCGGCGAACCGGCGGGAAACGAAACCAGATATTCGCGTTTGCCCAGCGGCAGCACCAGGACTTTCTCAATCTGCCCATCGGCTTTGGTTCTTTGCCACAGGCCGATAACCTCGGCCTGGATTTCCAACTCCGGGGTCTTTACCAGGGGAACGGTATAATCGCACCCGGCCAGCAGTCCACACGCAACAAGGATAATCGCTTTTCTCATTTGTTGTCAGGGGGTAAAGCTGAACGGGGCGGAGTTGATGGAGCCGATGAGGTTCAGCGTCCCAGCCTCGGTGAACGCGGCCAGCCAGGCGTAGTTTCCTACGGGTTCTCCTCCGCCGAAGGTGTAGCTGAAAATCTGTCCCGTGGAGGAGTCCACAGGCCAACTCCGGATGATGGGCTGCGTGGCGCCTGTCAGGCTCCCATCCCCCTGGAGGAAGAACAGGCGCCCATCGGGCAGTTGGATGGCCGCATAGGCATCCACCGTGACAGACGATGAGCCAGGTACGGTGGCAACTGTGACGACGATCCGATCCCCCGCCCGGTACGTTGAATGGTCCGCCGTGATCGCGACCGAAGGCGTGAGACCCAATTTCCCCACGCGGATGGAGAAGCCTTGGGTTTCATTCCCCACATCATAATAGAGCAGATAGGTCCCATCGTTTAATCGAACGATATCCGGCCCATTTCCGTCAAGGCCCAGGGAATAGACATTGGTAAACGTCACCCCATCGGTGGAGGTGGAATAATAGGCAAGCGGAGGCACCGCGATCTCGCCTTTATAGTGCGTTCTGTAGAAGAAAAGCGTTACGCCGCCACCTGCTCTCTGCAATGCATGCGGTTGTTCCGCGGAATCATCCGGAAACGTTACGGAGCCTTCCCCTATCCTTACGCCGGAATCCATCGTCCATGTCAGCAGGTCTGCAGAGGTTGCGCTTTTCACAAGCCTATAGGAATCTGATCCCTGGGGCATGTTGCTGAAATATCCTCTGTAGTTTCCGTCCAAGGTTGTAGTGATCGTCAGATGGGAGAGGCGTGCCAGCCCAGCCGCGTTCGTAGTAATGCGGACACCATCTTCTTTCGTAAAGGCAAGCCCATCGCTTGAAACATAAGAAATAATCCCGGTATCCCCAGCGCCCTTGTAAATGCGAAGACGCCCATCGCTGAGCCATTTTGCCTTGATGTGCGGACCCCACTCCTCCGTCATCCACTCGGGATCACCCAATCGGGCTCCGGATTCCATAGTGAAGGTAACACCATCACTGGAAATGGCACTGTAGTGGGCCCCCTGGCTTCTGTCTTTGGCAAGATACTGGAAATACATGCGGACACGGCCATCAGGAAGAACCACAGCCGTGGAGTCCGCAATGGAGCTTCCTGTTTCAACACCCATTATTGTGGCATCCATGGCAACCCCAATGTCTGTAAACGTAAACTGATCGGTTGCGCTGCAGGTATCGGCGATGGGGTCGGAGGTTTTTGGGGTTGAACTTGTCGTTGTGAAAGGAGCCCCCGCCAGGCTTTCGCCCCGGTTATAGCTCATGAGCAAAAAACCAGCCAAAATGACCATGGGCGAGCATTTCATTTCTCGTTTACTCCTTCGAAAAGGATGCAGGAACGAGGCCGAAAAGTCAAGGAACGGGATATTCGGTTGAAGGCGTTGCCGGCTTCTGTTAGATTTCAACAAATGAGCGCCATGAAGTCAACAGTCGCAATTTTACGGACCAAGCCGGCCACGGTCCTGCGCGATTATCATCGTTTGCTGAATCTGGCTGGCTACCAGCAGGTCCTGCCAAAGGACGCTACAACGCTGCTCAAGATCAACCTGAGTTGGCATTTTTTCTATCCGGGCTGCTCAACCACACCCTGGCAACTGGAGGGAGTTATCCGCTCTCTCAAAGCTGATGGGTTTGATCCGGCCAAGCTCCAGGCCTGCCATAATCGCACGGTGGTAATTGATTCCCGGCTGGGCGAACGCGAAAACAAGCAGCTCAATGTCGTCGCGGCGCACGGACTCAGCAACTGCCATCTCTACGAGCCGGAGGTTGAATGGATTCACATCCGCGAGGCGGTGGGTGATCTGGCGGATAAATTTCTCTGCCTTAACCGGGTATATCCCAAGGGGTTTCTGATTCCGCGGCATTTCCTCGGAGCCAACATCATCCACCTGCCAACGGTTAAAACCCACGTGTTCACCACCGTCACAGGCGCCATGAAAAACGCCTTCGGCGGCCTGCTTAACGAGCGGCGCCACTGGACCCATCCCGTGATTCATGAGACCCTGGTGGACCTGCTGCGGATCCAGCAAAAAATCCACCGCGGGGTCTTTGCCGTCATGGACGGCACCTTGGCCGGCGACGGTCCCGGCCCGCGCTGCCTGACCCCTTATGCCAAGAACGTCATTCTGGCCTCAGCCGACCAGGTGGCTATTGACGCCGTGGCGGCAAAGCTGATGGGGTTTGATCCCTTGCGCGATATCAAGTTTATTCGCCTGGCTCATGAGCAGGGTTTAGGCTGCGGCGACCCGCGCTTGATCGAGATTGCGGGCGACAGCGATGTGGCCAATGAGAACTGGTATTTCACCGGCCCCTTTCATCAGATGACTTTCGCCAGCCGCATGCAGCACCGCATCTACTGGGGCGCATTGAAGAAACCTGTGGAATGGTCGCTCAAAACCGTTTTGGCGCCGTGGGCTTACCTGGCCAGTGTGCTCTACCATGATTTCTTCTGGTACCCGCGGCACGGCGAGCTCCTTCGGCAGGCCTTGCGCAGCGACTGGGGCCGGCTCTTCTACAACTGGGAGCAAGTGGCCATTCCGCCGGCCGACCTGAGTGCGCCGGGCTTCGCGTCGGTCGGGCCGGCGCCTTCGGTTTATGATTTGCGCCAACTGCTCAACCGCCGGCGCCATTATGTTCAAGCCGTGAAAATTCTGGGGAAGAGTCTCAGGGAAGCGCCGGAATTTGCGTCCCGGCGCCGGCAGTTGAAACATTAGGCTAATAAATCACTTTCATTAGCATCCCATAGAAAATGAAAAAGCTGGAATGATCCAACCGTCATGAAATAATGACGGCAAAGGATGAAAGGAGGGATCATTCCAGCGATGAAAAAATACACGATGTTTAAGCAGGTTTGCAATCTTATTCCG
>JACPGM010000164.1 GCA_016188985.1 Lentisphaerota bacterium | reverse complement strand
GCGCGCCTTCGCCCAATACCGGCCGCTCACCTTGCGTAAAGGCCAATATGCCGCCGGCCAATGGCCGCGGGCCAAGCGGAACGCCAAGCGTTTTATGGCGCTGCCCATTGACCAGCACACGTGGGAATCGGAATTACGCGATCTCGATCGGGCCCTGGAAAAAGTGTTTTCGGCCCGCGGTTGAAGAAAAAAGTTAATGAGCCGGCGCAATAATGTTTGGCCATCCCGGGAAACAAAGTGCAAGCGGGACCAAATGACCAGCGCGGTAGTTTTATTGAGCGGGGGGCTGGATTCTGCCACCTTGCTGCACTACGTAAAAGCGCGGCTGGGGTTTCAATCCATCCAGGCGCTTACGTTCCTCTACGGTCAGAAACACGCGCGCGAAACCGCCTGCGCCCGCGCCCAGGCTCAGGCCGCGGGCGTGGCCGCGCACCATGAAATTAACTTGAGCTTTTTCGGCCGCCTGGTGGCCGAAGCCTCGGCCCTGACCGGCCGCGCCGCGCCCGTGCCCGCGTTGGCGGCGCTCAAGCCGCAGGATCTTGACCAGCCGCCCACCTATGTGCCCAACCGCAACATGCTGTTCCTCTCGATAGCGGCGGCATTGGCCGAAGCCAGAGGGATCGAAAATGTTTTCTACGGCGCCCAAACTCAGGACCGCTATGGTTACTGGGACTGCACGGCTGAATTTCTGGAGCGCCTCAACGCGGTGCTCGCGCTTAATCGCCGCAAGAAGGTCGTCGTCCAGGCGCCCTTTTTGCTAATGAGCAAGCGCGAGGTTCTTAAGATCGGCCTGGAGCTGGGGGTGAATTATACCCAGACCTGGAGCTGTTACCGCGGGGAAGATACCGCCTGCGGGGTCTGCCCGGCCTGCATTGAACGCGCCGCGGCCTTCGCTGCCCTGCAAACACCGGACCCGCTGGCGGCGACCTGAAACTCGTGAGGTGCTGGCGGCGCCGATCAAGTCTTGGCGGTCGCCGGCGCTGCGGAGGAGGCGGCGCCATCGGGCCGTTGAAAGCTTTCCACGACCCAGCGGGATAATTCCTGGTCGGGCGACTCCACGGCCGCGCGCGTGATTTCAAACGTCGTCCGGCCGGTGTTCTTAGAAATCAGCTTCAGCCCGTGCTGGAAGTCATGGAACTTTTCGCTGAAGATCGTGCGCATGGTCTTGTCCTGGGTGATACACACTTCGACGAGCAGGTCCACGGCTTCATCGCTGAAAACCAGGCTCAAGCCATGCTCTTCCTTGAAGCGCCGGGCGAAGTCGGCCACTTCCGATTTCAACAGATTGCGCTGCGAGCGCCGGTTCTTGCTGAGCAGGAGCTTGAGCGCGGCCGGCGGATCGCTAACGGTGTTGGTGTCGGCCTCAAAGTTCTTGATGGCCGTTGAGGGCAACTGGAACTTGAAATTGCGGAAGGTGCGCTCCATCACGGTCATTAACCCGCGCGCACCGGTCTGCTCTAAAATAGCGCGTTGGGCTATTTCGGCGATGGCCTCCTTGGTGATCGTGAAGTCAATGCCGTAGCCGCTGAAATCCTGGCGATATTGGGTCAGGATGCTGTCCTCCGAGGTCAGCATAATCTGCTGGAGGTCATCGGCGGTCAGGGCGTCGCAGGTTACGCGCACGGGCAGCCGCCCGATAAACTCCGGCTCGAAGCCGAAATCAATAAAGTCCCTGGTCTGGGCCAGCTTCAAGTATTCGTAATCGGCTTTGGGCGTCTTGCCGTCGGCCGTGAAGCCGATAGGCGCGGAACTTACCCGGCGCTTAACCTGGTCGGCCAGGCGGTCGAAGGCGCCGCTGACGATGAACAGGACATGGCGCGTATTTAGCGTGCGGCGCGGCGGCTGGCCGCTGCGCTGAAACTGCATAATGGCTTCCATCTGCCCCAGGAGGTCGGTCTGGCTCTGCAGGCTGACGTCGGTTTCCTCCATGAGCTTGAGCAAGTTGACCTGCACGCCGCGGCCGGAGACGTCGCGGCCGTAGGACATGGGCGCGCCGGCGATTTTATCAATCTCATCAATGTAAATGATCCCGTATTGCGCCAGTTCGGCGTTGCCCTCGGCCACGCGCACCAGGTCGCGGACTAGGTCTTCCACGTCGTGGCCGACGTAGCCGGTTTCGGAGAATTTGGTGGCGTCGGACTTTACCAGGGGCACGCCGATCATGCGGGCGATACAGCGCATCAAGTATGTCTTGCCCACGCCGGTGGGGCCCAGCAGGACGATATTCTGCTTGGCATAATCGCGTTCGCGCAGCTCCGGCTTTTCCAGGCACTGGCGCACGTGGTTGTAATGGTCGCAGATGGCCACGGCGAGCACCTTTTTGGCCTCGCCCTGCTGAATGACGAATCGGTCCAGGTAGTCCCGGATGTCGCGCGGCTTGAGATTGAACTCGCGGATGCGCCGGAGCTTTTCCGCCGCGGCCGCATCGCCGCCCGGCGGGGCAGCCGCCGGGCCGTGATCGGCCGGCGCGGCCGGCGCGCCCGGCGGGAAGAAGCCGCTGGATTGCATCTGGCGGATTTTGTCCCCAAGGTGTTTGCGCCAATCTTCGCCGGGTTCGGAAGGTTTATGGTCGTGGTCGCTCATGGCCATAAGATAATCCGCTGAGGCCGGCAAGGGCAATCTTTATTGTCGGCGCTCATGGTCCCGGTAATGTCTCGCTTACGTGGGTGCAAATTTCTGTAGCGCGCCACAGTGTGGCGCGATTGCCCGCATTCCTGCCCGCAATGCTGCGCGTAGCGCTGCAGGCGGGCTATGCGGGCCTACAATAGGATAACCACCAGCGTGAGTGAGGGGGCAAATGGCCCCGAATAGTATTCCCTTGCAGAGCGCCAAGCTCTGTGGTATGCACACCTGATGCAATCATTTCATTGCCGTTAAGGAGTGTTTCATGGTCCTGTTAATTCTCTGCATTGTGATTGCCCTGGGAGTATCGTTTCTGTGCTCGTTGACCGAAGCCTGCTTGCTAAGTGTCTCCCTGGCGGAAGTTGCCGAGCTGGCCTCCAAGAAGCCGCGCGCGGCTGCTGAACTGCGCAAGCTCAAGGAAAATGTGCAGCAACCGATTGCCGCGATTCTGATCATCAATAATCTGGTCAATATCATCGGCGCGGCCCTGGCCGGCGCGATCTTCAGCGATCTCTTCGGCAACCGCTGGCTGGGCGTTTTCTCTTTCCTCTTTGCCCTGGCCATCATTCAGTGGTCCGAGTTTCTGCCGAAAACCCTGGGGGTGATTTATAAACGCCCGTTGGCCGGGCTGATCACCCTGCCGTTGGCGTATATCACGCGGGCCCTACGCCCACTGGTGTTCGTGCTGGAGCGCTTCAGCCGTCCCTTCCTGGGCCGCGGCAAGCATAAGATGGCGGTGGATCCACTGAACGAAATCATGGTGCTGACCCATTTTGCTTCAATCAATAAACTGATTTCGCCGGAGCAGACGAACCTGGTTGCCCGCAGTATCCGGCTATCGCAGTCGCAGGTCCAGGATATCATGGTCGGGCGCGATGAAATCAAGTTTCTTTCCACGACCATGAACCTGGCCGAGGCGCTGGTCGCGGCGCACATTCACCACCATACCCGCTATATCCTCGTGCAGGACGGCAACCTTGATGAGGTTGTCGGCTATGTCAACGTGAAGGATATCGTCAGCGCCCTGCAGATCAATCCCAAGGACCCGTCGCTGAAAGGCATTGCCCGGCCATTGCTGAGCGTGCGCTCCGCGCTGCTGGTGCCGGATTTGCTCAAGGAGTTGACTCGCGGCTATCAGCACATGGCCGTTGTGCGCAACGACCATGGTCGGACGGTGGGACTGGTAACGCTGGAGGACGTCGTCGAATCCATTGTGGGCGAGATCGAAGATGAATATGATGTGCTGCCGACCTATGTCTATCCAATTTCGGAAGTTCGTTTCCTGGCCGGCGGCGGCGTGAGCCTCTCAACGCTCCGGCAGAAAACCGGGTTGGCGCTGCCGGACCAGCCGGATAATCTGCATGACTGGCTCTGTGCCTTGCATAATGGCCTGCCGCCCATTGAGCATGCCATGCAGTTTGGGGATGTGCTCTTCATCGTGCGCAAAATCCGCCGTAGCCGTATTCACGAAGTCGTGGTGGAAAGACGCCCGCCAACCCAGCCGCCGGCAATGAAGGGATAATTTCAGGTTACAGAACTTCAGAGTTGGACTGGATTCCCGCTTGCGCGGGAATGACGGAACAGCGGCGCGTAATTGTCATTCCCGATCTAATGCTACTCTGCGAAGTAAGCCTTCGCTACGAAGCACGAGTCGGGAATCCAGAGAAGTTGCGGATTTGCCGATCTGATTCATCTTGCATAAGGAAAAGTAATGTCGGCGCAAGTAGATTTGCCTGTCAGCGCTCCCAGCCCGGCGGAGTTGGCTTTTACCCGGCGATTGGCCATTTTACTCTCCTGCACCGCCTGCCCGGGTGCGGGCCAGTTTGTGCAACGCCGCTGGCTGATGGGTCTATTGTTTGTTGTGCTCTTTACGGCCTGCATGGTCATGTTGCTCGTTTCCGTTATTGGACCGCTAATGGCCAATTTGCGCCTGACGCTTGATCAGCGCCTCGGCAGCGAGCCCTTGCGGGCAATTTCGCTTTTTCGGGTTTTGGGCTCCTTCGCCGCGGCCGCGCTGGTCTACTTTGTCGCCTTGGCCGATGTCATCGTCTATGCCCGCCGGCAGATGGTTGTGCGCCAGAAAAATTTGGAACAGCCATGAAAAACCGGCAACTATGCGCAAGGTCCACGCCAACAAAATTACAAAATCCAAATTCCAGGGAAATGCAATCAATTACGGCAAAGATAAAAGAACGGAAAAAACCGGGATTTATTTTGTTTTCATTAGAATTTGACTATTCCTTGGAATTTGGATTTTGGAACTTGGAATTTCATGGATTGCGGGCATAAGCCCGCCTTAGCCGGAACAAGCAATGGATATTCTGGATTTTGATTATGTCGTGATCGGCAGCGGTATCGCCGGGTTGATGTCGGCCATTCATCTGGCCCGTCATGGTCGGGTCGGCCTTCTGACCAAGAAAGACAGCGCCGAAAGCAACACCAATTATGCCCAGGGCGGCATTGCCTGTGTGGTAACCTCGAACGACAGCTTCGAGGATCACGTGCGCGATACCTTGGCGGCCGGCGACGGCCTGTGTGACGAAGCCGTCGTGCGCCAAATCATCAGCGCCGGCCCGGCGCGCATTGCCGAATTGGAAGACTTTGGTCTTAAGTTCAGCGCGCGTGCCGATGTCCCCGGCGCGGGCTACGACCTCGGGCGCGAAGGCGGCCACTCGCGCCGGCGCGTGTTGCACTGCGGCGATATTACCGGTCGGGAAGTCGAGCGCGTGCTGCTTGACCGCGTGCGCGCCGAATCTTCGGTCACGATCCTGGAACACTGCCTGGTCATTGATCTCATCACCACCGGCTGGCTGGGCTTGAGCGGGGACAACCGCTGCGTGGGCGGCTATTTTCTCAATACCCGTTCCGGCGCCATTTCCGCTTTCCGCGCGTCCTATACCGTGCTGGCCACGGGCGGGGGCGGCAAGGTCTATCTCTATACTACCAATCCTGATATCGCCACCGGCGACGGCGTGGCCCTGGCCTGGCGCGCGGGCGCGCCCATTAAGAACCTGGAGTTTATCCAGTTCCATCCCACTTGCTTGTATCATCCGGAAGCCAAGTCGTTTCTGATCAGCGAGGCGGTGCGGGGCGAAGGCGCGCGACTGGTCAATGCGCGCGGCGAGCCGTTCATGGAGCGTTACGACCCGCGCGGATCTCTGGCGCCGCGCGATATTGTGGCCCGCGCCATTGACCATGAAATGAAAGTCAGCGGCGAGCCCTGCGTCTATCTCGATATCCGCCATAAGCCGGTTGACTTTATTAAAGATAGATTTCCCAATATCTATGCCACCTGCCTGCGCTTCGGGATTGACATGGGTTCCGACCTGATCCCGGTCGTGCCCGCCGCCCATTACTTCTGCGGCGGGGTGGCCGCCCAAGTGGATGGGACGACGGCCGTGCCGGGGCTCTATGTCTGCGGCGAAGTGGCCTGCACCGGTTTGCATGGCGCCAACCGCCTGGCCAGCAACTCGCTCCTGGAAGCCCTGGTTTGCGCGCAAGCCCTTGCGGAAACCGTGGGAGCGTTGCCGCGCGCGGCCGAGGCGCTGAAAATCCCGGCCTGGCAGCCGGGCCAAGCCGTGCCCAGCGACGAAGCGATTGTCATCGAGCACAACTGGAACGAAGTGCGCACCTGCATGTGGGATTATGTCGGCATCGTGCGCACTGACAAGCGTCTGGAGCGCGCCCGCCGGCGGATCGGCAACCTGCGTTCCGAGATTCAACAGTATTATTTCGATTACCTGGTTACTTCCGACCTGCTGGAGCTGCGCAACATCGCGGCAGTGGGCGAACTGATCGTCCGCTCCGGCCTCCAGCGTCAGGAGAGCCGCGGGTTGCATTATACCCTCGACTACCCGCAAAAGGACGCCGGCGCGCCGGCGCGGGATACGCTCATTCGCGACCAGCCCGGCGGCGGCAGACCGGCCAAATAAGTAGCCCGCGCTCTTCCCCGTGGTGAGCCGCGGCGAGCGCGGCTATCCCTTTAAATAATCTGCATCCACGGCAACGGCCGCCTTCAACGTTTGGCAACCCGCCGGGGTTGACAATACGGTGCGAGGCGTTGTTCGGACTCCCCTTACTCGCTCTGAACGCTTCTCAATGGGCAGTTGGGCCTGCACGCGGAGCGCTGACTACAGCCACGGCCTCGATCTCAACGAGGTACTCGGGCTGAGCGAGGCCACTGATGAATAGGAGCGTGTTCGGAGGGAACGAGTCGCTGAGGTAGCGGTTCCGGACACGACGAAATGCTTCCAGTTGGCTGCGGTCGGTCAGATAGGTGGTCATCTTGACTATGTCATTCAGACTGCCACCGAGCTCATTCAGAATGGCCTGTAGATTCTCGAAGGCCTGTTGGGTCTGGGCCTCGATGTCGTCTTCCCCCACCAGGTTGCCCAACCGGTTGAGAGCGACTTGGCCGGCGATGTATATGGTGTCGCCGACTCTCGCCACGTGAGAGTAGCCCACGCCCACTGTGGAGTGCACACTCTTCGGCTGGATAATCTCAGGGGCCATCGTTGCCGATCTCCTATCTTCTCGAGGTAAGGCAGGCGCTGGAAGCGCCTGCCGCTTGCGCGACACTTTGGCTCCAACGAGTTGTTAGGCGGCGCTCCGCGCCGCCGCAACTCGTTGGCCTTGCAACTCTGTTGGCCGCCATCTTCATTTCTTGAATAGGTCTGCGTGCGTGCCGGTACGCTCCAGTCGT
>JACPGM010000162.1 GCA_016188985.1 Lentisphaerota bacterium | reverse complement strand
GGATTCCCGCCTTCGCGGGAATGACTACCTTTGGCTGCACATCGGACGCCTCAACAGAGTGAGGCGGCTACAACTCGACGCTTCACGCTCTCCGCCTCGCGCGCTTAACTTACCGGTTTGTGTAAATCCCCATGGGAATATCTCCGGCGGGAGCAGTCAGGATAATTGCGCCGCTGACTGTCCCGCCGTTCACGCTCAAGGCCCCGAGAGTGTTCCGGGCCGTAGCCAGATCGGCCACATCGCTTAAATTGTTCGAGGCAATCAGCGCCCCCGCCACCTGGCTGGCCGTAAGACCGGTTAACCCTGAGCCATCGCCCGTCGGCGTTAAGGCTCCAACTTGAACTGCCGTAACTTGATGTGGATTGTTTTGATCGGCCACATGCGTCGAGAGCGCAGCCTCAACTGCCGCGGCAGCGCCGGCCGGATCAAAGGCGGTAGTGTCACTGGTCGCGGCCGAACCTAAGCCCAAGTTAGTCCGGGCGGCGGCTTTATCGGCTTCGCTGCTAATTTCTGAAAGATTATTCGAGACCATTAAGGCGCCATCCGCGCCGCTGGGCCAGTTCGACCGCGGATCACCACCCAGCGACAGGGAACCGTCAACCTGAACATTGCCTCCCACATGCAGTTGCTCGGCCGGGCTGTCAGTTCCAATGCCCACCTTGCCCATGAAGATGTTGGTGCCAGACGCGCTGGTTTGATTGATACCGTCGGAAGTAATAGTTAGACCCGGGACGTAACCGGAAATAAGATATCTTACGATCACAATTCCGGATCCGCCATCGCCTCCCAAATTATCTCCATTACTACCACCGTTACCTCCATTTCCTGTATTGGCTGTTGCATTTGCTCCGGGCCCGCCAGCAGCTCCGCTTCCAACACCGCCAACAGCATAAATTACTTCAGACCCTGAAATTGAATTAGTAGCGCCAGAACCAGATATGCCTCCCGCTGTGCCTGAACCGGCGCCACCGGCACCACCAGCGCCGCCGCCGCCGCCGCCGCCATAATATGATCCGTCCAATGAATTTGATCCACCACTATAACCCTGTCCATTAGTTCCCGAACCACCCACATTCGGGTCTTCGCTATCGTAACCGCCCCCACCGCCACCTGAACCGCCGTTAGCCCCATCACTGGAAGTGTGGCCAACCGAATTGCCGCCCCGTCCGCCTCCACCACCGCCAAATGCGGTAATAGTTCCGAATACTGAATTGGACCCATTCTTAGCTGGTGTATTCGTTGTGGAAACCGAACGCCCGCCTATGCCAACAATTACGGTATTGGCCCCGGAACCAACAACCGATTGAGTATAAACAAGACCGCCTGCGCCACCCCCACCGCCGCCTCCATAACCACCACCACCGCCACCGGCAACAACCAGCACATCGCAAGTTAATGTGCCGCTGATAACGGTAAATATTCCATTATCGGTAAAAGTGTGAATGCGATAACCCTCACTCATCGTGATCGTGCCGCCCGTGGCAAACGCAGCGCCATTGGTGGCAGAAGCGTAACCAACGTTCAGTTCCCCATAAACCGCCGCGTCCTCCGCTACTATCAGGTTATCCACCGTTAAAATCCCTTCGGCCCACGCCGGACCAGAGAAGCGGAGAGCGGAAAGCAGGGAGCACGAGATTAAGAATGTGATTATTTTCTTTGTCATGATGGTATCTCCTTAATTCGTTTCTTCACATTGAGCGCTTGCCCCGCGTCCCGCGGGGTTGAACGTTTCCTTTGATTTACAATTTCACCCGGCCTTCGATGACCACCTTCAAATGTTTTCCCCTGAGATCGAGGTCTTCGCCATAAGCGCCGGACTTGATAATCAAAGTATGCGCGCCATCTTGCTCAACCGCCGCCAGGCCTTTGCTGATCGTCTTTTTCGGACCATCAGAACCGCGCACCTCCGGCGCGCGGCCAGTTAGGCTATCGCTGCCAATAGATTGCGACACGAAAATGACACCGGTCGGCGCGCTCGTGCCGCCATCCGTGTTGTTGGTGCTGCCACCGCCGCCCCCGCCGGGATCGTTAGTTGAACTGCCGCCACCGGTTGAATTCAGCCATTCCATATAGTCGCTGATTCCGTTCCCGTTGCTGTCAATTGCATAATCCGAGGTTCCCAGTTGGCGTTCCTGGTCGGCGTCTAATTCATCCCCATCTTCCGAAATATAGACCAAGCCCTCGTAGACATCTAATTCTCCTTCCCCATGTCTCAACCGTATTATAGCCGCACCGGGAAATATTGCCGTGGGAACTGCAAGAAAAACGACAACCTCCGCGTTGCTACTCGTCAGCAGGTTGCCGTAGAGATTTTCTGCCACGACCAGGCCGTTGGTGTCAAGAAGATCAACAAAGAACGAAGAAGATTGTCCGACCGAATTAGACGGCGGGACAGGCTGTCCCGCCCTACCTTCATAATGCAGGGCGTAAATCAGATTGTTGGTCAAAATGCCCCGGTCAACGGCAATCAATAAACCAGCCCCACTGTTACTTTCAGAACCGTCAACGCGCCATGCGGGTGGATTTGTTATCCATTCACCGCCCATTTTCCACGCGCCTCCTAAAACCCAGTCGGGCCGGGCGTAGTCGCAAAAATCGCCATGGGTAAAAAGCGGCACGCCGAAAGGCAGGTAGGCCCGGCTGATGACCGCATCAAAATCATCGCGCCAGTCATCCATGTCCGTGTCGGGCGCAAAGGGGTCGGTCAATAGGTCTG
This sequence comes from Lentisphaerota bacterium, assembly GCA_016188985.1. Lineage (GTDB taxonomy): Bacteria > Verrucomicrobiota > Kiritimatiellia > JAAZAB01 > JAAZAB01 > VSJD01. Next base: position 42,215 of record JACPGM010000162.1, on the reverse strand, counting down.
GGGCGGATTCCTGCAGGTTGCTCAAATTATCGCCGTCATAATCCAGGGCGGCATCGTTTGTGCTCGGATCGAGGCCGTAGAACAGCTCAAAACTGTCGGGCATCAAATCGCCATCAGCATCCTGCGCCCGGACTTCCGCCACGGGCAAAAGCGCCAGCACAAGCAAGACGGCAAGGACACGGCAGCCCCGATGAAAAATCGGGACCGCGGCTGCAAGGAATAAATTGCGGATGGGATTCACGGCGTTAGCCTCCAATAAAAACACCTATCCTCTCCCTCGGGAGAGGAACGAGGTGAGGGGACTGCAAAGCAATCGCAGGATGGCGCGAAAAAAAGGGGAAAGCCGACTTTGTCAGAAGGCGGCCGAGCAAGCCTGCCCAGCCGAAGGCGGGCCTTGACAGACGCGAGGGAAAGAAGGTTATAATCGGCCAGAAGGCCAGAAGGCCAGAAGGCCAGAAGGCCAGAAGGCCAGAAGGCCAGAAGGCCAGAAGGCCAGAAGGCCAGAAGGCCAGAAGGCCAGAAGGCCGATCCCCTGGCATCTAGCGGAATAGCGCGTCTGGGCCTGGCTATCGGGGAAGATTCTCATAATCTCCGCCATCACCGCCTGGTTTGAACAAACCACGCCTTAATTGCTCATATCTTTATCCAATGCCCATCCGGCGGTCAACAACAAAAATCCTTTTTTTTGTAATGGGTGAATTACGAAGTGGTCGTGTGAGGGACAGCACCGTCAATTGTAGAATGGAAATGTGGCTCGATTCTATTCGGCGTCAATCCAGACGGGGCTGGCCCAGGCCAGCTCGTTGTCTTCCTGGATTGCGCGGACGTAGTAGAAAACGAACGCGCCGGGATGGAAGGGCGCGTCATGCAGCGCAATCGCCTCAAGCGGTTCCCGGTCGGTCCATTCGAGTTCCAGGTCCAGCCCCCGGCCCTGGGCGGCATGAACCACTCGGTTGTTGCGAATAATCTCCAGGCAGCGCAGCGGCGCCATGCCGTGGAACTCCACGGCCATCCGGCGTTCCTGCCGTAGCTCGGGGCTGCGGCGGATGCTCAACTCGGACCCCAGCGGCTGTTCCTGGAGCGTGTAGCGCAGCAGCATGCGCGGGCCGCTCGTCGCGGTCACGCGGCGGTTCCATAAGGCGTCCCAGATGGCTTCCCGCGTGCGCGCCGAGGCCCAGACGCTCATATTCCCGGCATTGTAGTATTGCCCCCGGGAGACATCCGTCCCGGCACGCCCGGAATGATCGTCGCCGCCGGCGGTGAAACCGACCCGCCAGCCGAGGGCGAGCGCGCGCCGCACGTAACCGGCCGGGTTGGGCGGCTCGCTATACGCCTTTTCCGGCAGCGGATTGCCCTCCTCCGGCGCGCATTCGTAATTGCCGCGCACCTGGAAAATTTCCACCAGGCGCTCATGCACCGGATCGTGATCCGCCCAATCGCAGTACGATGGCGCCAGAGCGGTATGGTGGGGAATGACGAGGCAGGTTTCATCGGCAATCGCCTTGAACAGATCCTTGGGCCAGGGATAGTGCCCCTCGTCCGACCGGTACATCGGCCGGTCGTCGTTGAGGTAATAGACGTTTCGATCGCCTTCGCCCTTGCGCCGCCACTTGGCAAATTCGTAACCGAGGAAGGTGACAAACCGGCCCGGCGCGTGGTATTCCCGCACCTTGGCGCAGGTGTGCCGCCAGTAGGCATCCGAGGTTTCGTACAGATGATCGTGATCGCCCGGCGCGCCGAAATCAAGCGCGCACTCGTCGCGAAGCTGGCGAAAGTAATTATCCAGCGTGCCGCTGCCGTCCGACATTTCGCTGTGTCCGTGAATCATGCCCCAATAAGCGGCATTGGCAGCGCGCGTCTCCCGGCAGTCAATGGGATTGGTTGTGGTTTCCAGACCGGATATCGGAGCCTTGACCATACACCGGTGAAGGCCCTCCCGCGCGAGGACCGTACGCAGGCGCACGGCGGTCGTGTCGGGTAGCGGCTCAAGAGTGGCCTCGAGGCGCCCGCCATCGAGGAACACCTCCAGATTACCCGGACTATCCGAAGAAAGGTTGCCGTATTGATCCTGGGGGCGAACCGCGATGGAGAACGGCTGGCCGGGCTCCGCCTGCGAGGGCGTGTAGGCAAAGAGACGGACGACCGGTCCGCCAACGATGTGCATCAGGCAGGCGCCGACGATCTGGCGGGCATTGGCTTCGGTCCATGTAGCGGCCTCCCCAGGGTGGCAGGAATCGCTGATGTAGAGCAGAAAAAACTTGTTGCGTTCGCAGGTAGTCGGTGCGCGGACGCCCGGCCCGCCGGCCGAGCGGTCGCCGATCGTCAGCACCAGCCGTTCGCCGGCGCGGAATCCCGTTGCCGGCGTCTGCACGGCAAATGTTCCATATTGTTTGAGATGCCCCGGGAGCGATAACGGCGTCACAACGAGCGCATCGCCCTGGCCGGTTCGCGCGGTGAGGTAGCCATCGCCCGAGGGTGTTTCCGTCTGCAGACCGGCAAACAAGCCCTTATTGTTACGGCCGCCGACCACTTGAAGGCGCAAGACTTCGCTTGGGCCGATATCCCGCGAGAGTTCAAAAGGGAGTTGCCAGGCGCCAAGCTCGCCGGCAACGGCGCGAGCGGGGTCGGCTTGTTTCAAGGGGATGGATTCGGGAATACGGATGGGCCGTTCCCATTTGGGTATGAAAACCACGGTGGCGTCTCCTTAATTTTTCAGGATCATTCTGAAAAAGTGCGGTTACATTCTTTTAAGCATTTACACTCTTATTCCTGTCATTCCCGCGTAAGCGGGAAGCCAGATATTAGACGCTTTCCCGTAAAGGTACACGTTTTTGCGTGTATAATAATAAACGAGATGTTGTTTCCGCCAGAGGCGGATCTGCCTCTGGCATGAAAAGCAATATGGGATTCACCACGGAGACACGGAGGCGCGGAGAATGACTCCTTCTCCTTAATCTCTTCCCGCTCCCCACAAGAGTGTTGCGCGCATTGGGCGCAGGGCGGAACGCCCTGGCAAATGCGCGCAACGATTGGTCGGAAGAGAATATGTGAGGAGAACCTCTTTCTCAGTGCCTCCGTGCTTGCCCTGCGAAGCGCTTTTGCGAAGCATGGGGCTCCGTGGTGAGACTTGTCTTGTTTGGGTTGCGGGCATAAGCCCGCCTTAACTCTTTACTGCTTCTGGATTCCCGATTAAATCGGGAATGACGGACGTTAGACGTGTTTGAAATAAGGCCCGCTGGTTTATCGTTACAACCACACTTTTTAAGAAGGACCTATTTCCAGCCGGACTTGTTCGGCCCCAGCTTGCCGGTCAACCGCCAAAGGGCGCCAGCCGGTAGCTCAATGAGATTTTGTCGGCCGGCGTCGGCTCGGCGCCGGGCGCCGCCAATTGAATCAGCACGGTGGCGTTGGCGCCGAGCAGACAAAAGCGCGGTTCAGCGAGGACAATATCAACGCCAAACCCGCCGCGGTCAATGTGGATGGTCTTGGCCATGACAGGGGTGGTAGTAGCCGCGCCGAGTTCCTTGGCCGCCGCATCGAACAGCGTGACGATAGTCGCTTTTTTGCCGGCGGGATCCTTGGCCAGGTACGGGATCATTTCATAAGCCAGCCGCGCTTCCGACCAGTTGCGCTCGTGCGCCCAGATGGACATTACCCGCGCATAGTCCGATGCGGCCAGGCTCACCGCGCAATCAATGCTCGCGGCGTTGAAAGTATAACTGCGTTTTACCCGGACATGGGCATTACGCACTTCGCCGGCGGAACTGACGGTAGCGCCTTCCAGCTTGACCTCATCGGGTTCGCTGATCGCCGCGATCAGCGGCCGGCCGTCCCAAGTCTCCCCAACCAGCGCATGAATGTGAAAGTTCCGCCAGTTGCTCGGATGCATTCCTTTGCCATAAGACCCCTCCAGGGTCGAAGCCAGCACGGGGCCGCGCCCCGGCACGGTAAGCTGACAGATGATGCCGCCGCCGAACCCGATTTGTCCCTCGAAGGTTCGGCTGGTCCATTCCGGCGTCAGGCGGCCGTGGAAGGTCAAGAGATAATAATTCTTGCGGCGGGCGGCAAACCATTCGTGGCCGCCATTAACATCCACCGTGAAATCCGGCCCGGGCTCGCCTTTCCAGCGGTGTTTTTCAGACTCCCAGTTGCTGGACTGCGCATGCGGCCACTGATGCGTGCGCGACGACCAGGGATTGGCGGCAATGGGCCGCCCATCGGTCTCGCGGCAGTAAAGATGACTGTATAGCTCGCAGTAACGATTAATGATCTGCTGAAAGCGCTGGTCGGCGCCGGCATCGCCCAGGATGCCGCCTTCCCTGACCCAGGTGTTATTAGTGGCCTTCCAGTTGTCCAGCAGATAAGAACCATAATGGCAGTCGTGGGCTAAGAATTCCTGGGCGTCGCCGGAAGAGCTCAGGCCAACGCCTCGTCCCCAGCCTTCGCTGGTCCAGCGTTGCCAGAAGGTTTCAAACCGTTCCTGCTGCAATTTGTCGCCGGTGGCCCGGGAACCATACCAGAGTTGCACCGGAATTTGCGCGAAGGCGTTGCCGTTGACCCGCTCGGTGCCGACGGCGAAACTCAAGCGGTCGCCGGCGAGCAGGAGCCCTTCGCGAATGATGGCTTTAACATCCGGCGGCAAATCGGCGCGCTGCATTAGCAGATAGCTTGAGCGCCAGATCCGGCAGCCGTAGTAACCGAAGGAGTAGGCCCAATTGGCGAAGGTGGGGCAACCGGGCCCATCGCCGGTTTCCAGCAGTCGAAATGAGTTGTAAAGCGCCTGCAATTTTCCGCGCAGGGCCTTCTGATTTTCATCGGCGTCCAGGGCGTTGAGCTTGAGCCACTGGTGGAAGCGAACCTGGAAAGGGTGCCAGAACAACTGGCCATCCGCCAGCAACGTGCCGCCTTTGAGTGCCAGGGCCGTCCGCTCGTCCGGCGTAAAAACGGCCTGGCTGCTCATGCCGAGGTAATCGGCAAAGACGCCTTCCCTGGGTTGTTGCAAGCTGAGCTTGACCAGGTAATCCCCGGCGCCGGCGGAAACTTCCCAGGTGAGCAACTTGCCATCATAGATGCCGGGTTGCGCGAAGGGGATGCCAACATCGTTCCCGATGAATTTGCCGTAAGTGGCCGTGTAGCCGCCGATGGCCGGCGAATCGAACAGGGTTCGTCCATCCGGCGCGGTCAGCTTGAAGCGGCGCGCGCGCGGCAAGTCCGGTTCGATTACCGCCACGAAAACGCCGCTGGCGCCGGGCGGCACATAGATATAACTCTTTTGCCGCTCAGGCCCGTGGCCGTGCAGCCAGTTGGGATGGCCGCTGACGCCGTGGACCAAGGCAGGGTTCAATGCCAAAGTAACATAATGGTCCGGCGTGCCCGCCAGCACGATACGATAGACGCCGGCCTTGCCCCCGGCCACGGCATACTTAAACGTGCGCGCGGTCAATTGCCCCAGGCGCGCCGGATCAGACCAGGCGCTCCAGCGCAATGACGGCGCCGTGCCCTTGACGTAAAGGCTTGCATAATACTGCAATTCGTGATCCCAACCGCCGCTGCGTTCTGGAAATAGCGGCGTAATGCAGCCGTCATCCGGAATAATTTCACGCACTACCGGGAAGCCGTCGGGATCGTAGATCTTGCAGAGGACTTCGCGCGGGCCGCCGGCAAAAAGGTTCAAGTCCCGCAGCTCAAGAGAGACGTTAAAATCTTCTCCCCGGGGATTGTCAACGTAGATGGTGATGCCATCATAAAGCCGGTAAGTCGCGCCGTTGGTCAGAGCCTGGATATTGACGGCGAAAGCCAAGACGGCGCACGCCACGATCAACACCCTGAGGTTGCGATAGGACATACTGTTGTTCTATCTTGATGGGGTCAATTGCAACACTAGTACGCGGTTTCATAAATAATGCGGCGTATTTTCTCGGTAATGGAGATCCCTCGACTCCGCTCGGGATGACATCTCATCCTTGTCATTCCGAGCGAAGCGCCCGCCAGGCGGGTCCGCCGGTGGTGGAAAGCGGAGTCGAGGAATCTCATGAACAACCGAATACATCACCATATTTATGAGCCAGAGCACTACCCACAAAGAGGCACAAAATTCACGAACAAGATTACTTCTTTTCTTTAGCGCTAAGCGCGGCTTGGGCGGCGGCCAGGCGGGCGATCGGCACGCGGAACGGACTGCAACTCACGTAGTTCAGGCCGGCCTGGAAGCAGAACTCCACCGAGGCCGGGTCGCCGCCCTGTTCGCCGCAGATGCCGATTTTCAGGTCCGGGCGGGTGGCGCGTCCCTTGCGCACGGCCATTTGAATCAATTGCCCGATGCCTGCGGCGTCAATGGTCTGGAAAGGGTCGGCCGCCAGAATCTTTTTCTCCAGGTAATCATGCAGGAAGCCGCCCATGTCGTCCCGGCTGAAGCCGAAGCCCATCTGGGTCAGGTCATTGGTGCCGAACGAGAAAAACTCGGCTTCCGCGGCCATCGTATCGGCGGTGAGGCAGGCCCGCGGGATTTCAATCATGGTGCCGTAACTGTGCGGAATATTTTTCAGATTCAGCCTGGCCAGCGCTTCGGCGTAGATTTTCCGGCAGAGCATCTTCTGGTCGCGCAGCTCATGCGCGTCGCAGGTTACCGGCACCATGATTTCCGGCCGGCATTTTTTGCCTGCTTTCAGCAGCTCGCCGGCAGCTTCAAAGATGGCGCGCACCTGCATTTCGGTGACTTCCGGGTAGGTTATGCCCAAGCGCACGCCGCGGTGGCCCATCATCGGGTTGCTCTCGTGCAATTGTTCGCCGCGCTTCTGGACCTCCGCCACGGTAAGGCCCAGACTCTCGGCCAGCTCGCGCTGCTTTTCCGCGCCCTGCGGCACGAACTCATGCAGCGGCGGATCGAGCAGCCGGATGGTAACCGGGAAGCCAGCCATCGCTTCCAGGGTGCCCTTGATTGAAGCCTTGACGAAGGGGAACAGCTCGGAGAGCGCCCGGCGGCGCTCGTCGGCGGTTTTGCTCAAGATCATCTTGCGCAGCAGGAAGAGCGGCTCGTCGCTGCCCGCTCCGTAGAACATGTGTTCGGTCCGGAAAAGCCCGATGCCTTCAGCGCCGAAAGCGCGGGCAACTTTAGCGTCGGCCGGCGTATCGGCGTTGGCGCGCACGCCCATTGTCCGAAAGGTATCCGCCATTTTCATGAATTTCTGGAAGCGTGGATTTTCCGAGGCGTCTACCATCGGCAGCTCGCCGGCATAGACATAGCCCCTGGTGCCGTTGAGCGTGAAGCCGGCGCCTTCCGAGAAGGTATGGCCATCTACAGCGATAGTCCGGGCGGCGGCGTTAATATGCAGCGCGCCGGCGCCGACGATGCAGCACTTGCCCCAGCCGCGCGCCACTAAGGCGGCATGGCTGGTCATGCCGCCGCGCGCGGTGAGAATGCCGGCGGCGGCGCGCATGCCTTCGACGTCTTCCGGATTGGTTTCTTCGCGCACGAGGATAACCGTCTTGCCGGCCTTAGCCCATTCCACCGCCGTGGCGGCCGTGAAGACAATCTGGCCGACAGCCCCGCCGGGGCCGGCCGGCAAACCCTTGGCCAGGATTTTGGCGGTCTTTTCCGCCGCGGGATTGACGATCGGATGCAGAAGTTCGTCCAACTGCGCGGGCGAAACCCGCAAGACGGCTTCGGCCTTGGAAATCAGTTTCTCGGCGAGCATATCCATGGCCATATTCAACGCGGCGGTCCCCGTGCGTTTGCCGACGCGGCATTGCAGCATGTAGAGCTTGCCTTCCTGGATGGTAAACTCAATGTCCTGCATGTCGCGGTAATGTTTTTCGAGTTTCTTCTGGATACCATCCAACTCGGCATAGACCCTGGGCATGGCCTTTTCCAGCGAGGGCAAATGGCGGTTTTGTTCGTTCTTGGTGGATTCGTTCAGCGGGTTGGGCGTGCGGATACCGGCAACCACGTCCTCACCCTGGGCGTTAACCAGCCATTCGCCGTAAAACTTATGTTCGCCGGTGGCCGGGTTGCGGCTGAAGGCCACGCCCGTAGCCGAGGTGTTGCCCATATTGCCGAAGACCATCGCCTGGACATTGACCGCGGTGCCCCACTCATCGGGAATGCCCTCGATGCGCCGGTAAGCCACGGCGCGTTTGCCGTTCCAGCTCTTGAACACCGCCCCAATCCCGCCCCATAACTGCGCTTGCGGATCGTCGGGGAACGGCTGACCGAGCACTTCCCGGACGCGTTGCTTGAAGTCTTCAACTAATTGCTTGAGATCGGCCGCGGTCAGATCGGTATCGGCTTTATAGCCCTTGGCGGCTTTAAGCGCCGCGAGCATCTCATCCAGTTGCTTGCGAATGCCTTGGCCCTCGGCCGGCTCGATGCCTTCGGCTTTTTCCATGACGACATCGGCGTACATCATGATCAGCCGCCGGTAGGCGTCATAGACAAAGCGCTCATTGAGAGTGCGGGCGACCAAGCCGGGGATGGTAGCCGGACAGAGCCCCACGTTAAGCACGGTTTCCATCATCCCCGGCATGGAGCGCCGCGCGCCGGAGCGGCAGGAGACCAGCAACGGATTGCGCGGGTTGCCGAACTTCATCCCCATCAGCGCTTCGGTGCGCGCGAGCGCCGTCTGGACTTCGACGGCCAGGCCGCTGGGAAACTTCATCTTATTCTTGAAGAAATCCGCGCAGCATTCGGTGCTGATGATAAAGCCGGCGGGCACGGGCAGAAGCAAGCCGCACATCTCGGCCAGGTTGGCGCCCTTGCCGCCCAGCAGGTTTTTCATGCCGGCGTGGCCTTCGGTATTCTTGCGACCCGGCCCGAACAGATACACGTATTTTTTACGCCTGACGTTTTTTGCGGGCTTCCTGGCGGGCATGCGGGGATTCTCCTTGGTTGGTTGCGGTTGTCCGATCAAATTTATCTTTAGGAATTGCAATCCGGGTAGCCGCGCCCGTGAGGGCGTGGATGCTTCCGGCGACCCGCCTGCAACGCTGCAGCACTGCCTGCCCGCAGGACTTCGTCCAGCGATGTAGGCGGGCGGGCAGGCCACTACATGAAATAGTTACCGAGGACCTAATCGCAGGGTGTACTGGTAACCACGCGGCGGGCAACATTAGCACTCCGGTTTCGGCGGTCAATAAGAATAAGGGCCAGCGCCCCGACTCTCTCGGGAGTCGAGACGCTGGCCCGCTTGGTTCAACGCTGCTGGCCAACCGATCAGAACTTTAAAATATTAGTTGTGCCGGCGAAGGCATTGGTAACGATAGCGTTGGTAACATATAACTCGCTGCCGGTTACGTTCGTGGTATCTACCCATATACCCTGGCCGGCCACCTTTACCAGGTTGCCGCCCTGCGGCACCACGCCCTTGCTGTGGTTACGACCCCAGTTGGTGGTGGAGACCGCCACATTGGCTATGGAAAGCGGCCCGTTCATGTCGCTAAGGATTACCTTATCGCCATCCGCCGACGACCGGCCGGCAAAATAATTATAGGTGCTGTTAGATTCGGTTATGGCAGCCAGGGTATCGGCCGGATCAATATTATAATCCCCAGCCGCCGTAGGGCAGACGAACATTTCCGGGGTAATGCCGCCTTCAGCCGTGATAACGCCATTATTCCCGCTTACCGGGCCGACCAAATTGCCCGGCGGGAAGTTCGGGCGGAATGGCGCCGCCGGGTTCAAGCCCCAGGCCGAAATGGTCTTATAGATGCCGTTCAGGTTGGCCAGACACTTCACGCGCCGCGCCTTTTCGCGCACATCGCCCAGGTTGGGCAAGAGCAAGCCGGCCAGAATGGCGATGATGGCAATAACCACCAGTAATTCCACCAGAGTAAAAGCCCGTTTCGAAATTTGCCGCCAGATGTATTTCATGACGTTTTCCTCCTTGAAGGTTGTTCAAAATTGCCAATAGCTATTTGTTTCTTCTGCTTATAGGATAATCATTTCGCAGTTATCAGTCAACAGGTATTTTCGATATTTTGTAACCCCTCAGTCTTATGGGGGCAAGAGGTAGGGCGCGTTCGCCGAACGCGCCGCGGACGGCTCGGCGAGCCGTCCCTACCCTCACGCGACCACCTCATAACTGACCCATTACGATATTTTGTAAGGCCTCAGTTATTGGTGGGTGGCAAATGTAGCCGCGGCACTCTGTTGCCGCGAAAAGACGCCCCAGCAGAGTGGGGCGGCTACAGAATACCCGCGAGACTGAGGCCTTACGATATTTTGTGCAGGATTTTCCGCCATTGCCGGAATCCGCCTGCGGACAGTGTTTGTAGCCGCGCCCGCCCGCCTGCAACGCTGTGCGTAGCACTGCGGGCAGGTGAGGGCATGGATGCTTCCGGCGACCACGGCGTCACCGCCGCGGCTACATGAAACAGTTGCCGCCCTTGAAGACCTAATTCATGAAAACTTCCGATTTTTTCTATCATCTGCCGCCGGAGCTGATTGCCCAGCAACCGCCCCCTGAACGCACCCAGGCGCGGCTGATGGTCGTTCGGCGCGCTTGCCGTACCTGCGAACATCACCAGGTGGCCGAGCTTCCGGCGCTGCTCAGTCCGGGCGACCTGCTGGTAGTGAACGACACGCGCGTCATCCCAGCCCGAATATACGGGAAGAAGGTCGGCACTGGCGCGTCTGTAGAAATCCTGCTGATCGAGGAAACCGCCCCGGATATCTGGGAAGCCCTTCTGCGCGCTTCGCATAAAAAAGTTGGCGATCGCCTGGAGCTCTCCAGCGCCCAAATCCAAGCGGAAGTTCTGACGGTCGGCGAAGGATGTGTGACGCTGCGTCTAAAACATGAACGCCCGCTCCCGGAGATTCTCGAAAGCAATGGTGTAGTGCCCCTGCCGCCTTACATCAAGCGCAAGACCGCCGACGTTTCCACCCGCGCCGCCGACCGCGAACGTTACCAGACGGTCTATGCCCGCAATCCCGGCGCGGTGGCCGCGCCAACCGCCGGCTTGCATTTCACCGAGGCGCTCTTGACAATACTCGCGCGGCAGGGCATACGGCATACGCCCATAACACTCCATGTCGGCCCGGGGACCTTCCGGCCCGTGCGAGCCGCCGAAGTCGAACAGCACCGGATGGAGGCGGAGCGCTACACAGTGCCGGAAGCCGCCGCCCAACTGATTCGTGAAACTCGTTTGCGCGGCGGAAGAATTGTAGCGGTGGGCAGCACCGTAGTGCGCGCGCTGGAAACCGTCGCGGCGGAGCACGGCGCCGTAACAGCCGCCGCCGGCCGCACCAGCCTGTTCATTTACCCGCCTTACAGCTTCCGCGTGGTGGATGCGCTCCTGACCAATTTTCACCTGCCGGCCTCCAGCTTGCTGATGATGGTCAGCGCCTTTGCCGGTTGCGAGTTGGTCCGCCACGCCTACCAGGAGGCGATTAAGGAGCGCTACCGCTTTTACAGTTACGGTGATTGCATGCTGATTCTGTGAAGGGAGGCTGCTGACCGTATGGCGTTTCCGTGAGTCGGTGAATTAGGCCGCCAAAGGCGGCGACTGGTTCCAGGTAGGGCGGGACAGCCTTGTCCCGCCGTGTTTTGCCGTTCGGACGGCCGCACAGGCTGTGCGGCCCTACCTTTTAGGCAACTTTGTTTGTAGCCGCGCCCGTGAGGGCGTGGATTCCTCCAGCGGCCACGGCGTCACCGCCGCGGCTACATGAGTCATGGATCACACTTTTTAAGAAAGAACCAAAAACCTTCCTTGTATTTCTGCGGCGCTTCTCTACGATGAAAGCGCTTTTGCCACAAAAGCGGCAAAAAAGCCCGCCAGCAGGCGAGATAACCGGAGGAGATGGTATGAATCTGCAGTTGGTTGCTAATACAATTCGCGGGCTGGCCATGGATAGCGTGCAGAAAGCTAATAGCGGCCATCCGGGCATGCCGATGGGCACGGCCGATTTTGCCGCGGTCCTGTTCCTCAAACACTTGAAATATTGTCCTGCCAACCCGGCCTGGCCCGACCGCGACCGCTTTGTTCTTTCCGCCGGACACGGCTGTATGCTGCTCTACAGCTTGCTGCACCTGGCCGGCTACGACCTGAAACTCGACGATCTCAAGCAATTCCGCCAGTGGGGTAGCCGCACGCCGGGCCACCCGGAACATGGGCTGACCCCCGGCGTGGAAACGAGCACCGGCCCCTTGGGCCAGGGTTGCGGCAACGCCGTGGGCATGGCCCTGGCGGAGGCCATGCTGGCCGAACGGTTTAACCTGACCGGCCAGAAAATCGTGGACCATTACACCTACGGAATCTGCAGCGACGGCGATCTCATGGAAGGCGTCTCGCACGAATCCTTTTCCCTGGCCGGCCACCTGGGGCTTCATAAACTCATCTTTTTTTACGACAGCAACCAGATCACCATCGAAGGCGCCACCGGCCTGGCCTACAGCGATGACGTCCGTAAACGCTTTGAGGGCTATCACTGGAACGTGCTGGAAGTGGATGGCCACGATTACGCCGCCATTGACCAGGCTCTTGCGCAGGCTCGGAACCAAACTGACCGGCCAACGCTCATTATCGGCCACACCACAATTGCCAAGGGCAGCCCCCACCTGGCCGGCTCTGCCGAATCGCACGGCGCCCCCTTGGGCGCCGAGGAAGTCAAGGCCACCAAGCAAGCCCTTGGTTTGCCGGCCGACCAGGATTTCTTCGTGCCGGATGAAGTGCGCGCGATCTTTGCGGCGCGAGGAAAGGAACTTGAAACCGCTGAACGCCAGTGGCAGGCGCTCTTGCAAGAATACCGCCAGCAGCATCCTGGTAAAGCCGCCGCCTGGGATGAGGCTCATGGTCTGAAGCTGCCGGCCGACCTCGAAAAAAATCTGCCGGCGTTTGATGTCGCCAAGCCCGTGGCCACGCGCAGCGCCTCGCACACCGTCATTCAGCAAATTGCCAAAGCCGCGCCCTATCTTATCGGCGGCGCGGCTGACCTGGCGCCCAGCACCCGCACCATCGTGGAGGGCGCCGGTGACGTTGGCCCGCGCTCGTTTGGCGGGCGCAATTTCCACTTTGGCATCCGCGAGCACGCCATGGGCGCCATGCTCAACGGGCTTGCGCTTCACGGCGGCTTCCGCGTCTACGGCGCCACTTTCTTCGTTTTTACCGATTATTTCCGGCCGGCAATCCGCCTGGCCTGCCTGATGAAGTTGCCCGTGATTTATGTGCTGACCCATGACAGCTTTTATGTGGGCGAGGATGGCCCGACCCACGAGCCGGTGGAACACGCCATGGCGCTCAGGCTCCTGCCGCATATCACGGTCATCCGGCCGGCTGATCCGACCGAAACCGCCGCCGCCTGGATTGCCGCGCTCAAGAACCTCGAAGGCCCTACCGCCATCCTGCTGACCCGCCAGAATCTGCCGGTCATAGACCGCGCTCAGTTTCCCAAGGCAAACAAGCTGGAACAGGGCGCCTACGTGCTCTGGCAGAGTGCGCCGGGCCGGCCGCAGCTTATCCTGATTGCCACAGGCTCGGAAGTGCCGCTGGCGCTGGACGCCGCCCGCGAAGTAGCCAAGGACGGCGTTAAAGTCAGGGTGGTGAGCATGCCCTCATGGGAGTTGTTCGAGAAACAGCCCGATAAAATCAAGAAGGCGGTTTTGCCGCCTTATTGCCGCTGCCGCCTGGCAATCGAGGCGGGTGCAACCGCCGGCTGGGAAAAATATGTTGGCGCAAAAGGCCGCGTGCTGGGACTCAACCATTTCGGGGCTTCGGCGCCTTACAAGGTGCTGGCCAAGGAATATGGGTTCACGCCCGAAAATGTTGCCGGGATTGCCCGGGAGCTTCTGGCCGGGAAGAAAGCTTAATAACATGCCGGTAAAACCAAACCATTAACCGCGGATTTCACTGATGGGCACGGATAGAAATCAAGATGCATCCGTGTAATCAGTGAAATCCGTTGTAAAAATGCCTCATTCCTATCATGGCGCGCTTCATCATCAACGGTCGGCGCAAGGTTGGCGGCGTCTTCCAGCCCTCCGGCAACAAGAACGCGGTGTTGCCCATGCTGGCCGCCTGCTTGCTGACCGATGACGAGCTGGAACTGCATAATGTGCCCCGGATCGAAGACGTCGCCACCATGCTGGCCATCCTGGCCGAGTTGGGCGTCAGCGTGGCGCAGAAAGAACACACCGTGCGGTTGTGCGCCCGGGGCATCCGCAAGCGCCGGCTCAGCCGCGAGCTCTGCCACAAAGTGCGCTCTTCCATTTTGTTTGCCGGCCCTTTGGCCGCCCGGCATGGGCGCGCCGTGATCTATCCGCCGGGCGGGGACGTCATCGGCCGGCGTCGGCTGGATTCGCATCTTCTGGGCTTGCGCGCGCTGGGGATCGAGGTTAGCGGCGGCGAGCCTTTTACCTTCCAGCGCACGACGCTCAAGGGCGCGGAAATTCTGCTGGACGAAGCCAGCGTCACGGCCACCGAAAACATCCTGATGGCCGCGATCCTGGCGCCGGGCCTGACCACCCTGTTCAATGCCGCCTGTGAACCGCACGTGCAGGACCTGCAAAATCTGCTGACCAAAATGGGAGCGCGCATCAGCGGCCAGGGCACTAACCGGCTGGGCATCGAAGGCGTGGAAAGCCTGCGGGGCGCAACCCATGAGATCGCGCCCGATCACATTGAAATCGGCAGTTTCCTGGCGGCGGCGGCGGTTACCGGCGGCGATTTGACGGTGGCACACGTGATACCCGCCGACCTGGCGCCAATTTTGCGGGCGTTCCGGACGCTGGGCATGAGCCTGACGCTTGAGGAAGACGCCATTAAGCTCGGCGCGCGGCCCCGGTCGCGGGTGCGTTCCGAACTGGGCCAAGCCGTGCCCAAGATCGAGGACGGGCCCTGGCCGAGTTTTCCCTCCGACCTGATGAGCGTGGCGATTGTGGCCGGCACCCAGGCTCACGGCACGGTGCTATTCTTTGAAAAAATGTTTGAAAGCCGGATGTATTTTGTTGACCGGCTGCTCGACATGGGGGCGCGCCTGGTGCAATGCGACCCGCACCGGGTGGTGGTGATCGGGCCCTCCAGCCTGCGCGCCATTCCGGTCTACAGCCCCGACATCCGCGCCGGCATGGCGCTCGTGGTTGCGGCGCTCTCGGCCCGGGGCACGAGCGTAATCAACAACGCCGAAGTGATTGACCGCGGCTACGAGCGCGTGGAAGAGCGTCTGCAGTCCCTGGGCGCCGACATCGTGCGCGAAACCTGAGCGGGAACACAGAGCGTTTTCCCTCCGACTTTATGCTCGAACTGAACCGAGGTGAGATCATGAGGATATCACAATCTGTGATATCCTCCCCCGATCTGAAGTTCTCCAAGCGGGTGTACACCTTCACCGAACAAGGTGTGGCAATGCTGCCCGGCGGACTTGCGGGCATAAATGAAGAACTTCACGGCTTGACCTCCTCTTGTCAGTAATTCTTCCATAGCAGCCATGTCTTGAAGAACGGGTTCACGAACTTGTACTCGCCTTCATGCCGGTAAACTACCTTGAGTTGAACCAGCCGATTCAAGGCCTTCTTGATGGATGCCGGCCCGGTGATTCCCACCCCTTGAATGAACGCGGCGGATAGTGGTGCTTTGCCTCCCATTCGGGCCAGGCCAACGAGGCACCTCACCTGCTGTCCGGTCAGTTGCACAAGGGCAGCTTCATAGCCTTTCGATTCACGCGCGTATATCAGTTCAAGCGCAGGACCAATGCAATCTTCATGAATTGTGTCGCGGTATGCTGTCGTTTCCCAAATGACCTCGCACAATTCCTGCACGTCACCCGGCACATTCTCCGCAAGCTCGATGACCTTCGCTATTACATCCTTGTCCACAACCCTCTTGCCCAGCGCAAACTTGTCGGCCAGAAAACCGGCAAATGCTTCTCTGTCCAAAGGACCAATATCGACCGCAATCGCTGACTTAAAGAATGCGCTCTCCGGGTCGGTGAATATCGTACGCATCTGGTTTCGGACACTGCCGGCAAAGATATAGGGAATATCCTTGTGGAACTGGACCTTGCTTCGAAGGACCGCCAATGTCTCCTTGGCGTCCACCAAGTTGAGGATGTCTTGGAACTCATCGAATACAACAACAAGGCGTGTGCGCTTGTGACTCTCCCTGACCAGGTCAAGGATGCCGTCAAGCGAATCCGGCTTCAAGCGCACGCCCGCATCCACCGACACGGATGGTTGCCCGGTCAAGGGATCGATAGAGACAACCGGCCTCAGTTGAGAGAGCAACTTGAGGATTCTCTCCAACAAACCGGCCTGCTGTTCCATGGAGATCAAGGCTTTGACCATCCTCTTGCACAGGTCATCCGCCGTCTTAATCTCGAGCAAGTCAACGTAAAGCATACGATGCCGTTTGAGTTGCCTGACGGTCTCGTACACCAGGGAGGTCTTGCCCATGCGGCGTTCGCCTTGGAGTACGACGTTTTGTCCCGATTTGATGAAGCCCGCCAATTGTTTCAAAAGGTTAGGCCTCGGGCAGAAGTCGTCCGCACTGACCACTCGTCCATACTTGAAGGGATTCATGCCGCCTCCGTTGTTATGCCAATAGGTATAACACTATATGGCATACTGTCAACATACTTTTAAGGGCATATGTCCGAGGTCATGCTTGCCTGCCCTGAGCCTGCCGAAGTGCCTTACGCCTACCTCACGGACCGGACCTTGCGGCCGACCTGTCCGACAGCCTTGCGCGAAGTTGGAAGCGTCCGCGCGCTCGTGGTGCAGTCTTGCTTGCCAAGCCATAGCCTCTTGGCAACGGCTGATCCTGCGAAGTCCATCGGTTGACGGACGAAGCAGGATCCGGCGTGCCTCGCCGTCTTGTCACGGCAGAGCACGTAGTGCGAAGACGGAAGTTTCCGAACGAAGGCGGGAGCACCACCGGCTCCGCTCTGTAGGAAGCAGGCCAAATCCGACTTCGTACTTCACGCGCTTCGTCGGAACGTGGTAGGGTGCGCCGTCAGAAAGGATTTCATGGCCTTCGCCGTCGCCGGTTGGCCGTGGAAGAATCACTGACGCTGGACGAAACTCGACGATTTTGCGAAAACTTGGCTCGCTAACCGTCGAAGATAGGCATGACCCCCCCGAACATATGTCCTGTGTGTGGCGCGAAAGTGCCGCCGGCCGCGCGCGCCTGTCCGGAGTGCGGGGCTGACGAGACGACGGGCTGGAATGAAGACCGCGCCGTATATGACGGCCTTGATCTGCCGGATAATGAATTTGATTATGACGCCTATCTGAAAAAGGAATTTGGAGATGCGGAAGAACTCAGGGGAAAACCGAATAAACTATTGATTTGGCTGCTCCTGATCGGGCTGGCTCTGACTGCGCTTATCTTCAGTATCGTTTTAATTTCCTGAATATCGCGCAATATTCAGGTAATATGCGCCCCGCTTCGTTGCGCATACCGCAACTACGCCGGACATGGTGGGCCGTAAAGGATTTGAACCTTTGACTTCGACCGTGTGAGGATCGCACTCTCCCGCTGAGTTAACGGCCCGTAAAACCAGAGGTCGGATGACAGAGGTCAGTAATCAGAGAAAATTCGCCGACAAAGCGATCATCGTCCTGATTCATTGATGGCTGAAATATCACGGATCGCCCCGCCGGTTGTCAAGCGCGTTCTGCTGGGTTGAGAGCTCGGTGGGCGGAAAGTCTACAGTTAGACAGTTTACAGTTTTGATGTCAGCCTTCGAACTGTGAACTGTGAACTTCAAACTGTGAACTTAAAGACCGGCTGTTTATCCTTTGACATGGGCAAAGAGCTTATTTACAGTGCAACGCATGGTTCCGATCCGTTTATTGGCCGTTGGGGCCGTTGGTGCCCTGTTGATGTTGCCGCTCTTGATCGGCTGTCAGCGCCGGCCAGCGACCTTTAAGGCCACGGCCGATCCCGGCGAAATTATTTATTTCGTGCCGGTCCGGGAAAAAGTCATTGCGCTGACCTTCGATGATGGACCCAATGAGCCGGCCACCGGCCAAATCCTGGATGCGCTTAAACATTACCGGGTCAAAGCAACATTTTTCCTGGTCGGCGCCAACGTGGAATATTTTCCGGAAACCGCCCGGCGGATCAAAGCCGAAGGCCACCTGATCGGCAGCCATACCGCCCGGCATTCCCGGTTTGACCAGAGTCCCGCCGCCGATATTGCCCGGGATATTGCCGACGGCTGCCGGATTATTGAGACTGTGACCGGGACAAGGCCAAGATGGTTGCGCCCGCCTTACGGAATTAACCCGAACATGGCCGAGGCCGCCCAGGCGCAGGGTCTGGCCATAGCGGGCTGGTCGGCCGACGCCAACGACTGGAATCCGCATCCGGTCAGCGAGATCGTGAACCGTATGGTCGCGCAGGCCATACCCGGCGATATTCTACTCCTGCACGACGGCCGGGAAACCGAGCATGGCGCCAACCGGAACGCAACGGTGGCGGCCGTGCCGCAGATCCTGGAAAAACTAATTGCCAAAGGCTTTCGCTTCGTAACGATCCCCGAACTCCTGCAGGCCGCCGGGCGGCCCATTGCGGAATTTGAAGGGGGCCTGCGCCTGTTAGGCCTGCAAATTCCTCAAGAAAGCATTACGCCGGGGGAAGGTTTCTGGGCGCGCTACTTCTGGGACGTGCCGGCCGGCTGGCGCAATGGCATGCCACCCTATGCCTTCGTGCACTGGACCACCGCCGAGGGCGCCATACAATTCCAGGACGATCATGAAATTCCACGGCGGGGCGATGTCCGCGATCTGGTTACGAAGCATTTAGTCATTGTGCCGCCGGCCACCCAACCTGGTCGCTACCAGGCGCGCCTGGGCCTGTTCGATCCCAAGCAGCCGGATATCCGTCATCGGGTTCGGCTGCGTTCAAGCTATCCGCAACGGCAGGGTGCTGTGATCATTCCGGATGTGTTAGACGTGCAAGGCGCGCAAAAGCCCTAAAATTGCCGGATGCCTATGAGCAATTCAACTCCCGACCAGGCTGAGCGTGTCAGCGTCGCGGTCATTAATTTCAACGGCGCCGCTACGCTCAAGCCCACCCTTCAATCGGTTCTGGAGCTTCAACACGTGCGCCTGGCCGAGGTGTTCCTGGTGGACAATCATTCGGCGGACGATTCCCTGGCGCTGGTGCGGCGTGACTTTCCCAGTGTCCGGATAATTGCCCTGAGCGAAAATAAGGGGCCGAATCCGGCGCGCAATGAAGCGTTGCGCCGCGCCATGACGGACCTGATCCTGATCATGGATAACGACATTGTTCTGGCGGAAGACTACGCGGCGCGCCTGGCCGAGGAGTTCCGGGCGCATCCCGACTCCGGCGCCATCAGCGGCCAGATTCGCCTGTATGAGGAGCCGGAACAAGTCCAATACAACGGGATTACTTTGCATTATGCCGGTGAAATTGCCGCCCGGCCGCGCGATGCATCCGGGACGGTCCGGGTGCCGTGCGTCTCAGCGGGCGCCGCGGTGTTCCATCGTCCGCGCGCGTTGGCCGTGGGCGGATTCGATGAAGATTTTATGTTTGGCTGGGAAGACGGCGACTTGACCTTCCGCCTGTCGCTGGCGGGTTATCCGTGTTACCTGGCGTCGGCGGCCCGCGCTTATCATCAGCGGCGGCCGCGCGGCCTGCAATACGTCCGCTATCAAACACGCAATCGCTGGTGGTTTCTGCGCAAAAATTACGCGGCGCGCACATTCTGGCTGGCTCTCCCGGCGGTTGTGGCTTTGCAGGTCTGCGCGGGGTGTTTCTGCCTGATCAAGGGCCAGGGCAAAGCATTTTTCAAGGGCACTTGGGAAGCCGCAGGCAACGGCGCGGTCTTGCGCTCCAAACATAAAGCCATTCAATGTATGCGCAAAGTGGCGGATGCCGAGTTGCTCCAGGGCGAAAGGCTGGATTTACCCGGCGGACTGACCGCCTCGGCGGCCGGACGGCTCTTAAATGCTCTCCTCAACGCCGTTTTCCG
This sequence comes from Lentisphaerota bacterium, assembly GCA_016188985.1. Lineage (GTDB taxonomy): Bacteria > Verrucomicrobiota > Kiritimatiellia > JAAZAB01 > JAAZAB01 > VSJD01. The sequence continues at coordinate 22,288 of JACPGM010000162.1, read as the reverse complement.
GCTCTATTGGCGGCTCATCCGGCGCTATCTTCAGCCAGGCTGAAAAATCCGCCACCAGGATTATTGATTTAACTGCTGCTCATCGGCGGATTGGCGGGCGGATTGGGAATGGGCGGCGGCGCAACCGGCTTGGGCGGCTTCACCGGCGCCGGCGCATGGCCCGCGGTTTTGCCGCGCTGGGCGTGCAGGAGCATAACCAGGTTGTTACCAAACAAGCGCGGTGGCGACTCCGGCGCGCCGATATCGGCCAAGTCCTTGATCAGGCGATTGAACAGGTTATAGCCTATCTCGCGATGCTCGTTTTCCCGGCCGCGGAACAGCAGCGATGCTTTCACGCGATGGCCTTTTTGAAGGAACTCGCGGATGTGGTTCGCCTTGGTGAGGTAGTCATGATCTTCCACGTTCGCGTGGAATTTCATTTCCTTAAGCATCGAGTGGATCTGATGCTTGCGGGCCTCTTTGTCCCGGCGGCTTTCTTCATACCGGTATTTGCCGAAATTCATGATGCGGCAGACCGGCGGGTTGGCGTTGGGCGAAATCTCCACCAGGTCCAGATTCTGGCTCAGCGCCAGCTTAAGGGCTTCACCGGTGGGCAAGATGCCGATTTGCTCGCCGGCATCCGAAATACAGCGGACCTGGGGCACGCGAATGCGGTTGTTAACCCTGATTGTAGTGCGAATATTGACCTCCTGTAGGAATGGTTTCCACCATAGGCGGATCCGCCTTCGGCGGAAATGATTGATGGTTAATGGTTTCCGACATAGGCGGATTCCGCCTTCGGCGGAAATGGTTGATGGCCCGCGTCGTGCGGGACATTCCCCAGAACGACCTCGGCTTTGACGCGATCAACAAAGTCCGCCACGCTTGAAGTCCCCTGGTCGCCGGCGGCGCGACTGCGCACGGCTACGGTATTGGCCTCGGCTTCCTTGGGACCGATAACGAGCATGTAAGGAATTTTTTCCAGTTGCGCGTTGCGGATCTTGGCGCCCAACTTGCCGGCGCCGGCATCCAGCGTAACGCGCAAATCGGCGGCCAGTAGCGTTTCGGTCACCTGCCGGGCCGTCTCAACCTGTTTGTCGGTAAGCGGCAGCACCCGCACCTGTTCCGGCGCTAACCACAGCGGGAAAGCGCCGCCGTAATGTTCGATGATAATCCCGAAAAACCGCTCCAGGCTGCCCAGGAGGGCGCGATGCACCATGTAAGGCCGATGGGCCCGGCCGTCCTCGCCGACGTAGGTGACATCGAAACGCTCGGGCATATTGAAATCGAACTGGATAGTGCTGAGCTGCCATTCGCGTCCGATGGCGTCCTTGATTTTCAAATCCACTTTCGGGCCATAGAAAGCGCCGCCGCCATCATCCACCTGGTGCGGGATGCGCGCGCGCTCGAGCGCCTGCGCCAGCGAGGCGGTCGCTTGCGTCCAGCGCTCCTCTTCCCCGATGGCCTTGGCCGGGCGGGTGGACAAATAAGCGCTAACCTCAACAAAGCCAAAGACTTTGAAGAGCGCCAGCGCAAAGCTGATCGCGCGCTGGACTTCTTCTTCGATTTGCGCGCTCGTGCAGAAGATATGGGCATCGTCCTGGGTGAAGCCGCGCACCCGCAGCAACCCGTGGAGGACCCCGGCCTTTTCATAGCGGTAGACCGTGCCCAGCTCCGCCCAGCGCAGCGGCAAGTCGCGGTAGGAACGCAGTTGCGACTTGTAGACCTGGATATGGAAAGGACAGTTCATCGGCTTGAGAAAATATTCACATTCATCAATCTTCATGGGCGCGTACATGCTGGCGCGGTAGAAATCAAGGTGCCCGGAAGTTGCCCACAGTTGCGCGCGCCCCAGGTGCGGGGTATAGAGCAGTTCGTAGCCGCGGCGCCAATGTTCCCGGCGCCAGAAATCTTCAATCAACGCGCGGATACGCGCGCCTTTGGGATGCCAGTGAATCAGGCCGGCGCCAACTTCGTCGTGCTGGCTGAAGAGATCCAGCTCGCGGCCCAGCTTGCGGTGATCGCGTTTGTGCGCTTCTTCGAGACGGTCGAGTTGCGCCTGCAGCGCCGCGGCCGATTCCGCCACGATCCCGTAAATTCGCTGAAGCATGGGGTTGGTTTCGAGACCGCGGTAGTAGGCGCCGGCCACGGAGATCAGCTTGAAGACCGGGATCTCGCCGGTGCGCGCCAGGTGCGGGCCGCGGCAAAGATCGAGAAAATCGCCGCAGCGGTAAAAACTGACCGGTTCACCGGCGGGAATATCGGCCAGGCGCTCTAACTTGTAGCGCTGGCCCTGGAGCGCGCGGGCGGCTTCGGCCCGCGTCAGCTCGCGGCGCTCGAATGGTAGATTGGCAGCCACTAAGCGGGCCATTTCGGCTTCCAGGCGCGGAAAATCTTCAGGGGTAAACCGGTGCGGCAGGTCGAAATCGTAGTAGAAACCATCGGCTGTGGCCGGACCAATATCAAGCTGGACATCCTCAAACAACCGCGTAACAGCGGCCGCCAAGACATGCGCCGCGCTGTGGCGCACTTTTTCTAAATCCAAAGCAAGTCTCCTTCTGAACAAGGCCCATCCCTATTTTGTCGGGACCGGCTCAGACACCGGTTACGAACACGCTTGGCAATGTAGCACCCGGCCCAACAACTGTCAATGTGACTTCGCGCATGTGACTTCGCGCATATTGCGCCATGTGACGATGGGGCACCGGCTTTGATGAGAGGCCATTATTCCAAAGCCATCCGTTACTTCTACCGCAGCAAGCTCCAGACGAAGAGGAGAAAGAGAACAAGAAAGAGACCGGCGGTGCCGAACTTGACCGCCGCGGCGTGGCGTTGCAAAAGCCGGGTAAGCCCTTCGGCTGTCATGCCGAAGAAGACCAAGGCGAACACGACGATCAACGGCACGATGAACGCCACGTTATACAGCAGCAGCAGGCCCAACGCGCCGGGCGTCAGCCCCCGCGTATTGACGATGAACCCGAGAGTCGGCGCATACACCTGCCCGGTGCAAGCCAGCTCCAAAAAAGAGATGACAATGCCCGTGAGGAACGCCGCCGCCACGAAATGCCTATGGCGGGCGCCGTGTCGGATCACGGCGTGCGTGGCCTGTTTCAAAAATCCGGGCAGTTGCAGCGCGGTGTCCCGCAGCCGCCCCTGCAGACAGTAAATGCCGTCCCGCACGTTCAGCGCCATCAGGACGAGCGCAAACGCCGCCAAGCCCCAATTCAGAACGACCCCGACGCTCTTAAGCACCAGCAAGCGGGCAATGACCTCGATCAGCCCCAGACCGAGCCCGAGATAGGCCAGGAAAACGCCGCTGATGAAGGCGATCGCGACCTGGGCCGTTTCGCGGGCTTTTTTGCGCGTCACTTGGAGGTAGGACACGAGAAAAATAAGTGTCGCAAACGCGCAGGGGTTGACGCCATCCAGGAGTCCGCTGCCGGCGACGAGCAGCGGCGAGAACGCTTCGTAGCGCCGAAATATCGTTTGGTCGGCGGCGCTCAGTTCCGCGTCGGGCAGGCTCCGCCAGTCCTCCCCGGACAGCGCGGCCGAGCGGGCAAGCAGCTCGGCCAGGCGGTCGAAGGTGATATCCTTTTTGATCAGGAAGCCGCCGGCCGCGAACACCGCGGGAGCGACCAGCCGTAAATTTTCCGGCACGCCGAACTTTTCGCTCAACGTTTCATTAAGCCGCATGGCGCTGACCTTGCGACTATCGTGCGTCTCCACTTCCAGCCAGGGGAAAACGTCTTTCAACCCCGGCAGAAGTTTCTCCACCCGCGCGCAGTCCGAACAGCCGGGGCTGTTGAAGAAGACCAGCGTGAGCTTTCGTGTTTCGGGGTGCGCCGCCGGCTCGGGCGTCTTCAGGAAGGTCGCGGTGGTTTCGCGCGGCTTGAGCGCGCGGACCGCGGCGGATGCCACCGGTGCCTCTTCGTCCTCCTCCAGGCCGAAATGTTTCCGCATCCGCTCCTGCATTTCGTTTCCGCCGCGCTCCTCGTCAATGAAGCGCAAAAGAATGCCGAAGTTTTTGCCCAGGGACTCGTAGTTGGACATGACATATTCCGCGACACGCGACCGGATTTCCTTGCGATCGGGGAACGCATCGAGGGTCCTGACAAAGTCCTCCAGATTCACGGCTTTCCGGTTCGCGAGCAGACAGAAGAAAGCCTCGACCCGGACCTTGGGCGATTCGTCCGTCGTCAGCCGGAACAGGAGCGCTTCGACGCCCGGCGGCAGAGCACCGCTTCGCCGGTCCCCGGAGGAGTAGCTCCTGGAGTAATCAGAGACGTCGGAAAAGTGTTCCTGGCTGAAATAATGAAACCAGCGCGGCGAACTGCGATTATAAACGGCGGGAATCGCCATGCGGACGTATTCAGATGGGTCGGCGGCGGCGGCGTCCGCCAGGTTTGTAAAGGCCGCCAGGTTCAGCCGGCCCAGCGCATGGTAGGCGGCACGGCGCAGAAACGGATCCTGGGATTGGAGAAACGGCCGGATGCTTTTCTCGTCATCCTTGCCGCCGCAGGTTTCCAGGAGGGCCAGTCCGAAAATGCGGGGTTCGGATTCAAGGCTTTCCGTCACCAGCCGGCGGGCCCATTTCGCCATCGGCTGTTTGGCGGCGATTTCGCGGACCAGTTGCGTCAGCGGATAATCGTAGAGTTCATGCGGTTTGAGGGGCGACCCGCTCCGCAAAATTTCCTCGAACATGACACCCAGCGCGGCTGAATTGGCGCCCAGCTCACAGCAGGAATTGCCCGCCATTCGGCGAACGCTTTCGGCCGGGTCCCCCAGCAATTGACGCAGGCAGGGTATCGCCGTGCTGTCGGAAACGCGGGCGAGGGCAGCCGCGACGGCCTGGCGCTCCTCCACCGGCCGCTCCGCCAGCCCGGCCTGCAGAACGGGCGCCGCCGCCGGACTGCCATACCGGGTAAGCAGCAGCGCCGACTGGAAGCGGAGCTCGGGATCGTCCGAGGAAGCCAGAAGCGTCTCCACCGCCTTCAGCAATTCCTCCATGCTGCCGCGCGCCACCGGCGCGCCGGTAGACGAACCCGGCGCCGTGGTCGTTACTCCCATTGTCGGCGGCGCGGCGGAATCCAAGAAGGCCGTGAAAATATCGTCCGCGGACGGCCCTTTCGCCGGCGGCGGCGGGGTGGCCGGAACGGGGGGCGCTCCGGATGCGGCCGGCGCCCCAATGGCGCCGGTATCCGCAAAATCGCTCAAGAGGGAATCCATGAGCGTTGCCGCGTTTGAGGCGCTGCCCGCCGTCGCGGACGGGGCGCTCGGAATGGACGGCGATATCAATCCACCGGGAAGCGAGGCTCCCCTGGTAGTAAGAAAGACCAGGTTCTTGGAGACCAGGTCCTTCCGTTCCGGCGTCGGAATATTCTCCAGCACGGCGAGTTTCATCTCCCGTTTCCCGGTTTTCAGGACGGCAATGAGCTGGGCGCGCACGGCGGCATCCTTGCTGCCGTATTTCGCGGCAATGCGGATAGCCGCGCACGCCACGTCGAGATTGTCGTGGTTCATCAGGGAGACGGCCAGCTTGACGTGCCTGGTGTTATCGTCGTCCATCGCCTCCAGGACCGCGAGCAGAACATCCGGACTCTTTTCCGCCAGCGCCGGGAGGAAACTCTCCGGCACGGCCAGCTCCATCCGGACATACGCGGAGACGATCGGCCCCTTCAGATCATCCTCCCGCAGGAACGTCTCCTCCAGCCTGGGCGCCGATTTCCTGGCGGCGATCTCGGCGAGCGTTTTCACGGCGGTTAAGCGCGTAAAATCATCGGCATCCTTCAGCATAAGGGTTACCTTGTCAGTCAGCGTGTTCATCTTGACGGCGCCGACCACCTCGAGCGCGGCGACCCGGACGCGCCAGCGCGGATCGTCAAGACGTTTGGCGATTTCGTCGGCGGGTGTGGTCTTGGCTTTCAGCCGGGTCATGCTGTTCAGCGCGGTGATCGCCAGGTCCTCGTTGGAATGCGCGCTATAGGTGATGAGCAGCGCCAGGCCCTTTTTGCTTTTGACCCTGCCCAGGTTGCGCAAGATGGCGCAGACGACGTCTTGATCCTTTTCCTCATTCAAGCGCTGCTCAAGCACTCCCGCCAATCCCTTGGCGCCGGAAGCCACCAACGCATCTACGGCGGCCTCCCGGATCAGCGGGTCCGGATCGTCCAGGTAATCGCGCAACAGGCGCGTTGTTTTGGCGCCGGCGGGCGGCAGCTCCAGAATGCTCTTCTGCCGGATATCCAGCGTACCAAACATCAACCGGTGCGCCACGGCGTCCGGATCAATGCCGTCAACGTCGGCCAGGAGCGCGGCATATTGCGCTTCCTTAACGGCTTTGACGGCGGCCGGGGTCAATTCCCGATGGTCTTCCAGAAAGGCCGCGAGCGCGTCGGCCACGGAGGGTCCGCCGTGTCTAAGCATCTGCCGGGCGCGCAAGGCGCGATCAGGATTTTCGGAGATGAGATCCCGCGCATAGCTGGCGATCTGGTCCGGCGTGAGTGCCGCGAACACTGCGACCGCATTGGTCTGGGCCGACCCCGCCCAGGCGGCCCATTTGGACAGCGCCGAGCGGTTATCAGGCGAAGCCGGCGCCGTCCAGGGGTCAAAACCGTAGCTGTCGCCAGTGATTTCCTCCAGCAGGTCCAAGGCGCCGAGGCGCACGGCCAACCGGCGATTCTCCAGCAAGCCGACGATGGCCTGGCGGGGAAACGGCGTCAGTTTCAGGATGGCGTCGCGCAGGGGCTTGCGTTTTTCGGGCGCGCCCAGCGCCACCATGATGTCCGGCCATTTCCCGGCCGGCACCTGCTGGTCAGCCAGCCATTTCAATAGTTCATTATAGGCCACATCCTGCCGGCGGAGGAATTCGGGATTCAGGGCGTCTTTCAGCAGACGCTGCAAATCGGGCTGTGACAGATAGCCGACGACGCGGCTTTGCGGGTCGCCATTGCCCGACAGGATCATGACGACCGGCACGCCTTCGATCTGATAGGCCGCCGCCGTTTTAGGATCGAGAGCCACATTGATCTCAACCAGGGCAAAATGCCGGAGGAGCGTTTGCGTGTCGGGATTGCGGAGCATCTCCTCTTTCAAGCGCAAGCACCAGGGACAATCCGGAGAGGAGAACACGGCCAGGACCGGCTGATATTCGGCGGCCGCCTTGGTCAACGCCAGTTTCAGGCTGTCATGCCAGATTTGCGGCGCAACAAGGGACGATGGCGTGGCCGCTTTGGGCATGGTTCTGGCCTGCGGAATGGCCGCGACCGCCGGCGGGATCATGGCCAGCAGCAACAAGCCAAATAGTGATGCGCATCTCATTTTTCTCAAGTCAATACAGCAAGGCATAGACAAAGATATTAACGTTCATTTCGAGTGAATTGCCGATCTCGTTGCCGCCGCAACAGCAGCAGCCCACCGAATGCGCGGTATCGTTCAATCCCTGAGGGGAGTAAACAACCACCAGCTTGCCGTTCCATTCGACGCCCTCCAACCGGGCGTTTTCCCCGCCATGCGTCAATTTCAGCGCCTTAATCTCATGCACGGTGTGAAACAGTGGATGCGTCATGTCGAGCTTCTTTAAGGCCTTAATGTTAAAGAGCGCGCGCATCTCGCGGCGAAAGGCGCGATCCCATTCCTTATTGGAGCAACCGGCGGAGGCGAGCAGGAACCCGCCGCGCGTCAGGTATTTTTTCAGATTATCGCGCTCCTGCCGCGAGAAATGGAAGCTCGCTTCGCCGGTCATCATCACGAAGGGATACTGGAACAGCTCCTCAGAACCCAGTTTCACGCTCTTAAAGCGGCGCTCGGTCGGAATGGTGGTTTCCTTCTGGACCGAGCTGAGGAACTCATCGCTGAAACAGCGCGACGTGTGGGTGCCCCCGTAAATCAGGTTGGCGCACTGGATCGTGCCTTCCTTCGCCAAGAGCGGCGCCGCTGCCAGAAACAGGATCACGAGAATAGCTGCAAACCCGCAAACTAACGGGCCACAACCCAACCATCCGATCTTCGTTGTATGGTCGTTCATGATTTTCTCCCAATAAATGGCCGGCAACACGTCAATCCATTCGGGCAGGCCTAAAGACGTCAGTTCTCCCCGCTGAAATAGCGTTTAACCGCTTCACGATATTTTTCCGGAATGTTTTCCAGCGGCAGGCTTTCGCCGCCGCGTTCCTTTTCCGCGACCGTCAACGCTTCCGCGGCGGCCGTCCGGACGGATGCGCCAGGGGGACAGGCCGCGCCCTGCTGGGCCCCACCACCACGGTCGGACGCGCGAGGAGACGAAAGGGCGCGGGATGGGCCATAGACTGGCACATTGATCGGGGACATCCCACCTATCCAATACCCATCGGAAATGTCACCGCCCGCAATGCCGCCGCCGGCGATGCCTATAAAATCTTCTCCCGCGCCCCTGCCCGCCATCTTCAGTGCCGCCAGCATCTGTCCCAAGGTCGCGGCCAAATCCAGCCGCCCATCCAACGGCAGGCCACCACCCTGGCACAGCTTGCCGAAATCGGAACCGGGGCATGACCCTGTGCCGGAGCAGTTTTGGAGTAACTCCTGAAGCTTTTCCAGCGCAAGCCGGGCATTGCGGCTGGTTTGCCGGCCATCCTGATTATTCGCCGCGACGACGGCCAGTTGCATGAACCCATCTATATTAAGACGGTGACACTCCGCCGCAAAAGCCAGGGCGCTATCGCCGAGGTCGGCATATTCATCCGGAAGTTGGCCGGCGGCCGCCGTAACGTTGGTCATAAACTCGGTCAGGGCGGAGCGGATTTCATCCTGGGTGCGGCCCAGCGCGGCGAGCAGCGCCAACTCGCTGCCGGCCGTCTTTTCCTCAAAGCGGTCCAGCCGCCTGACCAGTGTCGTCTGCCGGGTCACGATCATTTGAAAGGCCACGGCGGCTTCCAGGAGGCGCGCCACCCGCGCAATTTCTTCGGCCCTTTGGACTTCATAACCGAGCGCTGTTTCGCTCGCGCCCAGCCGCTCCAGCATGGCACCCACGGTTGCGGCCAGATCATGATCCGAGCCCTTCGCCTGCGCGAGACGGCTCTCGTTTTCGCGCAAGGGCGCCGCCAACTCCTGGAGGGCGGACACCAGCCCCTTTTCGGAGTCGAAAATCGGGAAGTCCTCAGCCGTCTTCTCGAAAAGTTCGGCGGTCTCCCCGTGGAGCCGCAGCGCTTTTTCGAGATGCCGATCGAGATCGTCGGCGGAGATTTGCCCCGATTTCGCCGCCGCTTTCAGCTCGCGGAGAGCGGTCTTAACTTCATTCAGGCGATCGGCGAGCCGGCGATACCGCTCGGTAAAATCCTCCAGGGTGGTCCGGGCGCGCAGAATGGCGGCGTAGTCCTCCTCGGAAATGATCCGCACACGGACGATGTCGGACGCCGTGGCGCCGGTCATGAGTGGATTCTGATCCACGGCCTCAATATAAAATTCCAGGAGCTCTCCAACGTCAACGCCCAGAGCCTTGAGCTCGATCGGGGCGGCGATATCAAGGTGGCGTCCGGGGACGGCGGGGCCGAGCGTCTTCATGCGATCGCGATAGCTGACCACCGTCTGGAGCAGCTCCACCTGTTGCAGGCCGAAGTCGTCGGCGGCATACCCCAGCAGGGTCAGGGTGGTGTCAGGCGTCGCCAGCGCGAAGCCGGCAGGCTCATGGATTACCGCTTCCGGAGGTTCGTCCGGAAGCGCTTTCTGAACCAGCTTATAGGGAGCCTTGTTCCGCGTGCCCCGCACATCCCGGATGCGCACTTCGAGTTCAGCTGACTCCTTGATCATCCAGATAAAACTGACGGTATTTGAACCTTTTAGCGCGCCGGAAATAGCTTCATTGGTAACCAAGCTATTCCTTGGTTTCACCGTCAGGATGCCGTCCAACAGCGGCCGATTGCTTGTGACCGTCAATTCCACCCGCGTGCCGCGCACACCGACCACATTTTCGGTCCCGGCGAAAAACTGGCGCCGGGGTAGGCCGGTATAAGTCGGCGGTGTGAGTGTGACGTAGGCCAGGGCGATGATCGGTTCGAAGAGGACCTGAACTTGATACCAGCGACTGCGGGAGCGGTTCACGGTAAAGCATACCTCGACGGGACTAACGACCTTTTCCAGGCGTTGGGCAAACCGCTGGGCATTTTCCTGGAAACAGGCCGTGCCGCGAACCTGGCCCTGATAGCGGGATAGAAAGGTTACCGGTGATTTAACGGGTGCGCCGATGATATCGGTCGTCAGTTCGATCGTGCCGCCATACAGCACGGCGGGTTGGGCGGGAGAGAGCATGAAGGTGTAGCGGCTGTAGGGGGGGATATCGTGCCAAGGCAGGACAATGCGCCCGAGAGCCACGCGGGCCGCGGAGGGATTGAGCAACAGCAGAGCACAGGCGGCCAGCAGTTTAACAAAGGCCGCTTTCAACTCCCGCCGAATTTCCGCTCTCGGCACAGCGGCGCGCAAATCCAGAGCGGCCAACGCGGTCGCCGCTTCATCAATACTGCGTCGAATCAGAAAACGCAGGAGGTCCGCCGGAGCCGCCCGGTTTTCCGATTTCAACGCGCCGAGCTCAACGGCGCTCAGCACGATGCGACGCCGGCTTTGCAGAAGGTCATCGGCGCACCCGGCCATATGCTTGTCCGTCAGGAGAATAATGCGCGCGGCCCGCGCGATCGCCGCGATCAGGAACACGGCGAGCAACAGGATATCCAGGCCGGCCCGGAAGCCTTCCGGGAACGCCAGGAAGACATCCGCCACCGCATAGACCGCGAGCGCCACTGTTGCCTGGCCCGCCAGGCGAATGCCGCCGCGGAGGAGCAAGCCCCATTGCCAGCGGCGTTTCATACGCGCGAGTCTGCCGGTGAAATCGGTCTTGGAAGTTTGCTGATTCACAATAATCCGTTTCGCCTCCGATAAAACCATTCCAGTCCGAAAAATAACAGCGCCGCGCTCAGCAGCCAGCCCCGGTTCCACAGCGGTAGCCATTCGGCCTTGCTGAGGTCCACGGGCCGGTTGGCCGGATCGAAACCGCGGATGGTCGTTTCAAGTTCAGACTCGCCGATGAGTTTTCCGCCGGAGGCTTCGGCCAGCTTGGCGAGGAAAGCGGGATTAGCGCTGATATCGTCGTTTTCCGAGGGCGGTGCCTTGACTATGAGCGTGGCCGTCACACCGCCTGCCGCCGCCTCATCGAGCCCGGCCAGCTCCAGGCGATACGTCCCGGGTTGAGGAAAACTAACGAGCGCATCCCACTGGCCATCTTTCCCGGCGTCGGCGGCGGCGAGCTCCAGCACCGGCTGGTTGTCCCGCGTTACCCGGATCGAGGGCGCGCTCCCGCCTGGCAGCGCGGAGCGTCGGAGAATGCGGACGCGAACGGGGACATTGGGATCCACTTCGGTTTCGCTCAGCCGCAGGGCATAGTGGCGGCCGGGCAGGAAATTGGAATAGGTTCCGGCCCAGGTGAAGAGCTGGATCCAGAAATCTTTGTACAGGTCGCCGGCGCTGCTGACCGTTGGAAAGAAAAACCATTGCCAGAGATCTTCGGCGTTCACCACCACCACGATGCCCTTGCCGTAGCGCTGGCTGAACACCAGCGGGAACGGCCGCGCGCCGGCCTCTGCCTCCGGCTCGCCAACGCCCTCGGCCAGCACATGCGTAAAGGCCTTCAGGCGGGCGCACCTCTGGGCATGCCGGAGCGGCGGCAGTTGCTCCCAGATGGGTTGATGCCGGTCTGGCAGCAGTTCGCCGAACAGACCGGCCACTTCGCCATCCTGCGTCGGCCGCAGGCGGAACGGCCGGTCGAGCGCCTCGCCCCAAGCCGCCGGTTCCAGCGCTTCCAGTTCGGGAAGACTGCCGGCATACGGCTTGCCTCGCGCAAACACGATGCAACCGCCCTGCTCGCCGACAAATTGTTTCAGCCGCTGGATCCGTTCCGGGTTCAGGAAGTATTCCATGCCCCGGCCAAAAACCATCAGATCGAATTTTGCCAGGGCGTCGTTATCGTCGGGAAACACCGGTTCGGAGGCATCGAAGACACGGGACGCGTCGGTTTCCACCTTGAAGAAACGATCCGACGAAAGCCGGTACACGGACGTCAACTCCAGATTCGATTGCTGCCGGAGCAGTTGGGCCAGGAACTTGCTGTCCCAGAATGGCGTGCCTTCCGCCATGAAGATCCGGATTTTACTTTCCAGCACCGCGACGGCGCAGCCGGCCTCGTTATTGGCGCCGCGGGTTTCTCCTTCCCACACCGGCAGATGGACCCGGTATTGGACATAGCCGCGTTGTTGCGGGGTAAGCTCAAAGTGGACCGACGTCACGCTGTCGTTGGTCAACGTCACCTTTTGTTCGGCAATGACCTTCCCCGCCGGGTCAAGCAATTGAACAGTGGGACTAATATCGCCCAGCCGTTCGTTCCGAACTTGAGCGCTGATTTTGAGTTTCTGCCCAACGAAGGCCACATACTGACGGCGAGCCACGGCGACGGACAAATCCCGGTGGACAACATCGCCCCCGAGTGTTAACGCGATAATCGGCGCGCCATGGGCGCGGGCAAGGATCGCGGCGCGTTCGCCGGCAACCGGCGCCACCTGTCGGCCATCGGACAGCATCAAGAGACCCGCCAGTTTCGTGCCGCCGGCGCGGTGCACCGTAAGCGCGGCGAACACGGCTTCAGGGATATCCGTGCTTTCGCCATCGGGTTTGAGTTCCGCCAGGGAGTCAGGCGTGTCCACGAGCGCTTCGAGCCGATTCGCGAATGTATAAATCCGCGCGTTTTCCTTATGCGGGGCGGCCGCCACGGCTTTTTGGGCCAGGCGGCACGCCTCGGTCCAGCGGCTGTGCCCCTGCATATCCGTGGTCACCATGCTCAGGCTGCGGTCAATCAGCAGTGCCCAGGCGGTTTTGCCTTGCGCAACCTGTTGCCGCCACCGGCCCGGGTTCAAAGCGATCAGGCCGAGAACCAATAAAGCCGCCATACGCAGAATGGCCAGCCGAAGGCGCAGACGCCGTGGAGCAAGGGCGGCGCTGCGCCAGGCCAGAAACAAGCCGGCTGCCAGAACCGCGGCCAGCAGCAACACCAGACGATCCCACGGCAAGAGCGGGTTCGGTTGCCATAGCGCCATCCGTTCACTGATAAGTTCCGGCATCATGTTTTCACCGCCCACAGGGTCGTCAGGCCTTCCGCCAAGGCAACGAGCGTGGCAAACGCAAGCAGGTACGGCCAGAGCGGGACGCCATCGCGCAACCTGCGCACGGTGAAACCGCGGCGCACGGCCGTCGCGGCGCCCGCGCCGGAGTTGTCCAGTTCCTGGAGCGTTTTCGTCCGCAAATCGGATTCGATCACCGGAAAGTCAACAGCAGCCCAGGCCAGCGGTTTATCCAAATGCTCCCAAGTGTAGAGGCCTGGGTTCAACGGTTGATCGGCCACCCACGTCACATTGCTGGAACCCCGGATGTCCCGCAACGGCACCGCCTGAGCGTCCTCTCCGCGCAGAGTCAGTTCGGAACGCGGCATCTCTCGATCCAGCTCCAGCATCATTCCTTCGCCGGTAAGCACGCGCGTAATGGACTGCTGTTCGCCACCGCCCCGGCTGACAAGCAGCAATTCGCACAGGAACGGGAGAAAGTCGGCGCGTTTTGGCCAGTTGCCGAATTCGGGATCGAGCGGCATATTCCATAAATAGAGCATCCCTTTTCCCGCCGTGAACCGCATCAACGCCGGCGTGCCATCGTCGAACGCCATGAGCTTGTCGCCGGCCGGCAGCGCCTCGACGGGAAATGCGAAGCGGGCATGGAATGCGGCCCGTGAGAAGTCGCCGAATTCTCCGCGGGTAAACAGGCTAAAGAGCTCGTCCTTTTCGCGCGTCACCTTGAGGGTATAGGGGGTGTGGAGTTGTTCCCATCGGAAAAGGCCGGTGGAAGGGTGGGCGCCGCCATCTCGCCCTTCGCCTGGTTCAACTCCGCTCACCGCCGGTCCACTCAAGGCGGCAAACCGGCTGACCGGCGATTCGCGCGCCGGATAGTAGACGAGGGCGCAGCCGGCCTGGAGCAACCGGCGTAAACGATCATTATCCGCGCCAGCCCAGCCCGATAACAGGAGCGCGTCAAGCGACAGATTGCCAGCCAGATCTTTTGACATCAGCCGCTCGGTTTTGATCCAGCCGACACTGTCGAGGGCGCGGCGCCAGGCCGCCGCGGTAACCGGTTCCGAGGCCAGCAGGCCTACCCGCAGGAACTCGCGGACCTCGATGATCGAGGCGCGGCGATCATCGGCGGGAAAAGCATCCTCACCAATATGGGCCGTCAACGAATACACGCCAGGCTCCGCAAAGCGATGTTGGAAAACGGCCGTGGCCTTGTTCCAAGCCGGCGCCATTACGTCTTGCGAAAGGCGGCTTTCCCCAACGCCCAGATACACAGTTTTGCGCATGGGTTGCGGTGAATAATTGTGAATGTCGCTATAGATGGTTACATCTTCGCCGACCAGCGGCTGGGGCGGATCCGCGCGGATACCGGTCAGCGCCTGATTAACGGCTTCGCTGGCGCCGACCTTGACTTTGATCAGATCCAGGCTGGCCGGCAGACTGACGCGGACGTCGTTCCACGCGGATTGCTGAAAGTCCGACAACACGCAAATTTCGCGCCGACCTTTCTGCCCTTCCAGCAGGCTGGCGGCCAATGCCAAGGCATTAGCGATGGCGCCGGCTTCGACGGTGACGGTTCGACGGCGCAAGGCATCCTGTAGGTAGGTAAAATTGGCGCTCATCTCGGGAAACACCGGTTCGGGCGCCGACTTCAGCCAGACGATGTTCGCCGTGTCCCGTGAGGTCAGGCCGGACAGGATGGCGGAAGCCTCGGCGCAGGCCGCGGCAAAGCGCGTCTGGGCGCCGTCCGGATACGCCATGGAGGCGGTGGCGTCCACGACGAGTACCAGGTTCTTTTGTCCGAACGGGTCCGCCAGATTACGGTCGGCGAACAGCACCGGTCTGAGGAACAGCAGGATCATGGCGGCAAACAAGAGCGTGCGCAGAAGCAATAGGAGCCAATCCTTGGGCCGCTTGATGCGGAGGGTGAACCGGACGATGCGCCGGATAAATTCGATGGAGCTGAAGACATACACGGGCGGGCGGGTCCGCGCAAACAGATGCATCAGCAACGGCACGGCCAGGAGGATGAGGAACGGCCACAATGCGGCGTTGCCGAAAAGGAATGTCATTGCGTCAACCGGTCAAACAGCTTGAAGTAATGGGTATCTGTCCGCGCGAGCAGGTAGTCCACCTGCCGCCGCATGGCGAGCTCGCGCAGGCTGTTAATGTGCCGATCCATGGCCTGCTTGTAGAGTCCGCGGATATTGCCGGTGTGCGCGATTACCCGCTGGCGGGTTTCCATATCGTCGAACAACAGCAGACCCCGGTCTTCCAATTCGAGCTCCTGCGGGGTCAGGATATGAAACAGGTGGATGCGGAACCCGCGATGGAGATACGGGTTTAGGGCGGAAAAAATCGCCACCGGATCGTCAAAAAAATCGGAGATGACCACAAGCGTGCCTCTGCGCTTCAGGAGGGGCGCGGACCGTTGTAAGGCCTCGGCGGTCGAGGTTTTGTTGCCGGGCTGATTGGATTCAAGCGCATGCATCAGGTTCTGCAAGTGGCGGCCGGTGCTGCCCAGGGGATAATAATGCCGGATCTTCTCGTCAAAAATCTGCAGGGAGACGCGGTCGGTGTTTTTGACCACGAGGTAGCAGAGCGCCGCGGCGAAGAAGGAGGCGTAGTCCAGCTTGGTCAGTGGCTGGCCGAAGCCCATGGAGGCGCTGCTGTCCAGGAACACATGGCATTCCAGGTTGGTTTCCTGGTCATAGGTGCGCACGTACCGCCGGTCGGTGCGGGCATAGACCCGCCAGTCCAGCAGGGCCCGGTCGTCGCCGGGCACATACTGGCGGTAGTCGCGGAAATCAACGGACGACCCCCGCAAGTGGGAGGTGTGCCGGCCGGACAAATAGCCCTCCGCCAGCAGGCGGGGAGCAAACTCGAACCCAGCCAGTTTCCGGATATCCTCCGCCTTGAGATACCTGAAACGAGAGTGGTTCATTGCACGCGCTGGAGCAGATGGTCAACGATCGTTTCCACGGACACCCCTTCGCCGGTGGCGTTGTAATTGGGAATGACGCGGTGCCGCAGCACCGGCCGCGCCACTTCGCGCACCTCCTCCAGCGTCGCCGCCGGATGGCCGCGCAGCAGGGCCAGGGCTTTCGCGGCGCGCGTCAGATTTTGCGACGCGCGGGGCCCCGCCCCCCAGGCCACATAATGCTTGATGTAGTCTTCCGCTCCCGGCGCATTCGGCCGCGAGGCCTGGACCAGCCGGAGGATAAAATCCAGCACGTGGTCCGGAACCGGGACATCCAGCACGGCATCCTGGAGCTTGAGCACTTCGCCCGGATTGACAACGGGGCGCGGGGCGGGCGCTTCGCGGCCGGTCGTCTTCAACACGATCTGGCGCTCTTCGGGGATGGACGGGTAAGCGATCAGCAGATTGAAGAAGAAACGGTCGAGCTGCGCTTCAGGCAAGGGATACGTGCCTTCGTGCTCAATCGGGTTCTGGGTGGCATACACGATGAACGGTTCAGTCAGAGTCATGGTCTTGCCGGCCACGGTTACCTGTTTCTCCTGCATGGCTTCGAGCAGAGCGGACTGGGTTTTGGGCGAACTGCGGTTGATCTCGTCGGCCAGGATCAGGTTGGCGAAAATCGGGCCGGGCACGAATTCGAAGCAGCGGGCGCCGGCGCCAGCGCTTTGCAGGATTTCGCTGCCGATGATATCCATCGGCATCAGGTCCGGCGTGAACTGGATGCGGCGGAAGGAGAGCCCCAAAATCCGGCCCAGCGTGCTCACCAGCAGGGTTTTCGCCAGGCCGGGCACGCCCACGATCAGGCAATGCCCCTTGCACAGGAGCGCCGTCAGCATTTGTTCGACGATGACGTCCTGGCCCACAATGACCTTGGCGATCTCGGCGCGCAGCGCGGCGACTTTTTCCTGAACGGCTGTCCACAGCTCGGCGGTTGGGTCCGGCATGATAGAACCTCCTTCGTTTACTTATCAGTATATAACAGAGCGACTTGAGTGACGAAAACGACGAACACCGCGGATGGGTCCGCCCCCCTCCTTGACGTCATCCGGCAGGATCGGCATGCCGGTAAACCTGATCTCGGTATAGGCGCTGACAGCGCCGCCTCCGGCGCACAAATCCTCCACGACTTTCCAGAATTCCTTTTGTTGTTCGGCCTCGTGCTCCGCCGAATCGGCACTGACCTGCTCCACAATATCATCCTCGGTCAGCGCGTCGCTGGCATTGGTCCCGTCAGTGGCGTCCTTCTTTTCCGGGAGCGGTAATTTCTTTTGATTAACTGCCCAGGCGGCCCACCCGTGACTGTCCGATGCGGAGACCGAACCCTGCACCATGGATTTCTTGTTTTCGGAAGAGGACCGCATTCCGGAAAAATATGGCCATTCTTTCTCCGTCAAATTCGTCGCCGAAAGCTCCACCACCCGGATGGCGATTCCACTCAGGTCGGGTTGACGGCGGATGCGGACCAGGGACGGTTTGCCTTCCTCCGTGAAGCGCCGGCTGACGGCCAGCGCCTGTTCAACCATGGCCTTGCTCAATTGTTGGCCTTTCAGGGCGTCCAATTCCCTGGATGGCTCCCCCTGCAGGTTCTTGAATGCAACGGCATTCACCCGGTTCGCCAGACCCGCGAGTTTCGCGTTCAACGCCTCGTTCCTTTCCACCTCTTCCATCAGGGCCAGCACGCGGTCAACGCTTAACGTCTTGATGAGCGCGTCCACCTCCGTATCCTTGGCCCGCAAAACCTGCTCGACGATTTTCTTTTTCTCTTCTGCGCTCACGCTGTCGGCATCCGGCAACGGTGGCAATTCGGCGGCCGGCTTGCCCGCCAACCGCGCTTCGGCGCGGGCGGCGAGGATGGGTTGCATTCTCGTAATTTGGAAAGGGGCCTGCCTTCCCCAGAGAGCGCCGGCCGCCTGCTTTTCGCCATACAGCGCTTCGATCATCCCGGCGGCGGTATCGGCGACCGACATCGAGTTGTCCTGATAAAGATCGGCTTCGGGAACACGGGTATCGCCGAGAAGCTGTTTCCACAGCTCGGCGGCGGGTTTGATGTCGAGGGCCGCCGGTTGATCCGCGTCCGCTTTTTCCTCCGCCTCTTCTTGGACATTTCCGTCTTCATCCATGGCCATTGCCGTTCTCATGTACGGCACTGACGCGGTCATTTGCATGAATTGGACGCGCAATTCCGGTGTTTTGGCTTTCACCGCGGCGCCGAGAAGCAGCGGTACCAGCTCCGCCGGCTTTTTCTTTCCCATGGCCCCATAGAGAGCGGCGCCGGCTTTTTCCATGGTGGTCTTTTCCGTCAGAAGCTCGTCCAGGATCTGCTCGAGTGGCTGGGCCGAAATGAGCGTCTTCATGGAGGCCAGATTCTGCTCGACCATTTGTTTGAAATCGTCCTGTTTGAACATCTGGTCGTCGCCACCAGTCTCCATCAGCTTTTTCAGCATGGCCTCGTAGCGGACGAGAAAGTCGGCGGCCTTTTCCTTGCGCTTCATCACGAATTGGTGGGCCAAGTGTATGTCGCGCATGGGGTTATCACCCTTCAAAAAGGACTCCGCGATGGCCGCCTGGTTCGATTCGCTTCCGGACTCGATCAGGAGGGAAATCGCCGCGTTCCGTTGCTGATCGTCCCCCTCTTTCAGATAAAACCATGCCAGTTCCAAAGCGGATTGGGCCTTATGTTCCGCGTGCCAGGCCTTGACCTGCTCCGCAAGGTCATCGCGATCAACGGGGCTTGAAGAATGGCGGTTTTCCTCGTCCTTTTTTATCAGGGGCTGGAGAAGCAGGACGGCAATTTCGGAGCGGGACGCCGGCCGCTGCAGTGCCTCGTATAGTAGGTTGATGTGCTCCTCGGTCATGTCTTCTTCGTCTCGAAAGCTGAAGGAAACATGGGACATTCCCTTCAGACTGGTGATGTCCACCCGGGTCAAATAATCGTCCTTGAGCAAGGCGAGCAGCAAAGGGATGGCTTGCATGCCACGGGCCTTGATACGCGTGAGCGTGTTGGTCGGAAGTCCCGGCATGCCCGGTATCCCGCGTTGCAACGGCGACGGCAGAATCCAGACCCCGACCCCCCCCATCAGTTGCATGCTTTGTCTGTTCAGATTGGTGGCGGACGCCAATTCCAGCGCCAACTGCTTGTCCTCGTCCGTCAGCCCTTCTCCGGAAAGCGGCGGGGGTTGCGGCTGGCTGGCGCGGGCCTTGACCTTCTCCGCGAGGCGCTGGACGGCGGGCGCGTTACCCCACACGGAACCGAACCGGGCTTGGAGCGATTGCAGATCCTGATCGTAGCGGGACCAGTCGCCCGTTTGAAAAAATTTCCGGGCGACATCGGCATACTGGGCGTCGGCGAGCTGGTTCATGGCTTGGGCGATCGGCTTGCGCTGGTCCCGGGCCGCGCCAAAAAGGAGGCTGACCATTTCATTGGCTTCGTTGGTGAACCCCATGCGATGGAAATGAATGGCCGAAAGGAACAGGGTTCCGTAGCCTCCGGAATAATCCAGGGAGGAGTGGCGGCTCGAACCTTCCTCGTTCTTTTTCTTCAGGAAGGCCATGATTTTTTCGAGGTCTTGTTTGGGATTCGCGGCTTTCCAGCGGCCCTGCGCAACTTGTTCATCCATCATGCCCCAGATATACGGTAATGTCCGCGCCGCCGAACCGCCTTTTTTCATCGCCTCTTTGAGTTTGGCGGCTTCCTTTTTTTGGAACGCGTTCTGGTCAAGCACCTCCATCACCCGCACGCTGTTTTTAACGAACACGCCCTTGCCCTCGGCCTTGTCCTCCTTGAGCAGCCAGGCGTTTCCGGCAAGCCGCAGCTCATGCAGGCCGAAGTCGCCGCCGGACATATCGAAATGAGACCAGGAATCGAGTTTGACGTACGTGGCATTGGTCACCACGGGAAGACCGAGCTCGTAAAATTTGGCAAACCCCTTGCTGAAGTCCTTGGCCTGGACTTGGGCCTGGACCTGGGTTTGAGTCTGGGCCGAGCACAGACCGGCCAACCCGGCCAAGAGCAAACCAACGACCAATGAAAACCGATTCTGCCGATGCGTTCCTACCGTGTTCATGATGGACCTCCTGGGGTTGTTATGACGCAAAGAAATTGTGGCGGGGAATTCCCTTGTTCGCGGGGATTGGCAGGGAATGCGGCGATTGCACATAAACATCATCGTAAAACGACGTTTAAACCGATTGCGTCGAAGTTTAAAACAACACAAGCGGCGCGTCAATGAAAACTTTAGGGAAAAAACAACCTGATTGCGGGCCAAAGCCACAAAGTGTAGAAATGAAGCCCATGACTCTGCCGCTTAAAGCCGCGCGTAAACAAGCCGAACTTATTGGTCCGCTGATCCGGCAACTGGAGATCGTGGTGAGCCGGCGGCAACCAGCCGACCGGGTTTTGCAACGCTATTACCGCGAGCATCCGGAGTTGGGGTCGCGCGACCGGCGGTTTTTGTCAGCCATGGCTTTTTCCTGGTTTCGCTGGCGGGGTTGGCTGACGCCGCTGGAAGGAGCGCGTCTGGCAATGGCTTACATGCTGGATGCCGTGGAATCTCATCCGGCCGTAACGCTTCTGGCCGAGCAAACCGGCTTCAGCCGGTTTCCGCCAGAGGCGGATCTGCCTATGGCTGAAAATCTCCAGCCGGCCGGCCCATTGAGTGTGCAGGAAAAGGCAAAGCTCCTCGGCCAATGGCTTGGGGTCCCGCCCCCCCCTCTTGAGCAATTAGTGCCGGCTTGGCTGCCGGAGCGGTTGAGTGTTCCTGAAGGCGCGGAATCCAAGGCGCACGGCGTTAGATATATTGAGTCATTTCAGACTCGGCCGCCGACTTGGCTGCGGACGTCGCCCGCTGAGCAGCAACAAGTGATCACCGCGCTGGCGCAACGTTCAATTCCGGCTTATGCCCATCCCCAAGTTGTCGGGGCCGTCCGCTTGCAGGGCTCACCTGATCTGAGAAGTTTCTCCCGGGAAATTCCCTTTGAAATCCAGGATCTTTCATCGCAATGCGTTGGCTGGGTCTGCCGGCCGGCACGCGGGGAACGATGGTGGGACACCTGCGCCGGCGCCGGCGGCAAGACACTGCACCTGGCGGATCTCATGGAGAACCAAGGCTCGATCCTTGCTACGGATATTCGTGCCCACAGCCTGGATACGTTACGCGCGCGGATCAACCGCCGGCATTGCGGCCGGATTGATTGCCGCGTCTGGGATGGAATCGCTGATCCGGCCCTGGGGCAATACTTTGATGGTGTCCTGGTTGACGCGCCTTGCTCGGGAATCGGCACCTGGGCGCGCAATCCCGACGCGCGCTGGCGCACTGAGGAAAATGACATCGTTGAGCGGCGCTGCATCCAGGAACAACTGCTGAAGGCTGCCGCCGAGAAAGTGCGCTCCGGCGGGCGCCTGGTTTACTCGGTATGCACGGTAACCGAAGTCGAGACCGCAGCTCTCACAGCCTGGTTTCTTAACTTGCACCCGGATTTTGAGCTTGAAACTTTTCCGCATCCGCTTACCGGCCAGCCGACAAACGGGCTCATCCGGATCCAGCCCTGGGAAGCAAACTGCAATGCTATGTTCATAGCGCGGATGAAGCGATCTTGATTGCTTGGCGCAAAAAACGCCTGGCCCTGTTCGCTTGTCCTTAATTCTGTTCAGGTGCGACAAACGCTTCGGACCACGTTACCACATTTTCACAATTGTCCCTGGGGCCGGAATCTGGCCCCAGACCACTGTGCCATTTGTGCCATCATAGCCACTACTGCCACTCTCAGCGCCGCCTATGGCCGAAATGTTGGTGCCGGAAAAGGTATGATAAATTCGCCACACTGCAATTCGACCGCCACCACCGCCGCCCACGTATCGGTTACCAGTCGTGCCGCCCTTGGCATTTAGTGTGCCGTTAGTTCCCTGAAATGTTCGGCAGGTAATATAAATTCCACCGCCGGCTCCTCCTCCGCCGTCGCTACCCGAACCGTTCCCTCCATTGGCCGTAATCGTTCCATCAACTGATACGATGCTCGCCGCTTGAATTCGGATCGCTCCTCCCCCGCTACCCGCAGCCCCACTTAAATAGCCGCTTCCGGGTTTAGAGTGAAACACCCCAATATATAGTGGTTACGACGATAGCGGGCGCGGATACAAGTTTAAGCCGCCACAATGAAAATAAATTGCCAACTTGTAATGAGTCCGATTTCTAAAGCCACAGGCCAT
>JACPGM010000161.1 GCA_016188985.1 Lentisphaerota bacterium | reverse complement strand
CCAGTTTTCGCTCCGGGCAAGGCGCCGCAAGCGGAGGCGTACCTGAAAGGTACGTGCCGCTTGCGGCAACACAGCCCCGGGCGAAAACGGACGCAACCCATACGGGCGCAGGCTATTTTGCCGTTCCGTGGCGTTCCGCGCTAAGGGCAATACCTTCCAGGTATTGCCCTTCGCGCGCGCCTTACGGAGACGGCAAAATTTCCAGCGTCATTGGTCATTTAATTTCTTTACAGGCCCTAAAGACAACGCGATACAGCCACAACCTGGCATCGCCGCCGATGATCTGCACCTCGACGGGAATCGCTTGCTCAAGCGAAAACCGCACGTTCTGCAGGTGATAGGAATCAAACGAGGTCTCCACCGGTTCAATTTCAGTTTCCGTAATCGCCGGGCCGTTGTCAAATTGCACCAAGCGGAGTTGACCCCAACTGTGGCGATAGGCGCGTTTGGGTTTGCGGGCCAGGTAATAGATGGTGGCCACATAACGGCCGGGGGCGAGGTTGATATAATCACCGTAGGAAAGCGCCACCGGGGCGCTGCGGCCGTCCCCGGACCAGTAACGCACCGGATCGCCATTGATAAACACCTGATTCCCGCCATGCTTGCGGGTTGCGGCCAGGATGATGTCGCTCTCCTGGCCGTTTTTGCGCCGCAGGGTAAAAATGTTCCCGGCGCCGGGCGGAATCCAGCGGGTGTAGGGGTGGCGGGCCACTTCCATGTAATTGTCGAAAGGGGCGAAGGCGATGACATACTCATTGTCTTGGACCCACCACCAGCTCTTGCCGCTCTCACTGGCATAGTGCGGGTCGTAAAAATGCAGTCCGTTGAACTCAAAGCCGCCGTCAATTTTTTCGGGTGGAATCTTTTGGACCTCGGTCAATTCCCGCAGGGCCTGCCAACGGGCGCGGTTCCAGGCAAAATAGTCATGCGTTCCGCCGACGGCGAAGACGGCCAGGACCAGCAACAAGCAAGCCGCCATGAAGCTGCGCGGCCCTCCAAGCCGCACGGCAAAAACAGGACTGGCGCAGACCAGGACCACCATCAAGAGCGGCAGGCATAAGAGGAGATAGCGGTCAAGCGGGACCAGAATGGCCAACGGTATGAGATACAGGACAAAGGCCGAGCCGGCCATGACGCTCGCCCAGGCCGGGACGAGCTCCTGGCGTTTCGCGAAGTAGCAAGATACCATGGCCAGGCCGGAACGCCAGAGGGCCTGCAGCAGCATCCCGCCGCCCAGGGAGCCGGCGGCCGTCAATAAAATCATGAGCGCTTGCGGGGCTTGCGGCAGATGGGAGCAGCCCAGCAAAAAGACATCGCGCAAGGTCGGCGGCCCCAGGCCAAAGTCATAGAACAAGCTGCCGTTCTGGCGCAAGGGCATTAAACGCCCCTGATGCATCAGGAATATGGTAATGCCCGCCGTCCAGGCTATTAAAATGACAGCGCGGATAATGAGGCCGATTCGCCCCGGAGAGCGCCACTCTCCGCCACAGGCGGATCCGCCTGCGGTGGAAATTTTCGGGGCTAATCCAATCAGGACCGGAAGCAGAAACAAGCCCAGGTAGACAAAACAGGCCATGGCCGTATCGGCGGCGGCCAGCCATATAGCCGGACCGCTTTTAAGTTTGGCCAGCACTTGGCTTTCGGACGAGCGATAGAACAATGGCGTTTTATCGGCGAGCTCCAGCCAATGCTCATAGGCCGCCAGGATGCCGAACACGGCCGCGGTGGCGAGAATCCCGGGTAGCCAAGCTCTCCAGTGCAGCCGGTGCTTATAGAGATAGGCCAGAGCGAATGACACCGGAATGATCAGGCCAACCTGGCGAATCAGGGTGGCCACGCCGGCCAGCAGGATGCCTGCGGCCATGGCCAGACGGTTTTCCTTGCGGATACCATTTATGAGCAGCAGATAGGATAGAATACCTAAACTTAAGAAAGGAACATCGGTCATAAAGGTGCAGGCCAGATGGAAATAGAACGGATTGACGGCCAGGGTTATCGTCCCCAGCAGGGCCGTCCGGCGCTCGCGAGTAAGGGCAAGCAAGAGCGCATAAAGACCCCACAGTCCTGCCAGGCCCAGCAAGGCCACGGAAAACCGGAGAATGGTATGGGAGAATCCGAAGAGCGAGGAAACCAGGTAGCCCCAGGCGATGTGCGCGATGAGGCTCATAAACGGCCAGTCGGACAATTCCAGCTTGCCGGTTTCCAAGAGAGTCTTAATCGGCTGGGTGAAGGCCCAAGTATCGTTTTCGGGAAACTCGCCCACGGGCCAGGCCAGCAGGACCAGCAGGCCCCAGGCCGCCGACAAGCTAACGGGCAGAAAATAACGCCAAGCGCTGACGCGTTTAACAATCGCAAGGAATGGAGCGTTGCTTAAAGACATTGGTGATTTTATTAGAAGGCATTGGCTAATAAATAATCATTAGACCCCAGGGCAGTATATATGATAAAAACTCGCGCTGGGCAATTGGATAAACCAGCCGTTGGCGTCCGCTATCGCGCCAGCGGGGTGGCGCTCCTGCAATTACCTGAGCCAAGTGAGTCTGATCTAACCATAATATAATCTGGGGTCTCAACTTCGGTGGCGCACCTCATATATGTTGTGTTACCGGGCATTTGTCATTCCGAGCGGAGCGAAGCGGAGTCGAGGAATCTCAAGGTTTGTTAATGTGCATTAGATCCCTCGACAAGCTCGGGATGACAGAAAGCAGTAGGCGCTACATGTTGTGGCAACGCCAGTCAAGGAGATACCCCAGTTAATATAAAGAACTCGGGCATGACTAATCAAGCCGTTCCGCAGCCTTCCCTGGCGAGGTTAACTCCTTATATCCGCCTCTTACGCCCCGATAACTGGTTCAAGAACATTTTCATGGCGCCGGGCATTCTGCTGGCGTTCTATTTTTCCCCGGAGCTGTTAACGTGGTCCACGGCCGGCGCCATTGTCTGGGGGCTCGCGGCGGCCTGTCTGATTGCCTCCGGTAATTATGTGTTCAATGAAATCCTCGATGCCGCCAGCGACCGCCATCATCCGGTCAAGCATAACCGGCCGCTGGCTTCCGGCGCGGCCAAGGTTTCCGCGGCCTGGGTCCTCTGGATTTGTGTCAGTATGGCCGGACTGGCCTCAGGGTTTGCGTTGAATTTCCGCTTCGGCATTACTGGAGCGCTGCTCTGGATAGCGGGAATTTTATACAACGTCCCGCCGATCCGCCTCAAAGATATCCCTTATGGCGACGTGCTGAGCGAGTCGCTCAACAATCCGCTACGGCTGGCGCTGGGCTGGTACGCCACCGGTTTGGGCTCAGCGCCGCCTTTTTCGATGTTCATGGCCTATTGGATGTTCGGCGCCTTCCTGATGGCGGCCAAGCGATTTGCCGAGTTCCGCATGATCGGCAACGCCGAGCGGGCGGCGCGCTATCGCCGCTCGTTTCTGCGTTACACCGAAGAGAGCCTGATCGAGAGCATCTTTTTTTACGCCACACTGTTTGCCCTGATGAGCGGCTACTTTATCGCCCGCTACCGCTTCGAGTTGGTCCTGGCCACCCCCTTGGTGGCGCTGGCCATGGCCTATTACCTGCACCTGGCTTACAAGCCAGGAAGCCCCGTGCAGTATCCCGAACTGCTCTACCGGCAGAAAAAACTGGTGCTGATCGTCCTGGCAGCTTTTCTGGCCTGCACGGCGCTGCTCTTTGTTGATTTGCCTGGTTTCGATCGTCTGTTTGCTCCCTGGATTCTGCCGCCGCTTCCGGCAGCGCGCTGATGAAGCGTATCATTTATTCCTTAATATAAGGTAGGGTCCGTTCGCCGAACGGACCGCGGCGGTTTCGGCGAAACCGCCCTACCCGGTAGCCGCGGGCGTGAGCCCGTGGCCACCGGAAGAGTCCACGCCCCCGCGCCACGCGGGGCAAGCGTAATACATGAAAATATCCTTCACCAAAATCCTGCTGGCCACGGTCGCAGCGGCGGTGATCTTCCGCCTGGCGTTTTTCCTGTTCGCGCTCGAACGCCTGCCAACTTCCACTGACGAAGCCTGGCCGGGGCTCATGGCCCGGCATGTGCTTAAGGGCGAGCTGCCCATCTTTTACTGGGGCCAGAACTATATGGGCGCCCAGGAATGCTATTTAGAAGCCGGCTTGTTCATCCTGCTGGGCGCTACCAAGCTCAGCATCCGCTTGTTGCCGCTGGCCGTGGCGTTGCTCTTTCTCTGGGTCAGCTACCAGCTCGCCCGGCGGATCTACAATTCAGAGGTGGCTGTGCTCACGCTGCTGCTGCTGGCTGTGCCCGTGCCTTATCTGACAATGTGCGGCACGATGATCCCGCCGCCCAATTACCTGGCAATCGCCACGCTGGGTTCGCTGGCCTTGATTCTCGTTCACCGAATTGTCTTCGGCAAGAGCGCCGGGTTCCGGCATTTTGCGGCTCTGGGCGCCGTGCTCGGCTATGCCTTCTGGCTCCATCTGGCAATTGCCAGTTACCTGGCGGTTGTCCTTCTTTTTCTGTTCTTCAAAGATAAACTCCTTGTTTTCCGGCCGGCCTTTTGGGGGCTTTGTTTTGTGTTCTTCCTCGCCGGCGCGCCGTTGTGGTGGTTCAACTGGCAGCACGATTTTATCACGTTCAGCGAAGTGGGCGGCCAGAGCGACTGGGCGTCAACCCGGCAAATGCTGCAAGTCGCACTAACTTACACCGTGCAGTTCTTTACTGGGTTACGCGTAATGCTCTATGGCGACAGCCACCTCAATGCCGCGCTACCCCCGTACCTGTTCTACCCGCTCTCCGCAATCTGGATCGGCGCGCTGGCGCTGGTGGTCATTGCGAACATGCCGAAACTCTGGCGGTTGAGCTACCTGTCATTGAAAAACGTTGATGGCACGGCGCTCTTGCTGGCGATGGCCGCCGCGAGCGTGGCCGTTTTTGCGCGCGGAGAGCGTTCGGGGTCGAACGAGGCCCGATTTCTCTCACCCCTTCTCTCGGTCCTGCCGATCATCCTGGCCTATGGAGTGCGGCAACTGAAGCGCTGGATTGGCCGCTGGAGTTATCTGGTGCTGGGCTTTGTCCTTATCGCCCAGGCCTGGGGCAACATTCTTCTGGCCAAAGCCTGGAACAATCCGGCTTTTGTGGCCGGACCGCTGGAGCTGCCCGATACCCGGCCCTTAATCAAGTTTTTCGAGGAACAGGATATCCGCCACGCTTACGCCCATTACTGGCTTTCCTATCGCTTGACTTATGAAACCCAGGAAAGACTTATCGTCGCTGAACCTTATAATGAGCGTTTCCCCGGCGGCCCGGTGAAATTTCTCGACCTGGTCAGCGCCGCGGACAAAGCGGCCTTCATTACGCACCCGACCCTGGGCATCGGCGCCAGGGACTTGGAAACATTGCTTGGCGGTATCGGTGGCGCCTGGCAGAAAACAAATATCACCTGCTTCACCGTCTTTTACAATTTCCAGCCGCCTTGCGGCGATGAGCGCGCCTTGCGGGAAATTCCGCGTGAGCCTTGGGGGGTAACGGCCACCCTCAATCCCGAAGACGCAGCCCTGATGCTGGATGGTAAAACCGATACGGCCTGGACCAGCGCCGCGCCCCAGACGTCCGGCCTGATGATAACCGTAGACCTGGGCGCGGTGCATACCATGGCCAAGCTGCGGTTCGACCTCGGCGATTCTTCCGGCGATTACCAGCGCGGTTCGCGGATCGAAGTTTCCACCGATAATGAAAACTGGCAGGCAGTCTTCCAATACGGCGACGTAGCCGGTGGATTATTCTGGGAGAATAACCAGCCGCGGTTTCTGGTCCGCGGCGATTTCTTCACTTGCGCCTTCGCGCCCGCGGCGGCCCGTTATGTGCGCATTACCCAGACCGGCTCCGACCCGCGCTACTGGTGGACGATTGCCGAGCTGCGCGCGTTTGGCCCCCAGCATTAGTACCTCAATCATGAGGAACTGCCATGAAAAACAAGAATTTTGACCACGGATGGCACGAATAACACTGATTGTTGACGGCCGCCGGTCCAGCCTTCGTAGCCAAGGGCTTTACTACGGCGGAGTAGGCGCGGCCGTCAACGGTCTGACCATCCGTACTACAATCCGTCTAAATCAGTGGTTCCCGCCACAGGCGGGTCTGCCTCAGGCATGATCCACCATAGCGGATCCGCCTGAGGAGGAAATTTCTTTGGGTTGCGGGCTTTAGCCCGCCTTAAATCGTAATACCAGTTAGCCGGCCTTGGGAGAATGAATAATGGCCGGGATACTCTTCCAGCCCAGCTTGCGGCAGGCTTCGAAGCGCAGATGGCCCGCCAGGATATGGTAGCCGCGCCCATCGGGGGCCACGGTCAGCACAATCGGCTGCAGCAGGCCGGACTCGCGAATGCCGATCATCAACTGGTCAACTTCGTCTGCATGCAACTCGGCCTCGGCCGGATGGATTTCGGCAACGGGTATCTGCTGAATGTTCTCGACCTGGGATTTGTGATGGGAATTCTCTTCGCGCCGGTCCATTGCCGCCCGGTATGAATAAACAAAGGGAATGGCCAGGTCAACGGAGGGCGTGTTCTTAACCGCCTGCATGATCTGTTTGTTGATTTCGTAGGCAATTTGCGGCCGGTCTTTCACCCTGGTCTGGTAGCGCAGCCGCAGGAGCAGGCCATACTCCCAGAAGTCCGAGCGGATATAGGGTTGGACTCCCGTGGCGGTAATGATGGGGCCCGTAACTTTTTGGGCGGCATCCAGTAAAATTCGCTCGGCTTCTTCCATCTTGGAATCGTAAGTTATGCGCACCACGACTTCATCCAGCATATAAGCCGCTTCCTGCCTGACCGTGTAGTTGATTACCACCTGGCTGAAAAGCATGGCGTTGGGCACGAGGATGTGGCGGCCGACGGCCTCTTCGCTGCCGACCGTTCCGCCGACCTGGTCCAGGACCACATACATCGGCCCGATTTCCTGCACGTCGCCGGTCAAACCCAGATTAGGGCATTGGATTCTATCACCCGGCCGGAAAGGGCGCTTAATCGAAATAAGCACCCAGGCAGCGAACCCGCTGACAGGCGCTTGCAATGACCAGCCCAGCAGCATGCCGCCAAAGAGCGTGAAGAGCGTGCCGAACGTGCCCAGCTTGTTGAAGCCGTAGGCCACGGCGAGGATAATGACCAGGATCGAAACCAGGCGATAGAGCCGCCCGATCATCAAGGCCTCCGCAGCCGGTCGGCCCTTGCGGCGCAAACTCCACAC
Source organism: Lentisphaerota bacterium (assembly GCA_016188985.1). Classification (GTDB taxonomy): domain Bacteria; phylum Verrucomicrobiota; class Kiritimatiellia; order JAAZAB01; family JAAZAB01; genus VSJD01. Next base: position 1,801 of record JACPGM010000161.1, on the reverse strand, counting down.
GGTGGCGATCATCAGCAAGGTGGCCGCCAGCCAGATACCCGAGAGCAGCGCGACGAAGCCGGCCAGCGAAAGGCCGCTGGGCAACCGCCAATATTCAGGAAGTATGAAATGCAGGTTGAGCGTGGCAACGAAAAGCACACAACTGATCCAGAATGACAGAAACATCCTAAACTTGTAATGTACTTTCGTCATTGGCTTTCCTATTTCCTTAGCGCGGCTCTCCTGGCCGGCGCAGCCCGATTCATCGGGATTCACAACGCCGGGCAGGCACTATAACACGAAAAATCCGCCCTGCAAGTTCAAGTAATTCCACTGACCAAGGGGGTCAGTTATGAGATGGTCGCGTGAAGGTTCCACCGGCAGGCGGATCCGCCAGGGTGGTAGGGACGGCTCGCCGAGCCGTCCGCCTTCGCGACGCAGCAAAGCGCCACTACGGCGCGACGACGGTCCGCGGCCTGCCTACCGAAGCCGCTTCGGCGCAGGCAGGCGCGTTCGGCCTGCCCGAGCGTCGGCCAGGGCGAACGCGCCCTACCGGTTGCCCCCACAAGACTGAGAACGTGTGAAACAATTGCCGAAGATCGCCGAGGCGGGGCTCGGCTCCTACATTTTCCCATCTATCATGGGTTTTTTGTAGGAGCGCTGCCCCGCCAGCGCGATAATTTTCTATTGTTTCACACCTTCTGAGGGATTACCAAAAAGTAGCCTGCCTACCGCGGGGGACCGAATTAGAAGAACGGGAAAAAGGCAGGGGGGGTTAATCAGCGAAATACCATTTCAATAGCGCCGTGGGAGCTTCAGGCGTATAAAATCCCCGGAAAGCGCCTTGCGGATTGCTGTTTAATTTGGGATCGACACACCTCTCCGGAATGCTGTCGTCCTCAATAAACGCCAGTTCTTCCCACACGCCGAAAGGCCCGGTATAGAAGTCAATCATATCCCAGGTCAAGTTGCCAGTTAAGCCGCTTACACCATTATTGTCGAAAACACTGTTGTGCGCCCCGATTTCCGTACCCAGATATTTCTGGGCGCGGAGGTATAAAGCAACATCGGTCAAATGGCTTAGCGTAGCGGACGACCAGCCAGATAGAGTAAATATGCCCAATGTCGTCCTCCGAATCGTTGTGCGATAAGGACTATACGAAGAAGCATAAGTTGCCTCTATCACACCCAACGGGCCGGCGTCGCCAGCGTTAATTATATAATTGGCCTCCGCCTCCGCCACACTATCCAGCCAATTAGTTTTGCCGCTGTATGACGCTCCTGTCAGACGCTCATAAGTAAAAGGCCCCCTTACCGTGGTCCAGCGTAACGCTCGGAATCCCGCGGCCACCTCCTCAAAAGCCGGCGCGCGGAAAACGTCAGCCGATTGTGCCAGCCCATAGCCCACCGGGTTGCCCTCCGCGTCATAACGCCGGAAGCCAGAGGCGTTCAAGCCTGCCGCGGAGCGCCAGGAAGCCAGCGTATAGTATAAAAAGTTGCTGCCGCCGGCCATCAGCGGCCCGCTGATGCTGTTAATATATTGCGGCGCCAGCGTTTGCAATTCCTGCTGGAGCGTGGCAAAAAACGTCGCCCGGATTCCGGAATACGGCAATGCGCTCCAGTTGCCCTTGAGGGCCAGGGAGCGTTCCCGCACGGCGTGACCGGACGCCGTTCCCAGCGTCATCATCTGGTCCATCTCGGCCAATGTCGGCCGGCTGGGGAAACTCTCGGCCCAGGCCGGAGTCGCCATCATGGCCAGCCAGAAAGATAAAAATAGAAAAAAACGCCTGGGCTTCATTGCTTGTGACCCTTGTGCATCCTT
>JACPGM010000160.1 GCA_016188985.1 Lentisphaerota bacterium | reverse complement strand
CCTCACGGTTGCCTGCGGCTCTGCGCGTGAAACGCGCGGGTGGTATGTGCGTTCGAAACGATTTCTTTCGTCGGATGCGATCGCTATGCGCATTGCGCAACTGGATGAGATCATCGGTCTGCTCGTGAGTTCAATCAAGAGCTTGAAAAAGAAAGGAGCAGGAGAGTAAATGCGGAGTTTCTTTCTTCCCGCTTGCCGCTCTCCGCTTTCCTATGATCAAACAACTCATCAGTTTCAGCGCGCATAATCGCGTGCTGGTCATCGGCCTGGTGGCCACCGCGGTGGCCTATGCCACCTACACGATGCAGCATATCCGCCTGGATGCCATCCCGGACCTGAGCGACACGCAGGTGATTGTTTACACGCGCTGGGATCGCAGCCCGGATATCATGGAAGACCAGGTTACCTATCCGATCATTACGGCGCTCCTGGGCGCGCCCAAGGTCAAAGCCGTTCGCGGATTCAGCGACTTCGGGTTCTCTTATGTCTATGTCATCTTCCAGGACGGCACCGACATCTACTGGGCGCGCAGCCGGGTGCTGGAGTATCTCTCGAAGATTAAAGGCAAGCTGCCCGCGGAAGTAGCGCCTGAACTTGGGCCGGATGCCACTGGCGTGGGCTGGGTGTTTCAGTATGTGCTCATTGACCAGAGCGGCAAGCATGACCTTGCCGAATTGCGCTCCTATCAGGATTGGGTCCTGCGTTACGCCATCCAGAGTGTGCCGGGTGTCGCCGAAGTCGCCGGCATCGGCGGATTCCAGAAACAGTATCAGGTAACCATTGATCCCAACCGCCTGCAAAACTATGGCCTGGGCGTGCGCGAGCTGGTTGAAGCAATCCGACGCAGCAACAACGAGGTCGGTGGCCGCCTGATTGAATGGAGCGGGCGCGAGTATATGGTGCGCGGGCGCGGCTATGTGCAGTCCCCGGAAGCTCTTTCCAAGGTCGTGGTCAAGACCAACGCGCAAGGCACGCCGGTGCTGCTGCGCGACGTGGCCACGATTACTTTGGGACCCCAGATTCGCCGCGGGGTGTCCGACCTCGACGGGCGGGGTGATACCGTTGGCGCCATCGTGGTCATGCGCCATGGCGAAAATGCGCTCAACGTCATCAAGCGGGTAAAGGCCAAGCTGGCGGAGCTTAAGCCCTCCTTGCCCCCGGGCGTTGAAATCGTTACCACCTACGACCGCTCGGAACTGATTCAAGAATCCATTGACAACCTCAAGGAAGAACTGGTCATGGCCATGATCATCGTCAGCGTGGTCATCCTGTTTTTTCTCTGGCATATACCTTCGGCTATTGTGCCGATCATCACCATTCCCATCTCGGTGGTGGTGTGTTTCATTCCTCTCTTCTTCATGGGCATTACCGCGAACATCATGAGCCTGGCGGGGATTGCCATCTCCATTGGCGTGCTGGTGGATGGCGCCATCGTGGAAGTGGAGAACGCCTACAAGAAGTTGGAGCGCTGGCGCTCGTCCGGCGCAATTGGCGATTTTCATAAGGTGCGCCTGGAAGCGCTCATGGAAGTGGGGCCTTCGGTGTTTTTTTCGCTGCTGGTAATCGCAGTGGCCTTCCTGCCGGTGTTCACCCTGGTGGAGCAGGAAGGCCGGTTGTTCAAGCCACTGGCCTATACCAAGACCCTGGCCATTGGCCTGGCGGCCCTGCTGGCCGTAACGCTCGACCCGGCCGTGCGCATGCTGTTCACCCGGATGGAACCTTTCAAATTCCGTCTGCGGTGGCTTTCCACGTTTCTGACCTCGCTCCTGGTCGGCAAGTATTATCCCGAAGAAAAACATCCGGTCAGCCGCGTGCTTTTCGCGCTCTACGAGCGGCCCTGCCGCTGGGTGCTTGAGCATCCAAAGAAGGTTATCGCCTTGTCCATCCTGGTCGTGGCCAGCACCGTGCCGGTTTATCTCAAGTTGGGCCATGAGTTCATGCCGCCTTTGAACGAAGGCGTAATTCTCTACATGCCCACAACCTTGCCCGGCATCTCCGTCACCGAAGCCCAGCGGCTGATGGAAATCCAGGATCGTATTCTGAAATCATTCCCGGAAGTTCTCTCCGTGTTCGGCAAGGCCGGCCGGGCCGATACCTCCACCGATCCGGCGCCATTCTCGATGATGGAAACCACCGTGGTGCTTAAACCCCCGCACGCGTGGCGCGCCAAGGAGCGCTGGTTTTCACAGTGGGCGCCTAAACCGCTGCGCCTCGCGCTCGCCCATATCTGGCCGGAGCACATCTCCTGGGAAGAACTGATTAACGAAATGGACCACGCCCTGCAGATTCCCGGCTGCGTCAATGCCTGGACCATGCCTATCAAGGCCCGGATTGACATGCTCTCTACCGGCGTGCGCACGCCAGTCGGCATCAAAATTTTCGGCGCGGACCTCGCCGAGATCGAACGGCTGGGCAAGCAGATCGAAACCATGCTGCGCCAGGTTCCTGGAACGCGCAGCATCTATGCCGAACGCGCCGCCGGCGGATATTTCGTGGATTTTGTCCCCAAACGCGAGGCCCTGGCCCGCTATGGCCTGACCGTGGATGATATCCACGAAGTCATCATGACCGCCATTGGCGGCGAGACGATAACAACCACCATTGAAGGCCGGGAGCGTTACACCATCAATCTGCGTTACCCGCGCGACCTGCGGGCGAACCTTGAGCAGCTTGAGCGCATCCTGGTCACGGCCGGCAACGGCGTTCAGGTCCCGATCGCCGAATTGACCGAAATCAAACTGGTCAATGGACCGGCCATGATCCGCGATGAAAACGGCATGCTCTCCGGCTATGTCTACGTGGATATTACCGGCCGCGACGTGGGCGGCTACGTGACCGAAGCCAAGCGCGCCGTGGCGCGGGAACTCAAGCTCCCGACCGGCTATTCCCTGACGTGGAGCGGCCAGTATGAGAATATGCTCCGTGTCCGCGAGCGCCTGAAGATCGTCGTGCCGGTCACGATTCTGCTCATCTTTCTCTTGCTTTACATGAATACCAAGTCCGCTTTCAAGGCTCTGGTAGTCATGCTGGCGGTGCCTTTCTCCGTCGTCGGCGCGGTGTGGCTGATGTATATTCTGGGCTATAACATCTCGATTGCCGCCTGGGTGGGCATGATCGCGCTGATGGGCCTGGACGCCGAGACGGGAGTTTTTATGATGCTCTTCCTGGAACTTTCCTACGAGGAGGCGCGCAAAGCCGGACGCCTGCGCAATTTGGCCGAGCTGCATGAGGCCATCATCCATGGCGCGGTCAAACGCATCCGGCCGAAAATAATGACCGTGGCCGCCGCCTCCATGGGCTTGATGCCGATCATGTGGTCCATGGGCGCGGGCGCCGACCTGATGAAGCGCGTGGCCGCGCCCATGGTCGGCGGGCTATTCACCTCTTTTCTCATGGAACTGCTGGTGTATCCGGCCATCTATCTGCTGTGGCGCAAGCGGCAATTGAAATTGCAGACAGTGGCCATTTGATGCTCCGGCAACCGCAACGTGGGCCGAGCGCGCGAGCGCGCTGTCGCTTCAATATGCGCTTGACTCAGTTGCGGCGCTGTCATAGTCTGTACGTCATGAAGCGGCTCATGAAAGCATTGGCAGTCATTCTTATGGCGTTGCTTTTTGTCGCACCGCTCGTCGTGCTGGCGCACTGCGAGGGCGATCAAGCGACAGACTGCGCAACGCAGTGCGACTGCCTATGCCATTCCCTGCCGGATTTCACCTGCCCAATACACGCGAGCGACCTGACGGCGCACAAGTCCGAACGCGCCTATTCCACCGACATGCTCGGCCAGGAACGAGTGTCGGTTGCCGACATCTTCCGTCCGCCGATTTCCGTCTAAGGGCGTTCCGCCCTTTTCATTACCTGCAAGCGCCTGCCCTCTGTGCCGGCGTCAGCCACGGTTTCTTTCTGACTGCGTCTCATAGGAGGAGGCTGCGACGCATTCGTCAATCCACCCGGAGAACGTATGAAACAGACATTCGATTACCAACACGCCCGTCTTCGCGTCGTGCTCGCGCTGGCCATGGCGGGCATGGGACTTTTGCGGTACGCCCAGAGCGCGGAGACTGATGAAGGAAGCGCATGGCCCGCCCTGCGCGCATTGGGTCGGGATATTCCGGCCACGCGCGGCGAACTCTCACCTGCAAACCAAACGGCGCAATTGCCGCACGAACCGAATGGTGTGCTAACGCTTCGGCGGGCGCTGGAATTGGCGCTGATGCACAACCCTGAACTGGCGGCAGCGGCGCACGAGGTGCGGGCGGCGGAGGGGAACGTCCGACAAGCCGGGGCATTGCCCAACCCGGAATTGGAGGTTACGGCGGAGGATGTGGGCGGATCGAGCGATCCCGCCGCCGCTCAAATAACCATGCGCCTCAGTCAGGCCATTGAGTTGGGCGGAAAACGGAACAAGCGGCGGGAGGTGGCCAGGTCGGAGGCCCGGCTCTCAGGCTGGGAGTACGAAGCGAAACGGCTGGACGTCTTGACGCAGACCAGGAAGGGGTTTGTGGATGTGCTCTCGGCGCAGGAACAACTTGCCCTGGCCGAATCGGTCTTGATTCTGGCCGAGGATGTTCGAAGGGTGGCGTCCGAACGAGTGAAGGCGGGAAAAGTTCCACCGCTTGAGGAAACCAAGGCGGGCGTTGAGGTGTCGTTGGCGCGCATCACGCGGGACAGGGTCAAGCGGGACCTGGATACCGCGCGTAAACTGCTTGCGGCCACCTGGGGCCATACAACGCCGGTGTTCACGGAAGCGGCCGGTGCGTTGGAGAGCGCAACCGATATCCCCTCTTT
>JACPGM010000020.1 GCA_016188985.1 Lentisphaerota bacterium | reverse complement strand
GGCTGTGTCATTCTACCACATGAACGCCGCGTGAGGGCACGCGGCCTTCCATGAGAAGGCTTGTCAAGAAGCGACCGACGTGGCGGGCGCTGGTTTTCGATCCTGAGGCATGTCATGCTTCCATTCGCACTCTATAATGGGTCATTATTTATGGCCCGGTGCATGGTTGGGTCCGCCATGGGGCTGCAACCTACAGATCGCACTCGAAGTGCAAGGCCGCGTTCGCAGTCACCCGGACGGGACACCCTCAAGATACTTGTTACCAGTGTTCGCGCGTCTTTCGCTTATCTCCTCTCCACTATAACACGTTTGTCTTTTTTACGCCTATCATGCCGCCAATGGCTGATTCCGCTTCGGCTCATATATCGACCCGCTACGCCACAACGCATGCAACAGCACCGCCAGCTTGCGAGCCATCGCCACCACGGCCCGCTTTTTGGCGTTTTTCCCTCCGCGCTGCATCAGTTTCCGTCCGAAGGTCCGCAGATCGCAGTCCGGCCCGAACGGCCCCAGAATGTAATGCGCACTTCCGACCAGGAGCCGCCGCAGATACCCATCCCCATGCTTGGTAATACGCAATTGTTTGTCAATTTGCCCCGATTGATCGAGCCGCGGGACCAATCCAAGATAGGCGCCTACCGTACGACTCTTGGCGAACCGCCCCGGATCCTCCAACGTCAGCACATAGGCCAGTGCGGTCAACGGTCCAACTCCTCCTACCTGGCGCAACTGTTCCGTCTCCGGATATTTGTTGGCCGCCGTTTTCTTGATCATCAAATCATACTCGCGAATCTTTTCCGTCAACTCCCGGATCATTTCCAGCATGGGTTTCAGCGCCTCATTCAAAGCCTCCGGAATCTTGGCCTTGTGTCCAAAGGATGCCGTGCTGGATGCCGCCAGGCGCTCGCCCATGCTTTTCACCACGCCGCGCACATGGTGGATCATCCTGGCGCGCTCCTGTACCAACAAATCCCTGGCCCGAATGATTTCCAAATCCATTTGGACTTGCTCTCCGCGATGACGAATCGGACACAGCAATGCCGGATCAAACCGTGCGATCCGCGCCAGCATAACCGCGTCCCGCGTGTCCGACTTCTGCCGGCTCTGCCAGATCATCCTCAATTTCCGCGCGTTTCCGACCAGCACTTCCAAGCCCGCCGCCGCCGCTATCTGACTGACCCATCGGGAATGCGTGCCGGCTTCCATTGCGACCACCGCTCCACAATACTGCTTAAAAAAACTTGCCATCGCCGTGCGGTTGCCGGCTACTTCCTTTTCCGCAATGATCTTTCCTGCTGGATCCAAAATGCATACCTGATGTTTTTTGTCTCCCAAATCCATCCCGATCGTGCTACCTTTCTTCATGGCTGGTCTCCTTATGCGTTATGGCCCATCAAGGCCGTTGTTACTTTGAGCGTGACTATATCACAGCTCGCAGCTAGGGAGATCAGCCTTCTCATTTAACCTACAGGAAATGGGCCGTTTTGTAGGCCCGGTGCCCTCACCGGGCGGGTTTTTCAGCGGAAACAACAATTGGAAGGCAGCTTGTGTCCTCTTCATCCAGTGGAACTTATACGGAACGCCACTTGCAGTGCGTCTGGTTTGATGCGTCCTTGCGTCCCCGCAACCTCAAAACCGAACAAGGGATTGAGCTCGTCGTCGAGCATCCCGGCCAATGGAACCTGGAAGATGGACCGGATTTCCTGGGCGCGGTCTTAAGCGTGGGGCCGGAACGGCGCCGCTTGACCGGCGACATTGAAATCCACGTTCATCCCGCCGATTGGCAGCGGCACGGCCATGCGCAAAAGAAAGCCTATGCGCGCGTCATTGCGCACGTAACCTATTTTCCCGGCGCCGTGCCAGGCGAGAGCTTGCCTGAGGGGGCGCTTCAGGTTTCGCTGAAAGATGGTCTGGCGGCCAATCCTTTCTTTTCATTCGAAAGCCTGGACCTAAGCGCTTATCCCTATGCCGAGCGGGAGAGCACCACGCCCTGCGCCCGGGTGCTGAAAGCGTGGGATCCTGACCGGTTAGCGCAACTGTTAGAGACCGCCGGCGAGGAGCGCTTGCGCGCCAAGGCCGCGCGGATGGCCGGCGCAATCGCCGCGCAGGGGTTTGACCAGACCTTGTATGAGGAAGTCATGACCGCGCTCGGCTATAAAAACAATCGCGCCCCTTTCCGTTACCTGGCTCAGCAGTTGCCGCTCAAAACCTTGCTGCCCTCATCCGCTGGCGAGGCGCTCAAAGCCTATGCGCTCCTGATGGGTGTAGCCGGATTGCTGCCGCGGCAGACTCCCGGGCGCTGGGACGCCGCAACCCGCGTTTTTGTGCGGCAATTATGGAATCACTGGTGGAAGCATCAGGCGCAGTGGAGCGCGCTGGCCTTACCGCGTACGGCCTGGAAGCTGAGCGGCCTGCGGCCGCAAAACCACCCGCAGCGCCGGCTGATGCTGGCGGCCCTTCTTTTTACCGCTAAGCCCGGATTGGGCCAACGCTTGCTGGCGCTGAATACCGGCAACCCCGCTGAAAGCGGGACAAGCCCCGCTGAGGCGCTCCAGTTCATGGCCGAGCTGTTCCAACCTGAGGCCGTTACTTACTGGCAACGCCGGTTGACTTTCGCGGGTCCGCCGCAAGCCGCTCCGATCGCGCTTATGGGCGAAGGCCGGATCGCGGCGCTCATTGCCAATGTGCTCCTGCCTTTGCTGGCGGCCTCGGGCAATCGCGGCGTTATGAGTCCGGCCTTCTTGCGGCGCCTGCCGCCCGAAGAGGACAACCAGATTCTGCGGCAGACGGCCCGCAACCTGCTGGGCGCGGACCATAATCCGGCGCTTTACCGCTCCGGAGTACGCCAGCAGGGCCTGATCCAGATTTTCCACGACTTCTGCCTGACGGACCGTTCGCGCTGCAACCAGTGCGCCCTGCTGGAATCGCTGAACAGGGATAGCCACCGTGGACCGATCTAAAGGTGGCCGCCGACCGCGCCTTTGGCGCGGCAAGCGTCCGGATTTACCCCGCGCTGCGCGGGGCGGCGGCGTTTGGATACGGCCGGCAGGGACCCGCCTTCGCCAAGCTATGGCGGGCAGGCAGCCGGCCGCCACCAAAGCTATCTTATGAATCATAAGAAAAAGATCACCATCGCGGTCGGCATGAGCGGCGGGGTGGATTCCACCGTGGCGGCCTGCCTGCTCCAACGCCAGGGCTTTAATGTCATCGGCGTTACCATGCAAACCTGGGATGGCTCAGTGGAATTGCCGGCCGCGCCACGGCTCGCCAGGGCGAAGCGCTACGGCGGAGCCTGGCGCAGCGGATGCTATGGACCCGGCGAAGCGCAGGACCTGGCGGAACTGCGCGCCTTGACCGCGCGGCTGGGCATCCGGCACGTTACTATTCCGCTGGCCGCGGAATACCGGCAGTGGGTCCTGGATTATTTCCGGGGCGAATACCTGGCCGGGCGCACCCCGAACCCCTGTGTGATCTGCAACTGGAAGCTCAAGTTCGGATTGCTGCTGGAGCATGCGCGCGCGAGCGGGCTC
>JACPGM010000019.1 GCA_016188985.1 Lentisphaerota bacterium | reverse complement strand
GGACGCGCTGTTTTTCGGCAAGCATCAGCCGCAGCGCGAGGGACGCGTGCTCTCCGTGGATGAATTGAAGGCCGCGCCTTATCTGGCCGATGCCTACCCGCAGGAATGTTTCGTCTACGATCCCGAGCTGCTGATGAGCGCCGACGGCTATCAGGTTCTGGGCTATGTCTTCGGCCCCTGGGGATCGGAGCCCTACTATTCCTATTACCTGTATGCCCAAAAAGATTATCCGCCGACGCTGCCCACCATCTTGCCGGCCCAGCGCTTGCACGACCGCGCAGTGCGCCTGCGCTGGGCCGAGTCCATCAAATTCGGCGGTGGCCCGATTGAGTATGCCCTCCGCGTCTGCCAAGACCGCAACGGCCAGGACGAAATCTTCCGCCTGACCACCGAGGAGACTTCCGTCCCTTTCGACGTTCCGGAATCCAACCGGATGTATTTCATCGAAGTGCAAGCCCGGGATGACCACCGGACGAAAAACCCCGCCACCTGGTATCCCGCGGCGCGCTCCAACTTCGTGCTCGTCCCCCCCGACCAGTATGGCTGGTATAACGTAATGTGAGACCTCGCGCTTGACAAACGCGCCGGGAAATGGATCATTGCCATCTACCGCGTCACTCGCAGTTTCTCTCGTGGGCTAAGAGCGCGCGCTAAAAAAACCGTTCTATCCGGAAAGAATTCATGAAACACACTTATCAGCCGTCAGTAAAAAAAAGGCGACGCAAACACGGGTTCCGCGCCCGCATGCGCACGGCCGATGGCCGCAAGGTTCTGGCCCGCCGCCGCCAAAAAGGCCGCTGGCGTTTAACCGTTGATTAACTTGATATTTCAGCGGACATGACCACGCGGGCGCAGCAACCTGACCGCCGGCTATCCAAGCGCCAACGCCTGAGGAGGCAACGCGATTTTGAGCGGACGTTCGCCCAACAGCGGCGTTTTGTCGGAGAGTTCATGATTCTCTGGCATTATGAGGGCGACGACGTCGCCCAACGCCTGGGCGTTGTCGCCAGCCGGCGGATTGGCCCGGCGGTGATACGCAACCGGGCCAAGCGGCGCTTGCGGGAAGTCTTCCGCTTAAATCGGCGTAACTTTCAGGGCCAGGGCGACGTCGTCCTTGTTGCCCGCCCCGGCATTGTTAAAGCCGCCTGGAACGATCTGGTTGCGGAGTTCAAGGAGTTGGCGACACGGGCAGGGCTGCTGGCTAAGGAGTTCGTAACTGATACATGAGAAAACGCGATCAAAAACAAGAATATTAACCACGGATGGCACGGATAGCACTGATATAGAATTGGGGCCAGTGTTCTCCATCAGTGTTATCAGTGTAACCCGCCTGCAACGCTGTAGCACTGCGGGCAGGTCAGTGGTTGATTTTTTGGGTTGCGGGCATAAGCCTGCCTTAGAACAATGAGTCGGATTTTAATCATACTGCTGCGGCTTTATCAGCTTGCGATCGCGCCGCTCTGGGGAAATTGTTGCCGTTTCTACCCATCATGTTCCAGCTACTGCCATGAGGCCATCAGCAAGCACGGCAGCCTTAAAGGCCTGGCGCTGGCTTTCATCCGGCTGGGTAAATGCCATCCCTTCCATCCGGGTGGAGTTGATTTAGTGCCATGAAAAAACAGGATTTGCTCATCGCGATCGGTTTGTTTGCGCTGCTTCTGGCCTGGCCGCTGGTTTATTCCAAGTTCTTTCCATTATCGCCGAAGCCGGTCAAAACCACTGCGTCACCGCCGCGGCTACCTGCAACCGAAGCAGCCCCGGAGCAGGATACGGCTGCACCGGGTAGCCGCGCCCGTGAGGGCGTGGATTCTTTCCACCAGAGAGGCGGATCCGCCTCCGGTGGACCAGCAGACACGGCGTCACCCCTGGCCGAGCTCGGGCAGGCGCCGCGGCTACGAGCCATCACGGTTCCCGAGACGCGCGCAACCGACCCCTTCCAGCCGCGCTCCGCCATAGCGCTACGCGACGGCGAGCCGGAAAAGCTTGTCAGCCTGACGAACGCCAACATGGCGCTCACGTTTTCGTCACGCGGCGGCGGCCTGATTGCCACTAAACTTCTGCAATACCGCCAGACCGTTGATAAGCGCAGCAGTCCGGTGGTTCTGGATTTTTCCAATGCCCCGGCTTTAAGTTATTCCGGATTGCCGGAACTTTCCGCGGCCGATAATTTTTCGATTACGCCGGAGGCAGCCGCCGACAAACTGCGCCTTGAAAAAACGACGGCCGCCGGGCTGCGTTTCACGCGAGAGATTTCGTTTGGGTCCGACTATCAAATCATTATCGCCGATACCTTCCGCAACGAAAGCCGGCAGATCATCGCTTTGCCGGAATGCGCCATCCAGGTCGGCAGTATGCGGCTGGGCGTTCAGGAATCCAAAACCATCGGCATCGAGACCATGGGCATTGACGTCCTGCATTCGAGCGAGGGCGAAGGGGTCAAGTACTTCGCCGGCGATCTGCCCAAGCTGTTTAAAGAACAAAGAGATGAGGACCAGCGCTTGCCACGAACTGCTCACCTGACGACCAATAGGCCCACGGATTGGGTAGCGGTCAAGAGCAAGTTTTTTGTCCAGATCCTTGCACCCGAGGGCGGCATAGCGGGCTATCAACTTTCGGCCGAGCGCGCCTTGGCGCCCGGCGAAAGCGAGGACCCCAGCCAGACGCCGAAAAGCGCGGAAGTCCAGGCCATTGCCGCCCAGGCTTCCATTCCGTCCCGGACGCTCAATCCGGGCGAAGCGGCCAGCCAGTCATTCAGTCTTTACAGCGGGCCGAAAAAGTATTCCTGCCTGAGCCTCCTGGGCTTGCACCAGGAGGAGGTTATGAATTTCGGGTTCTGGACGCCGGTGTGCAAATTACTGCTGCTGGTGCTGAACGCCACCTATGCGGCGATTCCCAATTACGGCATTGCCATCATTCTGCTCACCATTCTGATCCGCGTTCTATTCTGGCCGTTGACGCATAAAAGCACCGAGAGCATGAAGCGCATGCAGGAGCTTCAGCCCCTGATCATGGAACTGCGCAAGAAACATAAAGACAGCCCGCGCAAGCTCCAGGAAGAGACCATGGCCTTGTATAAGCAACACAAAGTCAATCCGGTCAGCGGCTGCCTGCCGATGCTGATCCAGGTTCCGGTGTTTATCGCTCTCTTCGTGGTCCTGCGCAGCGCCATCGAACTGCGCTTCGCCGATTTCCTCTGGATCCGGGACCTGAGCGAACCGGAGCGGCTTTTTGCCGATTACCTGCCCATCCCGCTCAACATCCTGCCGATTTTCATGGCGGCTACCCAGGCCTGGCAGCAATCCATGACCCCCGCCACGGACGCGGCCCAGCAGAAAATGCTTCTCTGGTTCATGCCGGTTATGATGCTGGTAATGTTTTACATGATGCCCTCCGCCCTGGTGCTGTATTGGTCAACCAACACGGTCATCATGGTCGCCCAGCAGTTGATCCAGAAAAAGCGCGCGGCCCTGAAGAAATGAATGTCGAACTTCAGGCGATCACCAAGCGCTTTGGCGCCGTTACGGCGGTTCAAGACGTTTCGGCGCAGATCAGCTCCGGTGAACTTTTCTTCCTGCTGGGCCCATCCGGCTGCGGCAAGACCACCCTCTTGCGCCTGATTGCCGGATTCGGCGCGCCCGACGAGGGCCGCATCCTTTTCGATGGAGTGTCGGTCGGCAACCTTCCGCCCCACCGCCGCAACACCGCCATGGTGTTTCAGAATTACGCGCTCTGGCCGCATTTGACCGTGGAAGCCAATGTGGCCTTCGGCCTGAGGGTGCCACTCCGCAATGTGCCTTCGGACGAGCGCCGGACGCGCGTCCAACAAGCGCTCGCCCTCATGCACCTGGAGGATTTTGCCAAGCGTAGACCCCATCAGCTCTCCGGCGGCCAGCAACAGCGGGTAGCCTTGGCGCGCGCCCTGGTGATCAATCCCAAATGTCTGCTGCTGGATGAGCCGCTTTCCAATCTGGACGCCAAACTGCGCCTGGAAATGCGCGTGGAAATCCGGCGGCTGGTCAAGCAGCTTGGCATTACCACGATTTATGTCACCCATGATCAGAAGGAAGCCTTGAGCATGGCTGACCGCTGCGCCGTGCTGCGCCAGGGCCGCGTTGAACAAATCGGCGCGCCGCGCGACCTGTATGAGCGGCCCGCTAACCGGTTTGTGGCCGACTTTATCGGCGGCGCCAATCTGGTTCCGGGCACGGTCCGAACGCTGACGCCCCTGGGCGCCATCATCACCACGGCCTTCGGTGAATGGCACGCCCATAGCTTGCGCGGCGCGCTTCCGCCGGACCGGAAGGTTACCCTGGCCATCCGCCCCGAAACCATGCGGCTGGGAGCGCCCGGCGCCGAACTTCCCGCCAGAGGCGGGTCCGCCTCCGGCGGAAACTGGTTTAAGGGGTGTTTGACCGAACAAGTTTATTCAGGGGATGCAATTGAATCCTGGATCAAGATGGCCGACGGCTCGATTCTGCGAGCGCTCGCGAGCGGGCCTTGTTTGCCGGCCGGCGCCGTAACGGAAATCCCGTTTCAGGTCAATCCGGATGACGTGATCGTGCTGGCCGCGGAATAAAGACAGACGCCAGACGACAGATGCCTGATGGCGGTCCGGAGAAGGCTGTCTCGTAGCCGCGCCCGTGAGGGCGTGGTCCTGTGGCCATAGGTCCATATCAGCAATTTCATGAAAATGAATTCCTGTTAGTCCGACATTGGGCGTTCGGAGTTAAGCGTTGGACGTTCCTCCGTCGCTAAGGCTATGGCGGACAAGTCGACGTTTGCTTATGTTTTTCCCATGAACCGATCCCACGTCCCTGCCCTATTACTTTTCCTGGCGTTGGCCGCCGTGCTCTTGCTTCCCTTCCTGCTTCAACCCGCTCCGAGCGACCTGGCCATGCGCAGGCCGGCGGCTGGAGGCAAGTCGGACAATCGGAGCAGTCTCATAATCGTAAGTCCGCACAATGAGGCCGTGCGCTACGAATTCGAACGCGCCTTCCGCCGCTGGCATCAGCAGAACTTCGGCATGGACATAACCATTGACTGGCGCAACATCGGCGGAACCAGTGAAATCGTCCGTTACCTCGACGGTGAATTTGCCGCGGCTGAGCGCACCGGCCGCACGGGAATCGGCATTGATCTCTTTTTTGGCGGCGGCGCCTACGACCACGCACAGCAGGCCAGGAAGGGGCACTTGCTCTCCTGCGGCGTGCGCGCGCGCCAGCCGGAGATACTGGCCGAGACAATTATTCCGGCCACGTTCTCGGGTGAAGTATTTTACGATCCGCTTGACCGCTGGTATGGATGTTGCCTCAGCAGTTTTGGCATCTGCTGGAACTCCGACGCGCTGGCCAACCATGGCATCACCGCGCCGCCGCAGCAGTGGGCGGACTTAGCCAATTTCCAGTTTTTCCGCTTAGTGGCCCTGGCCGACCCGACCAAGAGCGGCTCCATCAACAAAGCCTTTGAAATGCTGATTCAGGAACAACTGCGCGCCGAGCTGAACGCGCGCGGCGTTGCGGCCCCTGGCCGAGCTCGGGCAGGCGATGCGGCTACCACCGCGGATCTGGCCGCCGGCTGGCGGCGGGCTATGGGGCTTATTCGCCGGATTGGCGCCAACGCGCGCTATTTCACCGATTCCGCCAGCAAGGTACCGTTGGACGTGGCTCAGGGCAATGCGGCCGCCGGCATGTGCATTGATTTTTACGGCCGGTTCACCAGCGAAATGGTAACGCGCAACGAAAATTCGCCGCGCATGAATTACCTGACGCCAGAGGGCGGCTCGTCCATCTCGGTGGATCCGATCAGTCTCTTGCGCGGCGCGCCGCAGCGTGAGTTTGCCGAGCGGTTCATTGATTTCTGCCTGAGCCCGAAAGGACAACTACTCTGGAACAGCCGCGTCGGCACGCCCGGCGGGCCGGAGCGTTATGCCCTGCGCCGGCTGCCGATCCGCAAAGATATGTATGCGCCGCTTTTCCTGGCGACTATGTCCGATCCCGACGTGGCGCCCTATGCGCAAGGCCAAGGCTTGACCTATCATGCCACTTGGACCGCCCCTTTATTTTCCCTCATTCGCACCCTAATCCGCGCCATGTGCATTGACACGCACGCGGAATTGACACAGGCTTGGGAAGCCATTAACCGCGGCGGCTCGCCGGAGACCTGCCCGGACGCTTATGCCGCCTTTTTGGCTTTGCCGCCCAATGCCGAATACGACCAGGCCCTGGCGGTTACCGCCGGACAACTGAACAATAAATTAACGGAAGCGCGGCTGACCCGGGAATGGATTATATTTTTCAGGAACCAATACCGCCAAGCCCGGGAGCTGGCGGAGAAAGAAACGAAGCAAACATCGAACGTCGAATAACAAAGAATAAGTTAGGCCGCCGAAGGCGGCAACTGTTTCTGTAGCCGCGGCGGTGACGCCGTGGCCGCAGGAAGAATCCACGCCCTCACGGGCGCGGCTACGCGGATTATCCACCGTAGGCGGATCCGCCTCTGGAAGAAAATTCCTATCCATACATCTATGTCATGAAAAACACCGGCGCCATCTTGATTGCCGCGGTCATTCTGGGCCTGCTGGGGCTGTTTTTTTTCTGGCCCCTCATCCTCACGGTCAAAAGCGCCTTCGTGTTCGACCAGCAATGGACCTTTGCGTTTTTCGGCGAGCTTTTCCAAAACCCGATCTACCCGGAAGGGCTGCGCAACAGCCTGGCGCTGGCGGTCGTTACCACTGGACTGGTGGCGCTGATAGCGCTGCCGCTGGCGATTCTGGCGGCGCGGTTCGATTTCAGCGGCAAGGCCTGGCTGACCGGCTTGATTCTCCTGCCCATGATTCTGCCGCCATTTGTGGGGGCCATCGGTATCCGCCAGATTCTGGGACCTGCCGGCGCGCTCAATGCGCTCCTGGTCAAGTTGAATCTGATTGACTGGCCCCAGGCGGTTGACTGGCTGGGCCAGGGCCGGTTCTGGGCGGTCGCGCTCACGGAAGCGCTGCATCTCTATCCCATTTTTTATCTCAACGCAGTGGCGGCCATTGCCAATGTGGACCCTTCGCTGGAAGAAGCCGCCGAGAACCTGGGCTGCACCGGCCTGCAACGCTTCCGGCGCATCACCCTGCCGTTGATGATGCCCGGACTCTTTGCCGGCGGAACGCTGGTCTTCATCTGGTCTTTCACCGAGCTGGGCACGCCGCTCATGTTCGATTATATGCGCGTCACCCCGGTGCAGATTTATCATGGGATTCAGGATATCGCCGGCAGCCCGCTGCCGTATGCCCTGGTGGTGGTTATGCTGGGGGCCTCGGCCATCCTTTATGCCCTCGGCAAAGGCCTGTTCGGCCGCGCCAGTTACGAAGTTTTTGCTAAGAGCGGCACGGCCGCCGGCATGCCGCGGCTGCATGGGCTACGCGCCGGCGCGGCGCTCAGCCTGTTTACCATCGTCTTTGCGCTCTCGATCCTGCCGCATCTGGGCGTCTTGCTCACCAGCTTCAGCCAGGCCTGGTATCGTTCCGCCGCGCCGACGCAATGGACGCTTGAATGGTATCACCAGGCGCTTTCTTCGGCCCTCACCTTGCCCAGCATCCGCAACAGTTGTTTCTACGCTCTGGTTGCCATGCTGGCGGATCTGATTCTGGGAGTTGCCGCGGCCGTGGTGATCGTGCGCAGTCGCCTGCGCTGGCGCGGGGCGCTGGACCTTTGCTGCATGCTGCCCCTGGCTGTGCCGGGCATTGTGCTGGCCTTTGGTTATATCGCCATGAGCCAGCCTGGCCGGATATTCAGCGGCCTCAATCCGACCGAGAACCCGACCGGTTTGCTGATCATTGCCTACGCCGTGCGCCGTCTGCCTTATGTGGTGCGCGCGGCCGTGGCCGGCCTGCAACAAATTTCCACGTCTTTGGAAGAAGCGGCCGAAAACCTGGGCTGTCCGCCGGGACGGACCGTTATCAAGATCACGCTGCCCTTGATCAGCGCCAACCTGATCGCGGGCGGCCTGCTGGCTTTCAGCTTTGCCATGCTGGAAGTTTCGGATTCGCTGATGCTGGCGCAGAAGCAGGTCTACTTTCCCATCACCAAGGCGCTTTATGAACTGTTCCAGGTGCTGGGCAACGGGCCTTACCTGGCGGCCGCGCTCGGCGTCTGGGCCATGGTGTTTCTCGGCATTACCTTGCTCCTGGTCAACCGTCTGCTGGGCCGGCGCCTGGGCGCCATCTTCCGGCTGTAGGGATTTTTTAAGCAAACGCCCAACGTCCAACATCGAACGCCCAACGCCGAATGATGGATTCCGGGCAAGTTTTGAATCTTGCCGCTTGCATTTCATCCGCTTCTCAACATAATTCAGAGGTCAGAGGTCCGTCATCCGTCGTCAATATGCGGTTTATTAGCCGGGAGGATAGCTTGCGCATGGCGCCCATGCGACAGATAAGGGCGGTCGGCAGGATAATCGGAAAACCTTGCGGCATCAGACTGAGTCGGCTAATCTGGGCTTGTTATGAAAACGGTGTATATAGAAACCTCGGTGATAAGTTACTTGGCGTCCTTGCCTGGTCGCGACCTGCGCGTTGCGGCCTGGCAGCAGATCACGACCCAGTGGTGGGAGCAGGAGAAATCCAAGTATGAACTTTTCGTCTCGGAACTCGTTCTTGCCGAAGCAGCAGCGGGCGACCCGAGTGCCGCCCAGAGGCGAATCGATAAGTTGGACGGCATACCATATCTCAACGTGTCCGATGAGGCCAAGATCCTTGCGGCTCGTTTGATAGCTGACGGAGGGATGCCGGCGCATGCAGAGGCGGATGCCCTTCATGTCGCGACGGCAAGTGTCCACGCCATTGACTATATGCTGACGTGGAATTGTCGTCATATTGATAATGCAACGACAAAACCAGTCGTGAGATCTATATGTGCTGTTGCGGGATATGCTTGTCCGGAAATCTGTACGCCTTTGGAGTTACTATCGGAGGAGATTGAAAATGTATAAAGATGAGATCATTGCTGAGGTGTGGCGCAACCGCGATGCGTATGCCCGAAAACATCACAACAATCTCGACGAGATTGTTGCCGACCTGCGCAAGCGTGAGAAGTCCCATCCCGACAGAATCGTCGACCGGCGAATCCACCGAACCGTTTCCAACCTGCAGAAGTAAGCCGCATCGCGGCTCACTTCCAGGAGGATAGCTTGCGCATGGCGCCTATGCGACAGATAAAGGCCTTCGGCCGGCAAATCGGCGACCGCTTTCACCCGCAACGCGTTATTTATGAAGCCGATCACGCGTGAATGGATTGACAAAGCCGAGAGTGATTTCGCCATGATGGAACGGGAAGACCGCGCCCGCCAACAGTCCAACTATGACGGGATATGTTTCCAGGAGAGGTAAGTGAGATCACTATTCATCGTTGTCAGCAAGGTCTTCGGCCTGATTCAAGTGTACGGCGGCATGGCGTACCTTTTCACCTTGCCTCCTATGCTTCACATGCTTGGCCAACAATCAGGCTCCGAGGATGCCCATACCATTGTGTACACGTCTTTTTATGGAGAACCGATTACGCTCACGGCAATCAGTTTGGTAGCAATGTTGCTCCTCACATTCGGCGTGGCGTGGCTGCTGATCTTCCGCGCAGCATGGCTGGCCGACAAATTGAGTATTCCCGAGACAGACGCAATCTCTTCCTTCCCGGTGGAGAGGATTCTGTATACTGGAATTAAACTCATTGGCCTGTTCGTTATCGTCCAGGGTATTCCCCACCTAACCCAAGCCGTTTGCCAAATGCGGTATACCATGCCATTTAGGGCCTACATGTGGTCGAGCGTCACAGCGCCACTGATTCGGATTGCTATAGGTGTGATCCTTGTCATCAAG
Source organism: Lentisphaerota bacterium (assembly GCA_016188985.1). GTDB lineage: Bacteria > Verrucomicrobiota > Kiritimatiellia > JAAZAB01 > JAAZAB01 > VSJD01. The sequence continues at coordinate 18,533 of JACPGM010000019.1, read as the reverse complement.
ACGAGCGCAATTATCAAACTCGTCATGGGCAAAGAGAAAGCAGTCAGGGAAAGCCCTTGAAATAGCTTGAAGTCCGCGGTTGGATGATTTGCTCGCCTGGGCGGCTACACTTTCAAATACTCCTTGCACACCTCGACGATATTCGCCGCAATTCTAAGGTCTTCTTCCGCGGTTTCCCGCTCAACGGCTATCATCGTGTCGTAGTCTCCGTTCTGGCGGTCATTGAACAGGCGTTGAATGTCCTTGAACCTGAAGCGGTCTGTTTTGCCGGCGGCAATGAATTCCTTGTTGAAGGCGCTCAATGTTTGCTTGTGGCTGGAAAAGACTTCCCCGTTCGACGCCAGAACTGCGGATATGGCGTGGAAAACCGCGTAATACGCGCGCGAAGCCGCGTCATCATAAAATCCACCGGCCAGGGAATGTCTTGCGCTGGCCAGTTTTTGCTCGGCTTTGGCCAGCAGTTCTGCTGAATCTTCTCGGGATATCCCTTTGGTCATAACTTCAGGCCCTGTTTTGAAACCTGTGCGCCGAACGGAAACCTCCGAGCTTTTTCCCATTCGGCCAGTGAATAGGTAACACAGCCGATCAAGGCACCATGCTTATTCATTATCTGTTCGCCGGCTTCAAGTTGGATTTCCCGCACCGCGGCGTCTTTGCTGGTAACTACGAGGGCAACATCAATGTCGGATTCTTCTGTAGCCTCGCCGCGCGCTACTGAGCCGAACAGGATAATTTCTCTAACAGCCTGGGTTCGCGCGCGTAGCAGGCCGGCAAATTCCCGTGCTATCTCCAGATCTGTCTTTGAAGTATTCATCTTTCCTTATCGGCGCACATTTTTATCAATTGCCTTTGTGCATTTACAAAGAATAATTTATGACCAGCGCATATAACCGTCAATCAAGAAATGATGACGCGGGCAGCGCTTTGTTTGCATCTACCCTGCCACGCCATCATCAAATTGAAATCACACGGTCGCAGTCGCGGACAAGTTCGTAGAGGTCTTTGAGGGTGGAGAGCGGACATAGCTCCGTGCCCGCGGAATTACGCATCTTCAAACACGTGCCGCAAGCCAGGATCCGGCCCCCACCCTCTACGAAGGCCTGCATCAGCTCTTTCACATTGAACGGCGCGGCCGTGAACTTTTCGCATTCCACGCCCTTGGCCAGCAGGAAAGCCTTGACGGTGTCGCCCTGTTTGAGAGCAAACACGCCTAAGCGAAAAGCGTTCCAGACAGCCTCGGCATCGGTTGAATAAATCACAATTCCCAGTTTCATTTTCCTCCTCCGCTGTTAAAACCAGCCGAAACGAACCAGAGTTTTGTTAGCCCTTAAGGCAAAAAGGCCGGCCAATATGATCAGCGCAATGTTTAAGAGCGGATGGAAAGTCCCATAAACCTGCAACCCCAGAATAATCGTAGTAATGACCAGGAAGAGGCAGAAGGTGGCCAGTTTTTTCCTTCTTATCCGGTAAGGTTTTAACCTGCCCATCAGACCTTCCGGCACGGGGGAATCGGCCCCAAGATTGGCAAGCAACGCTTCGATCTTCGGCTGCAGGCTGAAATGAACGTAGGAAAGCAATCCCATGAGAGTAAATAAAAGCGCAGTCTTGGTCAGCAAAACCCAACTTTGCCAAAGCGCTTCAATTCCCAGCGGCCCAAAAATCAGCAACAGCACACCGGTAATCAGGACGCTCGCCTGGAAAACAAAACAACGGACTGCTCCACGCCTGATTATATTCTCCATATACCGATCGGCAGAATAAACAAACGCCGTCCCCAGAAGGGCTCGCTCATTGACGATGATCAGGTTAAACAGCGGCACCGACATGAATACGAAGCTGATGAGATGGAGAAACTGAAGAATATTGTAGAAAATGTTGTAAAACATAATGGCCTCCTGTTAACGGTTTGATCTAACCTTACTTCACATTATAGATCAGCTATCTTAAGAAATTCCGTCGGCGGCAGGTAGCCCAGGACGCGCGTGCCCGGACGTTCCCGGCCGTTTTTATCAAGAAAGACCACCGTGGGCACGCCCTGAACATTAAAGGCTTTCATCAACTCCTGGCTTTCGGGCGCCTCCATGCTGGTAAGATCCACTTTGAACCGGGCATGCCCCCGCAGGGCGCGCTGCACTTCCGGATCGCTGAAGGTGCGGCGCTCGAGTTCGTGGCAGGGAATGCACCAGTCGGCATAGAAATCCAGCACAACCGGCTGCTGCGCCGCTTTAGCCGCCGCCAGGCTCTCCGGCCGGTAAGATTGCCACTCCAGCGCTGTCCGCGGCTCAAGAATCAGGAGCGCCACGGCGCTCGCTACAGCCGCCGCGCCCAAGAGCCATTTGATCCGGCGGAATATCCGGCGGTCATTGCCGGAGCGTTCCAAGAATCCAAGGTAGATGCCGCCCACGGCCAAGGTAACAATCGGCGTCCAGCGCAGCAGCCCGGGGAAAAAACCCAAGGCAGCATAAAAGAAAGCAACACCCAGCAACACCACGCCAAAGATTTTTCTCACCCAGATCAGCCAGGCACCCGACTTGGGCAGCCGCTTGAGCAAGCCCGAAAACGTTCCCAGCACCAGATAGGGCGCGCCCAGTCCCAGGGCCAGCACAAAGAACGAGCCAAAGCCGAACCAGGGACTGCCCTTGGCGCCGACCAGCGCCAGCAAGGCGATGATTGGCGGGCCGATGCAAGGCGCGGCAAACACGCCGACCACCAGGCCCGAGAGGTAAATGCCCAGAAAGCCCGTGGCGGTGGCCCCGCCTAAGCGGTTCATCAAGGCTGCCGGCAGGCGAATTTCATAGAGACCGAACATACTCAAAGCCAGGGCCGCCAGCAGCAAGGCAATTATTAAGAGCACCCAGGAACTCTGCATCAAACCGCCGAACATCCCGCCCGTCAGCGCAGCCATGGTGCCTAGCGCGCTATACATCGTGGCAATGCCCAGCACATACAACACTGCTTTCCAGAACACTTTTGCCGCGCGCGCATCGCTCTGCGCGCCAAAGATGGATACCGTCACCGACAGCATCGGATAGACGCAGGGCGTCAGGTTGAGCGCCAGACCGATGAAGAAGATAGCCAGAAGCGTAAGCAGGATCCCGCGCTCGCCAAAGAGCCGTTCGATCTCGTTGCCGGGCGAAGCAGCGAATGGCGCCGCGCCAGTTGTTGAATCTAATGATTCCGCCACCGTCGGCCCCGCCGGCGCCATGGCGCCGGCAACCTCTCCACCAGAGGCGGATCCGCCATTGGCGGAAAATGGAATCGCCACCGCGACGGTCGCCGGCGCGAGACACACCTTATTATCGCAGGCCTGGATCGTCAGGCTTCCCTTTAGCGCCCGTGGTCCCGGCGCAACACCCGAAGACAACGTGACGGAAAACCGCAGCGCGACTATGCCGTCATAGACGGCCAGTCGTTCGCCGGCAAACTCAATCATCTTGGCCGCCGGATACTCCACCGCGCTGACGCGTATTCCCGGAAGCGGATCGAGCGTCAAGCGCGTCGGCACAAGGTAATCAAACGATGGTTGGGCAGCTTGCACATGCCAACCGGTGACAACATTCACGATCACCGTCGCCCCAAAGGTTTCCCCGGCCCGGGCGCGGTCCACGGACAACTGATGACTGACGCTGACCTTATCGGCGCTGCCGGAACCGCCTTGAGCAGGAACGGCCAATGGCGTCAGCGCCACGACCAATCCCGCCAGGAATCCGCCGGGCAGCTTTGCCCATTGCCGGTTAGAGAACGTTCGCGGTGTCGCTGCCATGTGGTTATCCTCCCTTGTTATAGTCGGCTTTTCCCGGCTGCCGGAGCTGGTTCGGCATCGGCGGAATCAGCGCCCCGGCTATACCGCTCCAGCAATTTGCCCAGTGTGGCCGGATCGCTGGTGGGCAACTGGCACACATAATTTTCGCAAACGTAGGCCGTGGCTTTGCCGTCCAACATCTTGATATTGCGGATAAACTCCATGAAGCCGGCGAGAGTTTCCTGGGCGGCGCCGCCGTCGGCCCATAGCAAAATCTTGTCAGGTATGAAGCGCGCATGGATTTCGCGCAGCAGCGCGCGCGTATCCGGCGCACCCGGCGCTCCGGCGATAATGATCTGTCTGGGTTTAGCCAGGTGGAAACCAACCGCCACCAGCATCTGCGGCATGGCCTGCGGCACACGGTGCAGCCGGTCGCCGAAAATGGATAACGCCTGCTCGGCCTTTTGTCGCCAGGCGGAGTTAGCAGTCATCTGAGACAGCCGCAAGAGATTTAAGGCAGCGATGGCATTGCCGGAAGGTTCCGCGCTGTCGTATTGGTCCTTTAACCGAAGAATAATATCTGGGTCTGTTCCGGTCGTGCTGAAGTATCCGCCGGAGCTATCCCCGAAAAGCTCATCCTGCTTTTTCTGCAGCTCCATGGCCCAGGTGAGATACTTGATATTAAACGAGGCTTCGTACAGGTCGAGCAACGCCTGAATGAAAAAAGCATAATCCTCCAGGTAGCCCGCAATAACCGCCTGGCCGGCACGATGGCGGCGCAGCAACCTGCCGGACTTGGCATCATAAAGCTGCGCCTCGATAAAGCCCGCCGCCCGCGTAGCGGCTGCCAGATAGCGCGAATCTTCCAGCACCTGATAAGCGCGCGCCAAGGCCGAAATCATCAGACCGTTCCAAGCCGTCAGCGTTTTGTCGTCAAGATGCGGCCGCGGCCGGTTGGTTCGCGTTGCCAACAATCCGACCGCGGCGCGCTCCAGTAACGCGCTGGTCTGGGCCGGCGGACGGGCGAACTTCCGGGCGGTTTCCTCCAGCGGGCGCCGAACCATCAGGATATTCTTGTTGCGCAACTCGCCCTGCGGATCGTTGGCCACGTTGCCATTCGGTTGCACCCCGTAATGAAAATTGAAGACCTCCGCGTCTTCACGGCCGAGTACTTCAACAATTTCCCTATGTTCCCAGACATAAAATGCGCCTTCCGCGTGATCGGCCGGGTTTCCAGGCAAGGGACTATCGGCATCTTCGGCGGAAAAGAACTGCCCATCAGGGCCGGTCAGGTCGCGTAGAACATAGGCAATGATATCGCGGGCGACTGCGGCAAAAAACTCGTCATGGGTATTCTGGTAGGCCTCCAGATAGGCGCCGGCCAGTTGCGCCTGATCATAAAGCATTTTCTCAAAATGGGGTACGAACCATTCGTTGTCCACGGCGTAGCGGTGAAAACCGCCGCCCAAGTGATCGTGAATACCGCCCGCGGCCATCTGGCGCAGCGTGAAAAGCGTCATATCCAGCGCCTCCGGCGCGCCAGTGCGCGCGTGGTAGCGCAGCAGGAAGTTAAGCGCAACCGGATGCGGGAACTTGGGCGCAGGACCAAAACCGCCATAACGCGGTTCATAAGAGGCTTTGAGCTGCTGGTAGCCGCCGTCCAGCAACGCCTGCTCCAACTTTATGTTCGGGTCGGCCTGAACAACGGCAAATTGCTGTAACTGGCGGGTAATATCATCGGCCGAGGCTATGATCTTGCCGCTATCTTTCTGCCATGCCGCCACGATCTGCCGCAAAGCGGATTTTAACCCCGGAGACCCCCAGCGGTCTTCCGGCGGAAAGTACGTGCCGCCGACAAACGGTTTCAAGTCGGGCGTAAGCCACACGTTCAGGGGCCAGCCGCCGCCGCCCGTTGTCGCCTGCACAAAGGTCATATAGATGCGGTCTATGTCGGGCCGCTCCTCGCGGTCAACTTTAATGGCCACAAAGTGTTCATTGAGGATGGCGGCAATCTCCTCGTTCTCGAATGACTCGCGCTCCATGACGTGGCACCAATGGCAGGTGGAGTAACCGACCGACAGAAAGATGGGTTTGTTCTCCTTGCGCGCCTTGGCAAACGCCTCCTCGCCCCACGGATACCAGTCAACCGGGTTGTGCGCGTGCTGCAACAGATACGGGCTCTTCTCGCGCGCCAGGCGATTGGGAGGATGTTTGCTGGCCGGGCGCGCCGGAACAGCCGAGGCCGGCGCGGCGCCTTCCTCTTTCCCCGCTGGCGACTTCCGTTTGCAACTGAAAGACATTATGGCCACCGTGGCTATGAGCGCCCCAAGTATTGCCTTGCGCCCAACTAAGCTACCGCGCCGTCTGCATGCGCGGCGGACACGGAGTTCCGCCCTCCAAGAGTGATTCCCCATTACGATTACGAGCCTTTAGCGGTACGCTTGAATAGAAACTCGGTCTTGACATTTACCGGCCGGCCCTGGACTTCCAACACGGGGAAGGCCAGGAAATTGATCGGGCCGGAGACCGGCCCCGGCTCGACAACCAGGTCGCGGCCCTGACTGAGCTCGAGGCGGTTAGCCGGCTGATGGCCGAAATAGTAAGTGGCCAGGGCGGAATACTTGTCAGCCTCGCTGATGTCCACCGGCCACCATTTGCCGTCGGCGAAGAACTCGGCCCAACAATGGTAACCGTCAATGCCGCCATCATTGCGTTCCGCGGGAATCGCGGCGCCGCTCACGAAGCGGGCGGGAATGCCGCTGGCGCGCGCCAAGGCAATAAAGTAGGAGTGAAAGTCCGTACAGTTGCCGCTCTTGGCATTGCAGGCATACACAGCATCGCCGCGGCCCCAGCCCGGGCCATAGCGGGCATAGCGAACTTTTTCAATCACGTGGTCGTACAAGGCCCGCGCGCGCATGAGGTCGGTGGGCTTTCCGCGCGCTACCTCTTGCGCAATGCCGCGGAAGGTGGCGTTAAGCGGCACCAGCATGTCAGGGGCAAGATATTTTTGCATGACGGGATCGGCTTTGGCGTAAGGATATTTTTCCGCGCGTTGGACGCGGTATTGGATTTCGACCGTTTTGCCGCTGTCCGCGGGTCCGGCCGTCAGGAACAGGACCTTGTTGCCGTATTTGCCCTCGTCGAGCTGGCGAGCTGGGGTCGGCGCGTTAATCGCTTTGATGGCAACGGTCTGAAACGAGTCCGACTGGGCCAAAGGCAGCCAGAGTTGCGCGGCGCCGGCCAAAGTAGGCAGTTGAACCCGATAGATGAAATCGAATTCGTCCTTGCCCGTGATGACTCCCAGCAGGCGATTAGACGCGTTGGTCATCGCCACGCGGCCCCAGGTTCTGTCTTGCTTCTGCTCCCAGGCATAAAGCGGCTGGCCATTGAGCTTGTGGACGGTCGTCTCCGTGACGGCCAGGGCGCCCGGCGAGCCCTTGAGAAAAAAGTCCACGTCGTAGACGGTGCCGTCGGTTCCAACAAGATCAACGCAGGCAAACTGCACGCCGCCGCCGAGGTCAGCCAGGTATTCCAGGTGGACCCGGACCAACTTCAGTTGCAGCTCCTGGCCTGAGTGTTGCAGCTTGAAGTAGCCGCCCTCGGCCCGGGTCTTTTCGGCGATGTGCTTTTCGATGCCCTCGGCGATCTGCGCGATAGTAACGCGACGATCGGCTGACGGGCGGCGCACTGGCGAGGCACAGGAGCAGGCCAACAAAGCCAGTGCGGCCGCCACCGCCGTGGCGATACTCGCGCGTAGCGTCATGATTGTTATAGTGCTCTGCTCCACAACTGCGTGCCTCGCCAGTGATTAATGCTCCCTATTCCCTATTTTGGGTGTTCGGGATGCTCGGACTTTTTCGGCTGCTGGGGTTGCTCCGTCTGCTTCGGCTGCTCGGCCTTCCTTTCCGGTGGAACGAACTTATGCCCGCATTTTGGACAGACGACTTCGGTTGTTTCTGGTTCTTGCGCTACGGCCATATCTGTTTTCACGGCGTCTCCGCCGCCCCGTGTCGGACCGATTGCGCCCGGCGGAATGTCGCGGTGACACCGGCCGCGATCGTGGTCCTATTCGTCCATCCCAAGGCCAGTTGCGCCTCTGATTAATTCCTTTAATACATCGTGATGCACTTTGCTGTTTTTCGCCTTTCCCCATTTGTCTATTACTTTTTCCCAGAATATAGTGGGGGTCTCTTGATGACAACCCAGACACGCATTGACTCGTTTTATCCGTTCGATCTCCTCTTTATTAAACGGCCTGGCCCCCACATGACTGGTTCCTTGAATCTGGTTGCCGTCTTCGTCAACAATACGTTCCAATTCAAATGAAATATCGAGACCGTTATATTTGCTTACGTAGTACCCCGAACCTAAACCCAATGCTTTCGGTTCGCTATGACAATTTTCGCAAGTGCGCGCCTTTCGGGAAACCGTATGTGGTTGTATGGGATTGTGAGCTATTCCGGAATGACCAGCAGCGTTGGTAAATATCTTGTTCGACACTATATTTCCATCACTGCCAATATGCGTAAAGATTACTTGGCAACCCGCGATAAATGGGCTGACATTACTCTCGGAATTGATTCCTAGTATTGGGGTTTCCCATCGCAGGTAACTACGCGACTCTTCCCATTGATGCGTGCGGTCTTTGGATTCATCGACCCAATCGTAACCTTTTATTGTCGTGTCCATTTTAACGTGACACCCATAACACTGAGGCGCCCACCGTGAATGGCAGGCATAGCACTCGAGTTTATCGGTATGGCCTTTTATGCGCATCGCCACAGGCAGGGCATGTCTGTCTGCGAGAGATCGAATCTGCTGGACATTGTGAATTCTGCCATCCACTTTGCCTGTGAGCATAACATCTTCATTTTGCTTTTTGAGATTTGAAATAATATTATTCCGAGTTGTCCTGAGCGTGCTGTAGTTGTCAATTGTACCGTGGCAATCCGTGCATTCGATTTCAACCGCCTGCTCGCGCTTACTATAGATATTGCCGTCGCCATGAATATCGTTTATTGTGTGACAATCGATGCAGTCCATGCCCTTTTCGTAATGCACATCCTTTTGGAGATAATTGTAGTGTTTCCCGTGCAATTTTGTCTGAGTTGTGCCGTCAGGATTGAAAGGCGTGCCGTAACCGTCGGATTCCATCATACCCAGAAAACTAACCCCGGTTCTACCTCCTCGGTTATGACAATGAACACATTGTTGGGATGGGATCTTCGCCGTTATTTCATGCCTGATGGGATGCGACGGCTTATCTTTAGGGATTGTTTTATCTCCTGACCGGCTTAACCCGTTATCGGCGTACAATACGTGGCAAGCGGAACAACCGCTGGAGCGATAGTCGCCCAACTGCTGACTCCCTTTTGTCCACAGATGGCATCTCAGACATTGATTGCGAAGATAGTCGTCAATAGGTTGTTTCGAATCTTTGTAATGAGGCAAGGCCTGCAACGATTTCACGGCGCCCAGTTCCGCGGGCACATTTTTGTCATTATCGCTGACTGGTCTAATTGCATATACTGCATTCATTTCCTTTTGCGCTGCCCAAAGATATCTGGAGCCACTAATCACACCAGCCATCGTGGCGTGCAGAGACATCTTCACTTTGCCCACAATATCTTCGTGGCATATTCCGCAAGTATTGTCAACGATATTTAAGTCGCCAGGATTAACATACAACCCAACATGAGCCGCCTCCTTTGTCACACCATCTGGACTGCCTTGGTGACAATCTACGCAATCAAGCCCTTCGTGCATTTCTCCGATGGATTCAATACCTTGATGGCAACGGACACAGCTTGCAGGTTGGTGTGTATTCGAGAATACTTCAGATGTAGGCAATAATCCAGTTAAGAATACGACTAAAAAGGAAAGTGGCGTCAATATAGTGGACATAAATATTGCAATCCTTCAACGCAGGCAAACTGCACGCCGCCGCCGAGGTCAGCCAGGTATTCCAGGTGGACCCGGACCAACTTCAGTTGCAGCTCCTGGCCTGAGTGTTGCAGCTTGAAGTAGCCGCCCTCGGCCCGGGTCTTTTCGGCAATGTGCTTTTCGATGCCCTCGGCAATCTGCGCGATAGTAACGCGACGATCGGCTGACGGGCGGCGCACTGGCGATGCGCAAGAACAGGTCAACAAGGCCAGCACAGCCGCCGCCACCATACCAACGTTGGCGCATAGCCTTCTGATCGTTATTGTGCTATGGAGCGCAATCGAGCGCATCGCCAGTGATTTGTGTTTCTTTCTGCCCTATTTGGGATGTTCCGGATGCTCCGGCTTTTTCTGCTCAGGCTGCTTCGGCTGCTCGGCCTTCTTTTCCGGTGGAACGAACTTATGCCCGCATTTTGGACAGACGACTTCGGTTGTTTCTGGTTCTTGCGCTACGGCCATATTGCCGCTATTGGGCAGCACCGCCAAAAGCAGAGCGGCGGCCAATGCGATTCCCCACAGATTCCTTGCTTGCATGGTTTCTCCTTCCTGATTTTCTCGTTTCACCTTTCAACATATCCGGATTCTAACAAACTTACCTTTCCGCACTATATTATCATTCCGCTCACCTCCTTTCCAGGAGTTCCTTGAGATGTTCCACATACGCTTTGGCGCCGCCAGACTGGTACCCGGTCCGCGCCAGCACTTTGCCGCCGGCATCCAGCAGCACTATGGTCGGGAACCCTTCGATTCCGTAAGTTTGCGCCAATTCCTCGTTCTGCTTCATGGTAGCGGCGGGGAGTTTCTTCCTACTTGGAAAATCAGCCTGAAACAATATCAGGTGTTTCTTGGCAAAATCCAGAAACTCCTTTGTAGAAAACACCTCCTGGTCCAGCTTGATGCACCAGCCGCACCAATCCGACCCGGTGAAGTCCGCCAGGATAGGCCGCTTCTTTTCCGCCGCTTCCTTTTTGGCCTGGTCAAAGTCCGTTAACCAGTCACTTTGCCCGGCCGTGGCGCAAAGCGCGGAAAGACAAATGCATCCCGCGATCCACCCGAACAATATGCCAATTCTTTTTATCGCTGTCATGTGCGCCTCCTTATGATGGCTATGCGGTTCAGCTTCGTTCCGATTCAGCCAGCAGATCAAGAAGCTGCCCAGCCGCGTGCCGGCTTACAACCGCGGCGCGGTACCCGCCGATATTACGCGCGGCCTGAACGGCACCATGGGCCTGGGCCAGCCTGATTCCATGGGCCGTCTGGCTGTCTTCCCTGGCGATAATCACTCTTACCGGCTCGCCGCAGCACTCATACAGCAATTCAACGGTCAGGTCTCCGGCGCGCCGGGTGGCGCGGGCGCCGAGCATAACGATCTTGTGACCACGGGGCTCTTGCATTGTCGCAACCGAATGCAGCGCTATATTGAAGCCGTGTTGCGCAAGGAAGTTGCGAACCTGTTCCAGGTCGGCCGGCGCCTCGGCCTCGGCCGCCAGCGCGGCGACGCTCGCGGGCACGGTGAATATATTCCTTGGCGGCCGGCGATTCAGGTGGAGAATGACCCCGCCCACAAGAATTGCCGCGGCGGCCGCGATGGCCAACGCGGCGCGCCCGGTCAATATCCGCGGGCGGAAGCGGCCTTCCCGGCGCCGGCTGATATCAGTCTCTATCCGTTTCCAGAGGTTTTGCGGACATTCGACGTTGTTGATCAGCACGCCGGCCAGAGAGCGTTCAAAACGCATCTCGGTGGAGAAACGTTCCCGGTCAGCCGGTGAAAGCGATTTGTCAAAGTCAGCCGCTTCCGCCGCCGACATTTCCCCATCCAGATACGCCGACCACAGATTCTCTCCGTTGGTATTCATGATGCCGCCGTTTCCTTCCTTTCCATCCCGTGTCCCTGAGCATTCCGGGTGAGCCGCAGCGCCGGACGGATGATGCCCTGCTCCCTGGCATACTCCAGAAGATCGCGCCGCAATTTTGTCCGGCCGCGCGCCAGGTGGGTCATGACCGTGCCCACGGGGATATCCAACAGATCCGCCATTTCCTGATACGAGAACTTTTCCGCGCGCAGCAGAATGCACGCGCGTTCCGCCGTAGACAACCGTCTGAACGCCAGATATAGCTCGTCGCCGCATTGCTCCAGAAAAGCGTCGGGGGCGGCGAGCGCGTCCGCGTAACCGGGTTCCGCGGAGAGAGCGCTCCAATCCGATTCCTTTTCGTCGAAACTCTCCGGCCGCCGCGCGGTTTCACGATTGGCGACAAAGCACTTGTTCGCCAGTATCCGGAACATCCAGGCGCGAAAATTCGTGCCCTCGGTGAACCGTTCTTTGTTCTGATAGGCCGTCAGCACCGCGTCGGCGAACACGTCTTCCGCGACCGCCGAATCCCATACGGTGCGAAGAACAAACCGGTAGAACTCATGCCGGTGCTGCTGGATACGTGTCAGAAAGGCATCCATCTATTATATTGTATTCAGGGCAAGGCGAATTCCATGTCATAAAAATAGAGGTTTCGGCGTCATCAGAAACCGCAGCCCAGCGCGGCATGCAGTCGTGAGGCACAGCCTTCGCAGGTCATACCCTCGATGCCCAAGGTTCACTGATCCTGATCCGCGAATTGTCCCCGGTAGTTCCCCGCACCGGCGATGGCCGTGAGGATCGCGTCCCGCGGCGGTTCGATCCCCCGCGGGATTCCGACGACCGCCTGCTTCTTGTCATAGCTCACATCCGCCGCCGCCACGCCGGGGACCTTCCCGAGCGCATCCTCGATTCCCGTTGCACAGGCCTCGCACGTCATCCCCTCGATCCGGACGACGACCTTGTCGAGGTCAGTTCTCGCCGCGAGCGTTCCACCACCTCCTCCGAGGAGGTAGCCCACGTAATTGGGGAAGAAGGCGAAGGCCAGCACAAAGGCGGTCACCACCCAGAGCATGGCCCTGTTGACCTTCTTGAGCGTGATCCCCTTGACGTTCTCCGGAGAGCAGCAGGTTTCCACTTCAGAGTTTGCCCTGGGCATCGGGCAACAGGCTTCTCCGGCTTCCGCGGTGGCAACCTTGGGTTTCCGGTAGGTAAAGTAGAATGCAACGCCCAGGAGTGCAAAGGTCACGGGCAGGAGCACCGGCCGCCATCCCTCAAAGGTGGCCGCAAGAGCCCCGCCGGAGACGCCGCCCGCGATCAGAAGTATCGGCAGCCAGCAGCAGGCCGAGGTGAGAATAGCGGAGGCCATCGCTCCGAACTGGGCGATGACCACCGCGTTCATGCGGGATCCGAAGGCAATGTTTTTTTTATATTCATGGCGCAACATTCCTATTTCGCCTTCTTCAGCGTATCCGGGCTGATGTCGCAGGGAACACGCAGGGTGTCGGCAATCGCATTGAAGCTGCAAAATAGTTCGATGATCTCCCGAGCCTGATTCACCTCCTGCTCGGTCGCGCCGTTCATGCGCGCCATGGTCTCGTGGGCCAGCGAGCAGTACTCACAGTGATTGACCTCGGACACTGCATAAGCGATCAGTTCGCGCGTCTTTCTATCCAGAGCGCCGGATGAAAGCATGACGTGCTTTACCCGTTGCCAGTTCAAGGCGAGCCATTCGGGGTCAACGGCCGCTTGCGCCTTGAAAAAGTTGGGGACCATGCCAAACTTGGCTTTAATGTCGGCATAAACCTCGGCGGCTTTCCCGGTCACTTCATCTTCGGAGAGTAGTCTAATCATTTTCCGTTCCTTTCTTTGTCTTTCCTTGAGTTCTACGTCACGGACGGCGTCCGTGACGCCATCCGCGGGTTCACCGCAAACTCAGCGTGCTTCGCGTCATTCTCTCTTTTTTTCTCGGGCCTCCTGAATCGGAGGACACGGAACTGTGCCGTAAGAACAAAAAACGCAGCAGTCACCCGGTTTCGGACTTAGAAGCTTCCCGCAGTTCGTACACTGGTAGAAATGCTGACAGGCGTCGGTCGGCATGGTTTCTTCCTTGCGGTGTCCGCAGTGCGGGCAGGTTACGATGGACTGGAGAATCACGTGTTCTCCTCTCCCTTTAAGCGTTATTTGCGCGCCGCCAGCGGGCGGCCCCGCCGCGGATCATTTCTGATGTTCGGGGTGCTCGGTCTGCCCCGGCTTTTCGGATGTTTGACCGGCAGCGTTAGCCTTGCTTACTCCCTTGAAGGTCTCAGACAACCGAGGGAGCATCGAGGAACTGCCTGGGAGTCTGGATGGAAATGCCTCGATATGGATTGAGATCGAGTAAATCCTTGTCACCCGTGACGATACATGAAGCCTGGGACTCATGGGCAAGTTCAAGATACTTGTTGTCTTTTGGATCGCGGCAGTCGGCAACGGTTTCTGTTACCCGAACGATATAAGCCTCCCGAAGAAGCGCCACCAGAAAGCGAATGCGTTCATCCTTATGAATGTACTTTTCAAGCTGGGGACGGCGCAACACATCATCCAGTTCATTGATGACAGGCTCGGATAAAAGAATCCGGCCTTGCGCACGGGCCTTGTCAAAAGCCCGGCGGGGAGTAGAATCCGGCAGCAACAACGCGCTGATGATAGCGTTGGCGTCAAAGACATAGAGCGGCTTATTCGGCATCAAGGATGGATCCCAGTTTATCGGCATTAAGCCCGCGGGCCTTTGCCCTGGCGCCGACCTGATCCATAAGCTTGCTTAACGGCATGGAGGCCGCCTTATATTCCCGCAACAACACGCTCCACAGAACACAGAGCTTATTGCGGTCCTCTATCGGCGCCTTCATAAAGATGTTGGCCGTGTCCGCATCCAGTTTCATATTGATCGTAGCTGTGGTCATGAGTCTTCCTCCCTTTTCCGGCATACTATACGATTTCATGGTCAGGATTGGAAGCCTGGACTTTCCCCGGTTTTTCAGACGAATCCGGGAAGACATAGTTGGGCGTCGTCGTAGGAATCATTATGACGATGGGGAAGCCAGGCGTCCCGACCGCGATTAGACACGTGTTGCCATATGCGCGATGTCTTGGCGGAGCCACTCGGACGTCTTGAAATGCAATAGCAGCCCTCGCGCGTCCCGCAAAAGGCGTTCGACAACGTAGTCCCGGCAATACCCGTGACCTCCCATGACTTGGAGCGCCGTGTTCGTGACGTTGACGGCGGTCTCGGACGCAAAGAGCTTCGCTTTCATTCCGTGAAATGCGGCCGTCTCCGGCAGCGCATCCGCTATGTTCGCACACGCCATAAGCAGCGCTTCCGCGGCTTCTGTGCTTACAATCATGTCCGCAATCATGAACTGGACGGCTTGGTGTGTGGCGAGAGGTTGCCCGCCGATCATTCGTGTTGTTGCATGTCTGGTCGCAATGCCACTTGCGGCCTTTGCAAGGCCGAGGGAAATTGCAGCCGCCCCGAACAGGCCCCATCCCACGACAGCTTTTCCGAGAACCTTTGCGCCCTGGCCTTCCTCGCCGATTAAGTTTGCCACGGGAACTCGACAGTCATCGAAAAACATCTGCCTTGAGGATGTGCTGGTGAGCCCCAGCTTATCTTCTGGTCGGCCGAAGGAGACACCTGCCATGTCCTTTTCGATGAGCAGCGTGGTCAGCTCCGGTGCGGCCTCGTCGGCGCCTGTTAGCACAAGAACGAGGTACACACTGGCTTCGTCTCCAGACGTAATAAAGAACTTGGAGCCATTGACACTGAAGAAATCGCCGATTCTCTTTGCGCGCGTCTGAATAGCTGATGAATCGCTGCCGGACTCAGGCTCATGGAAGGCAAACGCGCCGATGCATTCTCCTTTCAGTATTCGTGGCAGCCATTTTGCCTTGATTGCCGCTTGTCCGCCTAATTCGATCGCCTTCGCGACGATGCAACTTGAAAGGTAAATGAGGGCAGTTGATGCGCAGCCCTTGGCAATCTCCGTCACAACAGGAGCGAAACCACTGCGGCTGGCTCC
Source organism: Lentisphaerota bacterium (assembly GCA_016188985.1). Lineage (GTDB taxonomy): Bacteria > Verrucomicrobiota > Kiritimatiellia > JAAZAB01 > JAAZAB01 > VSJD01. The sequence goes on along the minus strand of JACPGM010000019.1, from coordinate 2,938 downwards.
TAAGCCTCCCGCGTCTTCGGCAAGGATCAGTCCGAAGAAACCGGCCTCACCCAGTGCGTGCAGGTTATCCCATGGAAAGGTACGGGTTGCGTCGTTCTCGGCAGCACGAGGCGCTATTTTTTCGGTGACGATTCGTCGGATCAGTGCGATCATCTCGTCGGCGGTGAGATTTGCGCTCATTTAAGGCTTTCCTCTGTCTGTGTTTGACTTTCTCCTTCGCACTTCCGTCCAATCGCAAGGGGTTGTGGTCCGGTGATACCGGGCGGTTTGCCTGTGACAGCCGCCTGGCTAAACCGCCCGACTTTCACCGTTTGACTTACTTCCCTTTTGTCTTCTTGCGGCGCGCACTTTTTCGGTGTTTCTCGACTGTCATGCAGCCACAACCGCATTGGTTCTTTCCGCTCATCGCGCTCACCTCCTTTCCAAAGCGTCCTCGTTTCCGGCATTCGCATATGCACTTGAGTAGAAAATCATTGGGAAGCAGATGCGTCTGAAGGTGACGTTCGGCCAGGGCAATGATCTCTTTCTGAAGTTTCTTGCGAGCGTCATGGAGACGCTTCCGAAGAGTCGAAGGTTTGATCCCAAGTTGTGCGGCGGCGACGGATGGCGACAATTCATCTTCAAGACACAATACCGCCGCAGCCCTGAGACTGGCCGGAAGGTTAGTAATGGCAGCGTCAAGACCGACGAGCGATTCGCGCGGGACATTGTTCGCGTCAACCAGAGTGTCGTCGTCCGAAAGCGGCCGTGCGTCCGGCTTTGTGCTCCGAGAACGCAGCCACATGCGGCATTCGTTGACCGCTATTGATCGTATCCAAGCGCCAAACCGGTTCCTGTCCTTGAGGGTGGACAATTTCTGGTAGGCCTTGACGAAAGACTCCAGGGCAATGTCACGGGCGGCCAGCGTATTCGCGATGCGTTGTGCCGCAAGGGCGACTATCGGCCCTTTGTATTTTGCGATGAGCTTTTCATAAGCTCCGTCATCGCCCCCAATGGTTTGTTCAACCAGTTGCGCGTCTTCGGACATTGAGCAGCCTTTCGATCCTGTTATGGCCTTCTAAGAGTATAGATGCGCGGAGTGGAGAAATCGTTACCTGCCAAAGCGGATCGTGCGTGGCGCCAGGAGAGAACCCGCGCTTTCATCGGTGGCGGCCCAACTTCTCATCCGTGAAACCCAATAAACGCGCTGCAGATCAAGACGCCGATCGCGAACTTGAGACAGGTTTCGCAGAGCGCCTTGCGCCGCGCGCGCAACGAGAAGAATTCCCTCTCGCGTTCGGGCGCGGGCGCCACGCCCGGCGAAAACGCGGCGAAGAGTGCGCGCAGTCGCGGGTTAATCCGGAAGAAGATCATGCCCATAATGACCATCATGGCGCAGACACAGGCGAGCTTCAACAGCATCGCCGTCATGCCGATGGGATGCAGAACCTTCAGCGCGCCTTGAAAGACGAGATGGTTGAGCGGCATACCGATGCCCGTGATCCAGAGGATGGCGAGGAAGGCCAGGCACCAAGGCGCGTTGCCTTGGAGTGTATCTTCCACCACTTTGTCCAGTTCAAAATGCAACTTTGGCCCGTATTGCGCGCGCATGAGCACCAGGTTGCGGTTGTAAAACGGCGCCGCAGCGCAACCCACCAATGCAAGGTTGTGCAGTGCCAACAATATCGCGTTAATCAACGGCTCTATCATATTAACCTCCTCTTTGCCAAAATGCGCATCCGATCATTCCTTTCCAACCACCGCCTCCTTTCGTCATTAAAATCCATAGCGCAGGCCGGCATAGGCATTGGCGGCATCCTCGAACTGGCCGAAGAAAGTGCGTTCGCCTTGCCCCTTGAACAGATTACCACCGATACTCGCGGTCCAGTGGTCGGTAATTCGATAATGCGCGCCCGGCCGCAAATAGGCATCGCGGTCGGAAGGCGAATAGAAGGCAAAGAACACCAGGCGCAAGTTCTGGTGCAGCGCCAGGAAAGTCAAGCGCAAGGTCAGAACATGGCGGTTTTCGTCGGCCGGCGCCTGGCCTTCCGGAAGCGTTCGGCGATAGTCGCCGTAATTGAGCAGGCGTTCAAGGTAATACTGGCCGCCGATAGTGAAATCGGTCAGAAGCTCCTGTTCATACCCGGCCAGGCCGCGGGCCTGGCTGTTGGGCGTGAGGGGATCGTCCCCGGCGCGATCCTGGCGCGAATCGTAATAACCGGCTTCCAGACTACCAACGCCTCTCAACATATTACCACGCGCGCTGGCGCCGTAGACGTTCAGCCGCGGAAAGACCGCCTGTCCGGAAACGGCGCCAAAACCCACCGGACTTTTCCAGAACCCATCATAGCCGTAAAGGGCCAGGTCAAAACCGCCAAGATTCCTGGAAAGGCGCGCGGCGGTTTCGTCGTCCGCGAACCACTCGTCGCGTTCCTCGACGGGAAAGGCATCGTCTTCGCCCGCCAGGCGGTTTAGTTGCGGGTTGAAAAAGGAAATCCGCTCACCGTCAATGTAGCGGTCAGGATTAAATCGGGGTGTGTAAACCATATCGAGATTGGCAATATCCGAAAAGAAGCTCGCTTTGACCGCGTCCGACGGAGCTTTGAGGTATTCATCGTCCCGACCCAGCAAGAAAGATTTCCAATCTTTGGGAAACAGATCATTGATGAAAAGGTAGTCCCCCACTCCCCAAGTCAGGATTTGCCGCCCGACCTTGAGATCAAGCGCGCTTAATGGGCTGATCGCGGCATTGATTTCGCGGGGATCAATATCAGGTTTGCTGTCCACGCCATCATAAAGGAAATCCACCTTGGCGCGGAATTCGGCGCGGCGCCAGGCAGCGGAAGAATCCAACTGCAGACGCGCTTCGTTGAGCGTGATATCATCCGGCTGATAATCATCATCGGCCAGGCGCACACCGCCGCGCCATTCGGCGAAACCGTGCACGGGTGGCAGCCCG
>JACPGM010000159.1 GCA_016188985.1 Lentisphaerota bacterium | reverse complement strand
GGCCGGAAGTTATCCGCGAAGGCCTGAAAGCGCTGAACGCGGCCGCCGGGCGCTTCCAGTTCAAACTCGATTTCACGACCTATGATCTGGGCGGAGCGCGCTATCAGCGGACAGGGGAAACCTGTCCGGACTCCGTCCTGATGGAGTTGCGCCAGGCCGATGCGATTTACCTGGGCGCCATCGGGCATCCGGAGGTCAAGCCGGGCATCCTGGAAAAGGGCATTTTGCTCGCCATCCGCTTTGCGCTCGACCAATACATCAACCTGCGGCCGGTCAAGCTGTTCCCCGGCGTGGATTGCCCGTTGAAAGGCAAGGGCCCGGCCGAGATTGATTACGTCGTGGTCCGGGAAAATACCGGCGGCTTATACACCGGCCTGGGCGGCATCTCCCAGAAGGGCACGGCCCAGGAAGTGGCAATCCAGGAGATGGTCTATTCCCGCTTCCAGGTGGAGCGCTGCCTGCGCTACGCCTTCAACTACACACGCGCGCGCAACAAGCGCAAAACCCTGGCGCTCTGCGGCAAGACCAATGTGCTGACCTATGTGTTCGATCTCTGGGAGCGCGTCTTCCACGAATTGGGCGCCAAGGAGTTCCCGGAAATCAAGCGGGAGTATTATCACGTGGACGCCACCTGCATGTGGATGGTCAAAAACCCGGAATGGTTCGACGTGATCGTCACCGAAAACATGTTCGGCGATATCATTACCGACCTGGGCGCCATCACCCAGGGCGGCATGGGCATTGCCGCCGGCGGCAACATCAACCCGGAAGGCGTCAGCATGTTCGAACCCATCGGCGGCTCGGCGCCCAAATATACGGGAAAAAACGTCATCAACCCGCTGGCGGCCATCTGCGCCGGCGGCATGCTCCTGAGCGAGTTGGGCGAGAATACGGCCGCCCAGGCCGTGGAGCGCGCGGTCATGCAGGTTACCGCGCATAAGATCAAAAACCTGGCGGCCGGTAAAATGGGCTTTTCCACCAGCGAGGTCGGCGACCTGGTGGCTCAGGCCGTTGCCGGCTGATAGCAAAATGCATTAGCCGGCAAAGACGCAATTTCAAGATTATTAGCCACAAAAAAGCACAAGCTGAGCACAAGAATATTATTTGTGAATTTTGTGCCTCTTTGTGGCAATGAATGCCGGATATTAAGTCAGGCAAGGAAAGAACAGCAATTATGAAAAAATATCGGATAGGGTTGGTTGGCATTGGCGCCGTCGGCGCCGAAATAATCAAGGTGCTGCGGGAACGCGATTTTCCGGCCGAGGAAATCCGCGTGCTGGCGCGGAGCGAACGCGACGAAGTAATTGCGGGCGAGACTTTCCACGTCCAGCCGGCGGCGGTAGAAGCATTTAAGGGACTGGACTTTGCGTTTTTCGCCGGCACCGAAGGCGCCAAGGGCGCCTCAAAGCAGTTCGGCTGGCCGGCGGTGGAACAAGGCGCCATCGTGATTGACAATGGCGACGATTTTCGCATGGATTCGCGCGTGCCGCTGGTCATCCCGGAAATCAACGCCGCGGCGCTGCAGAAACACCAGGGCTTCATTGCCAACCCGAACTGCAGCACGATCATCGCCTTGATGGTTTTGGCGCCCCTGCACCGCGTCGCGCGCATTCGCCGGTTTATCGCCAGCACCTACCAGGCCGTCTCCGGCACCGGCCGCGAGGCGATGCGGGAACTGGAAGACCAGGTAAAATGCCATGTGGCCGGCAAACCCTTGAAGCACAGCGCCTATCCGCATCCAATTGCCTTCAACGTGATTCCCAAGATCGGCAGTCTCAAGCCGGAAGCGCCGGGTCACACCAGCGAAGAAATCAAAATGCGCAATGAAACCCGCAAGATCCTTGAGGATAAAAAAATCCGCGTGGGCGCCACCTGCGTGCGCGTGCCCGTTATGAACGGCCACAGCGAAGCGTTGCATATTGAATTTGACCGCCCCATGGATCCCGACGAGGCCCGCACCATCCTGGCCAAGGCGCCGGGCGTCAAGATCATGGACAATGTGGAAAACGACCTCTACCCGCTGCCGATCGAGGTCTCCGGCCAGGATGACGTCTATGTCGGCCGCATCCGCCTGGATGAAAGCACGAAGAACGGGCTGGCCCTCTTCGTCTGCGGCGACAATCTGCGCAAAGGCGCGGCGACCAATGCCGTGCAAATCGCAGAAAAGCTGCTGGAGCTTAAGCTGAAGAAGTAGCCTTGCGGGAACTACTCGGCTATCTGAAAACAATTAACTACGAAATGCGCAAAATACGCTAAATTTGAATAGAATCTTCCTTACCATTTTCGCGCCTTTTCCGCCTGAGGCGGATCTGCCTTAGGCATGACGCGTTTTTCGTAGTTACATTTCTTGACGACCTTCGCAGTCACACCTTGCAAACTACTGCTGGTCGCCAGGCAGGCTGGGAACGCCTTCCCAAGGTTGCGGCACATTCCAGGGAACATCGGATGGACCGCCGGCCGTGGCGCACCCCATAAGCACGGCCGCAAGAAGCCCTAAGACCGCCCAATAAGCGGCCGCTCTAATAAAGGACATAGTCGCCCTTCGCGCACGGCAACTGTTGCCAGTCGTTCAGAATCTCCGCCACGGCCAGACTGTCCGTCACGCGCTGCACCCGCACCTTGCCGACCAGCCGGTCCGCCCGATGAATGAGTAGTTCCAGGTCGGGGATGACGGTCTTAACGCTTCCCGGTGACAGGCGCACGATTACAAAATTCCATTCGCTGTTGACCTGGTCAATAATTCCCAATTGGCCTTTGGGAATCTCCGCTTTGCGCAGTTCGGGATTAATGGTTTTTTCCAGTTCCTCCGCTTTGGCTTGCAAGACGGCGTTGGCATCGCTCAAGTCGCGATTTTCCGTTTCCAAGTCATCAATCTGCTGTTTCAGCGTATCGGCTTCCGCCCGCAGATCCTTCTTCTCGCCTTCCAATTTCCGGATAGCCACTTCTTTTTCACTGATGGTCGCCTCGCGCGCGACAATCGTGGCCTCGCGCTCCACGATGGTGGCTTTAGCCGTCACCAGCTCGTTGGAAGTGGTGGCCAATGTCTCGCGCGTGCCGGCTAAGACCGTTTTGGTTTCGGCCAACTCAGCGCGAGTCTGGTTGAGACGGATCAACTGATTCTGCGCGGCCAGGACCACCAAGTTAAGCGCCCCATCCATGGGCGGCGGTCCGCCCGGGAGGGCCTTATAGGTTTTGAGTTGATCGTCCGGCAGGGTAACTTTGGCCTCGGTATTGGTTTCGTCCCTTTCCAGGGTAGCGGCCACCTGCTTGAGGGCCGTTTCCAGTTTTTGGGTCCGGCCTTTCAGCGTCTCGCGCTGCTGGAACAGCATGACCCCCAACGCCAGCGCGCCCGCGCTCAAGACGCCCAGCAGGATCACCAGCCCGCGCAAAACCCATTTTAACTGTATTTGAACCACGAGAACTCCCTGTTCTCTTAGCCAGCCTTGGGACAACCAACCCGCTTGAAATCACCTGCAATATACACCAAAGCCCTCTGGCCAGGCAATACTTTTTTACGGAATACGTTACCTCACGCCATAACGTTTGAGGAGCTCTTCGGCCTCGGCTTTGCGCGAGAGCGGCAGGGTGTCAATAACGACAATTCCTTCGGCCGAGCCCAACTGGCGGGCGATCATATCGAGCTGGTCTATTGAGAATATCTGGATCAGCTTGCCGGCGGCGCGGATTTTGCGGTAGACCTCCGGCCAGTGCGCAATGCCCGGCTGGCCTTCCCCCGGAACCCACTGCACCCCTTTCAACTCGGGAATCGTCAACAGCGAATCCAGATGGGCAAGCTGCCCCGGCCCATCGAGATGGTAGAAGGCGTTGCCCAGCCGGCGGCAGGAGGCCGCCAGTTCCGGTTTGACGAATTCATCGAACATTTCCGGGCCGATCATGTAGCAGAAGTCGCATTGCAGCATGTAATAGGGCACTTCCGAAAAAATCGGCGTCCAGGCCGTATAACCCGGATTAGGCCCGCGCAATACGGCATTGAACTCGTCAAAATACCGCCACCAGAGATCGTGCGCCTGCCAGGTTAAGCGCTTGACGTCCCGCGGATGATCATACAAGTCCAAGAGGAGTTCCTCGCCAGGACGGAACGACGCCAGGATATCCAGGTTCCCGCCCAAGTCCGTCATGCTGACCTGGACCGCCCCTTGCCAGCGCGCTTGCACGGAGCGGCAGATATCGCGTATGCGGCCAAACCAGTAATTGTGCTTGTCAAAGGTTAGATTCAAATCGGCCAGCGGCTTGAGCGCCGCCGGCTCAAACCAGACGGTCCATTTCTCCGGCTTAACCCGCGCGCCCAGAAATCCGGCGATAATACCCGGCCCGAAATTCGGCCAGACAACCGGGAAAGCGTCGCCCAGATATTCCTGTTTGGCCAATTCATAGTCCCACACGTCCACGATCTCTTCCGCGGTCACCTGTTCAGGATAGCAGGCGGCAAAACTCTGCAATGGCTGCTTGGGCGCCGGCCTTTGCGGGTCACGACCGGCAAGCCGGAGTTGGATAATGGGCCGTTTAAGCCGACCCGCCCACCACTCCCGGGCCACGGTCTTGACCTGACTCCAGCGCTCAGCATCAAAGGCAATGCTCATGGTAATCTTCCCTGCGTTGCTAATCCGGGGGTCTTCCTTCTGGCAAAATCCAACCGGCAAAGCAAGCGGAAACGGCTGGTAAATACTGAAAAGTACTCTTGGTGTGGAACGGCTACCCAGCCAACTGTTTCGTGTAGCCGCGGCGGTGACGCCGTGGCCGCTGGAAGAATCCACGCCCCTGCGCCACGCGGGGCAAGCCTCACGTTTACCACGCTTTTAGCGTGGGGCGCGGCTACAGGACCAATCACGCGAGCATGGTCGTCTCGCGGCTTCCGCCCTGGCGGATGCTACTCTGCGAAGTATCCGCCTTAGCGGATCCGCAAGGGCGGAAAGCCTCCCTGCTCTGCGAAGCCGCTACGCAGGGCGTAGAAGAGTCGCTACGAAGCACGAGTCCGCACAGGCGGAACAAAACGTAGCTTCCGCTTATAGCCGTCGGACCCCGCGAGGCGCGGGGCAAGCGCAAGGCCACGCTCTCCCGCCAGAAAAAGATTGGCAGAGGCCGGCCCCCGCGGTAAAAAACAAACGCTCAGGGCAGTTAGTTTAAAATACTTATGCAACCCGGACTTTACCTGGTCGGCACGCCAATCGGCAATCTGGAGGATATCAGCGCGCGCGCGCTTTCCACCCTGCGCGCGGCGGACCTGATCCTGGCGGAAGATACCCGCCACACGCGGATTCTGCTTGAGCGTTACCAGATCCGCGGGACCCTGGTCAGTTGCCACCGACTCAACGAGGCCTCGCGCAGCGCGTTCGTGCTCGAACGCATACGCTCCGGCCAGGCCGTGGCCCTGGTAACCAATGCGGGCATGCCGGGAGTTTCCGATCCCGGCGCGCGCATCGTCAAGGCCTGCCGTCAGGCGGAGCTGCCGGTCACGATCATCCCCGGTCCCTCATCCGTCACGGCCGCCCTGGCGCTGTGCGGGTTCATCGCCGGCGGATTTCACTGCGAGGGCTTCCTGCCGCGCAAGGCAGGCGCCCGCCAAAAAAGAATGCAACAACTGCTCAACGAGCCTTGCCCGGTGGTAATAATGGAGTCGCCCTACCGCTGCTTGAAGCTGCTGGCCGAATGGAATGCGCTAATGCCTGAGCGCGAGCTGTTTCTGGCCCGGGAACTTACCAAGCTCCATGAGGAATGTCTCTGGGGCGCCGTGCGCGACGTTTATCAAAAGCTCTCCGAGCGCGTCGGCGTTCCGGGCCAGCGCGCCGTGCGCGGTGAAATCGTCCTCGTGCTCGCGCCCAGCTGACTGCCAAGTTAGGCCGCCGAAGGCGGCAACTGTTTCACAGGTAGGGCGGTTTCGCCGAAACCGCCGTGGTCGCCTCGAAACCGGCGCGCACGGCGGTCGCGCCCTACCCCAGATTGAAATTCCTATGCATTAAATTAGGCGGCAAGGCCTCGACTTTTACAAAAGGATTGGCCACAAAAAAGCACAAGATTCACAAATATGATAAATCAATGCTCTTTTTTGTGCATCTTTGTGGCAACTTTAAAATTCCTATGCTTCAAGGCTATGGCGGGCAGACCCGCCGGCTGACCACCGCGCGCCGTCTATACTATTGGCATTTGCGGGATATTTGGCACAATACGCCACCATGACTTTGCATAAGACCAAAGCTAAACATCATCCCAACGCGGACGTGGAGCAAACTCGTCCCGCGGCCACCGGCCACCCGAGCGCAACGGATGCGGCCGCATCAAGTCCGGCGGCGTCAGGTCCAGCCGCACCCGCTGATGTCGCGGCGGCGCCGCCGCCGCCGGCCAAAGAGGAAACACCAACCGAAAAACTGGAAAAACTCCAGGATCAGCTCTTGCGGCTTCGGGCCGATTTTGACAATTTTCGCAAACGGACCCTGCGGGAGAAAACCGAACTGTTTGAGTGCGCCAACCAGGATCTGATGCTCGAACTCCTGCCGGTACTCGACCACCTGCATTTGGGTCTCCAGGCGGCCTCCGCCCACGAGGCCGATCCGGCTTTTCGGGAAGGCTTGCAACTGATTTTCGACCAACTCATGGCGGTGCTGTCCAAATTCGGCTTAACCCCCATTGAAACCGAAAACCAGGTTTTCGATGCAACCCGGTGCGAGGCGGTCAATACTTTGCCATCGGCAACCGCGCCGGAAGGGACGGTGCTGGCGATGGTGCGCCGGGGATATATGCTGCGCAACAAACTGCTGCGCCCGACGCAGGTCATCGTGTCGAGCGGCCCGCCGCCGGAGGAGAAGATAGACGCCAGCCGCCAGACGCCAGATGACGGACGCCAGCCTGCCCTGCGAAGCCCAAAGGGCGAAGCAGGGACGCCGGACGCCGGACAGGAGAAAACGAAAGAAGGCTGCCAGGGAGCGGATAGCGGGAAAGAGTGAGCAGAACCAGAAACAGTTACATTCCGCGATAGCGGCTTATCGGGCCTTGCCTGCATTGGGAAGGATATGAAGTGGCAACCAAGCGTGATTACTACGAAGTATTGAATGTGTCCCGCAACGCCAGCGAGGACGAAATCAAAAAGGCCTACCGCAAACTGGCCCTCCAGTACCATCCCGACCGCAATCCCAGCAATAAAAAAGCCGCTGAGGAAAAGTTTAAGGAGCTCTCCGAGGCCTATGAGGTGCTCAGCGATCCGCAAAAACGGCAGGCCTACGACCAGTTCGGTCATGCGGGCTTGAAGTCCACCTTCGGGCCGGGCGGCTTCAATTTCGACCGCGACTTTACCCATACCGCCGACCTGCGGGATATTTTCGGCGACCTGTTCGGCGAATCCAGCAACATTTTCGATCAATTTTTCGGGCGCCAGGCCGGACGCCGCAGCGCCGCCGACCGCAACCGGGCCACCCGCGGCGCCGACCTGCGCTTTGACCTGGAAATAGATTTCGAGGCTTCGGTTTTCGGGCAAGAACACGAAATTAACCTGCCCATCTCGGAATCCTGCTCTGCCTGCAACGGTTCGGGCGCGGAACCGGGCCACCGCAAGGAAACCTGCAAGCACTGCAACGGCCAGGGAGTCGTTGTCACTACCAGCGGCTTTTTCCACGTTCAGCAGGATTGTCCCTCCTGCGGCGGCCGCGGCGAAATTATTACCCATCCCTGTCGAGGTTGTCGCGGCACGGGCCTGGTTAGAAACCGCAAACGGCTCTCAATTAAAATTCCGCCGGGGGTGGAAACCGGCTCGCGCCTGCGGCTCTCCGGCAAGGGCGAGGGCGGCGCCCGCGGCGGACCGCCGGGCGACCTCTATGTGGTCTTGCACGTCCGGCCGCATCGTATCTTCCAGCGCCAAGGCAATGACCTCTTCTGTGAAGTGCCCGTGCCTCTGAATGTGGCCCTGCTGGGCGGCGAAATCCGCGCGCCGACGCTCGATGGCTGGGCCAGCCTCAAGTTGCCGCCCGGCACGGAAAGCGGCAAGCTTTTTCGCCTCCGGGGCCAAGGCGCGCCCGGACTGGGCGACGAAATTCCCGGCGACTTGCACGTCCGCGTTGTCGTCGAAATTCCCAAGGCCCTTTCCGGCGCGCAGAAACGCAAACTGCAGGAGTTCATTGATAGCTGCGCGGCGGACCAATATCCGGAGCGCAGGGAGTTTGAAAGGCAAGCCGAGGCTTTTCTGGCGCGCCGCAAGCAGCCCGCGAAATGAAGCAAAACCACGGGCTGGCTTTGCAGGAACCCAGCGGCGCCACAAGGCTTATTGGCAAAGAAGGGTGAAATTCTCCGCCAAGCTTGGGCCCCAAAGGAAATTTTGCATTCCCACACTTTATAAAGTGTGGGAATGAGCGTAAGGGGAGTTGCGCGCACCGGAAACGTTGTTGTAGCAAACTATTTATGATGCGCTGTCTGATTGATGTTGGCCAATGGTCGGCGGAGGAAATTGAGCTTGCCCCGGACGAAGCGCATCACTTGCTCAAGGTCCTGCGCGCGCGGCCGGGCGAGCGCGTGGGCCTTTTTACCGGCCACGGCCATACCGCCGAGGCCACGCTCGAGACCATCCGGCCAAAAAGAGCGCGCCTGCGCCTCAAACCGGAGACGCGGCGTAAAACGCTGCCGCCGGTCGTGGCGGTAACGCTCATCCAAGCCACTCCCAAACATACGCTCATGGACAGCATTATCCAGAAAGCAACGGAATTGGGCGCCCAGACCATCCAGCCGACGATCACGGAGCGGGTTATTGTCCGGCTCTCCGCAAGCGCCCAAGCGCAGCGCCGCGAGCGCTGGCAGAAGATTGCTTTGGAGGCTACCCGGCAATGCGGACGAGCCTGGATACCAACGGTGCTGCCAGTGCGGTCCTTGCCGGAGATAACGGCGGACCTGGCGCGCTACGATGTTTGTCTGGTAGCCTCACTCCAGGCTGAGGCGCAAATGTTCCGCGAGGTGATTGACCGCTTGCGCCCAAAGATTTATCATCCGGTCGGCGCCCCCACCCGACTGGCGCTGGTCATCGGCCCGGAAGGCGACTTGACCACGGAGGAAACTCGCAAGTTGCAGGCAGCGGGCGCTCACCTGGTCAGATTTAGCACGGCTGTTTTGCGCGTGGAAACCGCCGCCTTTTACGGCCTGAGCCTGCTGGATTATGAAATTGCGGACTGAGGAGAAAAGACTATAGACCGTGGACCATAGGCTGTGGGCAGAAGGCCAGCAAAGAACAATTTGCCGCGCAAATCTCAGTTTCCAATCTACAGTCTACAGCCTACAGTCAACAGTCTAAGTCTTACGGGCTGAACAGGCCCGGCAGGGGCATGAACGGCTGCTGCGAGCTCTGCACCAGTTTCTGGAAACTTTCCAGGCCGCGCAGGGGATCCAAGCGGCCATCTTTGCGAATCATGTCTTTAAGCGGCTCGCCGCCGCAGGCAACGGCCTGGCGCAGCGATCGCAGGGCGCTGTCATTCTGGGCCATCTGGACCTGTGCGCAGGCCAGTTCCAGCCAGCCGCGCGGGTCGCTCGGCTGGCGCTGGAGATAGCGCTGATAAGCCTCGGCCAGCAGCGGCCAGCGCGGCGGATTGGAAGCCAGCTCGGCCACTTTCAGGTAGGCCTGAGGCGGGATGTTGGAGTTGTTCAGCACTTGCATTGACAGGTCCTGGAATCCCTGTTCGCGGCCCGTGCGCTGGTAAATCGTGGCCAGCTCGAAGACCATGTCCAGCGTGCCGCTGCCCTGGCTGAGCTGGGCCTGCAACTGGGTGGCGCGCTGGTTCATCTGGGCCATGCTCTTAATCTGGCCGATAAATCCGGTGATGCGGTCATTCTTGGGATCAACCGCCAGATTGGCTTCCAAGAGCTGCACGGCCTCGGCAAACCGGCCCATCTGCAAATACATATCGGCCATGCGGAAATTGGCTTCGGGACTGGCCGGGTACATGTTCACCGCCTGGCGGAAAGCGATTTCGGCGTCGTTCATCAGGCGGCGAAAAACATAGACGCCGGCAATGGCGCAGCGCAGCTTGGAAAATGTTTTGCGCGCCACCACATCGCGTTGGAACTTGCGGTCATTCATCAAGCGCTCGTAATACCAGGCCCAGAAATCCTGGTCGTTCTTCACCATTTCCGGGGTCAGTTCGCTCAGCGGCTCCTTGTTGATCTTCAGGATCAGGCCGTGCGGAATGAGATAAGGATACATCCAGTTGATGACGTAGCTTTCCTCGACGTAGAAATCATGCCGCCATTTGTTGGCCTCGAAGATGGAGCGGCTGATGATGCCGTTGATCTCCATGACGCCCTGCACGCCCTGCACGCTGACTTTGCCGCTCTTGTCAAAGGTTACCGCCGCATTGGATGGAATACGCCCGGCGCGCACGTCATCAACGTACTGCTGGAAGGCCATGTTGGCGTCCTGCGGCGTAGGCATCCAGATCTGGTCGCCGTAAAGATCGCGCATGACGTTCATGTAGGTGTTGTCAGCCAGCGCGTTCTGCGTAATCAGCATCACGTCCGGACGCACCAGGGGGCAATAGATCATATAAGTTGGCACGAACCGTCCCGGGTCGGTGCCCCCGTAGAAGACCGCGTTCGTCGTCATGGCCGGAGGAAAGTTGGGATTGGGCAGAGGCTTTTCGCCGGGTTTAAGCTCGCGCGTGATGGCTTCCGCGCCGCATAACTGGTAGTTGCCGAACTGCCAGCCGAAATCATGGCCGCGCAATTCCAGGCCGCCCTTGGTCGCAATCATTTCTTCGTCATGCCAGTTCTGCCAGATGAGGCCCAGGGGCGAAAGCAGGGTCAGCGCTATGGCCGGAGCCAGCCAGAAGCGGCGTTGGCCGGCCGGAGAGCGGCCGGAGAGCAGCCGCTCCAGAAACGCCAGGCCGAACAGGAAACCATAACCCACCCAGAGGGCATAGATGGCCGTCGCCTGGATAAACTGCACCTGGGCAATAAAGAGCGACTGGATATCGTGCGCCGGATTCAGGAGCACCATCATGCCCGGCCCGGTAACCACAAACCCGATCAGCGTGCCCAGCAGCCAGGTCCAGTGTTTGCGCCAGATCTGGCGGAAAAAGAAAATCGGCACCACCGCCAGGAGCGGCATGGGGAACGGGAACTGGTCTTCCAGCTCGCTGATAAACTCCACGATCTGGTCCACAAAGGCCTTGGGGCTTAAGGCCGGGCTTAAGGCCTGATACTGCCCGCGCGTAACCGCGTGGCGGAAGCCCTCGAAAGTCCGCGGGTATCCCCAGTTAATCGGCGGGTTGAAATCCGAAGAAATCGGCATGTAGACGAATAACGAGAGGCCCAGCATGGCAAAGAGGAGCATGGGCACCACGCGGCGCCATTCCGAGAAAATCTGGCGGGCAACCACCCCGATGACCACCGGAGCCAGAACCAGCAGCACGCTCACAATAGTCCAGAACTCGCGGCGCTCAAAGTTGCGGAAGGCGTATTGGGGGAACTTGAGTTGCAGCAAAATCACTACGCCAATGATGACCAGGCCGGCGGCCAGGCAATCCCGGAAGAGGCGACGGTCAACCGCCCAGAAAATCAGCATCAGCCCCGGCGTCAAGAGCACGATCGGCTGGCAATTGGTAAAAGTCAGGCCGAAGATCACGGCCAACCAGTAAAGCAGGCGATCCTCATAAGGCCGGTGCAGCCAGACATAAGCCAGGGTCAGGATCAGCACGTGCAGGAAGGTGTTGATGGAATAGACCTCGGCAATCGTGCACTGGGACCAGATGAAAGGACAGAAGGCCAGGATCAGGCCGGAAGCCACCCCGCTGGAAAAACTGATGACTTTCTCAACCGGCGTGGCCGCTTCCGGGTCTTCTTCATGCCGGAAAGTGCGCAGCAGATCGCGGCCGGAATGGCTGACCAGCAGGGCCACCGTGGCGCAGCAAAGCGCGCCGAAAAAGCCCGACATGCAATTGACCGCCCAAGCCGGATTGGGATGTCCCCAGTATTCGACAAAGAAGAAAATGCGCGTAAAAATCCAGCCAAGAATCGTCCAGAGCGGGTAGCCCGGCGGATGCGGCACGCCCAGATTGGCCGCGCCGGTAACCAGTTCGCCGGAATCCTCCAGCGTGACGGTGGGCGCCTGGGTCAGCAGATAGAACACCTGCGCGATTACATAGGTGACGCCGAAAGCCAGCCAGTCATAGCGCTTGAAAAAAAGGCCGGGCTTGGCCCGCGCCACGGCCGGTCCCGAACTAACCGGGGACTTGCTCGGCGCCGGCGCGGCGGCTTGTGTCCGGGCGGCGTGTTGTTGCTTGTGCTTGCCTTTGGCCATCGAGTCACATCCTTGGGAAAATGCTAAGAGCAGTCATATCCTACAAGGTTCGCCGCAGTCTTATTCGCCCAGGATGCGGCGGCTTTCGTCCAGGAAGATGCCCTGCAGGTTCATCTTGAGCTGTTCGGGATTGGGCGAGTGGGCCAGGCCGTCTTTCTCAGTGATGGCCCCGTTCTTGATCAACTTGAGCAAGGCCTGATTGAAAGATTGCATGCCGTCTTCCGTGCCGGTCTCGATGGCCGCCGGCAGGACCTCCAGCTTGTTCTCCGCGATCAGCTTGCGCACGGTCGGCGTGCTGATCATGATCTCCACGGCCGCCCGCACCCCGCCTTGGCGCGCGGGAACCAGCCGCTGACAAAGCGCCGCCGCCAGGTTGACGGCCACGGACATGCGGACCTGGTCGCGCTCATTGTGGGGGAAGAAATCCAGAATGCGGTGCACCGACTGGGCGGCGGTATTGACATGCAGGGTGGTGAGCACCAGGTGCCCGGTTTCGGCGGCGCTAACGGCCACGGAGAGGCTTAAACTATCGCGCATTTCGCCGATCATAATGACATCGGGGTCCTGGCGCAGCACGTGCTTTAGCGCCGAATGGAACGAAGGTGTATCCAGCCCCACCTCCCGCTGGGTAATCACCGATTGCTGGTCGGTGAAGACGTATTCCACGGGATCTTCCACGGTGATAACCCGGCAGCGCTGATGGCGGTTGATATGGTCCAGCAGAGCCGCCAGGGTGGTGGATTTGCCGCAATTGGTGGGCCCGCACAGCACGATCATACCGCTATTCAGCATGGCCAGGTTTTCCAGGATGTCCGGCAGATGCAGTTCGGCGATGGTGCGAATGCTGGTTTTCACGTAGCGGCAGGCGATGGTCGGAACATGGCGGGACATGAATACATTGACCCGGAAACGGCCAACCTCCTCCTCATAATGGGAAAAGTCCATCTCCAGCTCCGGCTCCGGTTTTTTCTTGAGATGCTCCGGCAGGATATCGAGGACAATGCATTTGAGATCATCGGCGCTGAGCCGGCTCAAGCCGCTTTCCACCAGGGCGCCGTTGACCCGGAAGAACGGCGGCTCCTCCGCCTTGAGATGCACGTCGGAAGCATCCATCTCTACGGCTTTGGCCAAAATGTCATGGGCGATGGTCATGATGACTATTACCTTCCAAATGGTCCGGTCCGCGTTTCAACGACTAAAATAGCTTTAAGGAACGAAATTAGAAAATTTCCGCCTCAGCGGATCCGCCAAGTGTGGAGAAATTGGGAAAACATTCCGATTGTGTGCTAATTTCCATTTTCCAATTTCAAGCTGCGACCGGCGGCTTTTTTTCAGACCCGTTCCTGGCCTGCGCCGACAAACTGGAGCGGTCCCGGCCCAAACAGCCGATAAGCGTCGCCGAACTGCTCCAGAAAATGCGAGGAATAACTGCGCCAGAACACGTGGATCGGCAGCAGAATAACTGTTCCCACATAAGGAATCAACACCGTACAGCACAGCAGGCAGCAAGCCGCTATTGCCACGGCGGAAATCACCAGCGCGAGGACAAAACGGAATAAGAGATAAAGCACGAATCTTCCGGCCTGCGCCTTGAAAAGCTCGAACAACTCCGCCCAAGCCGTCATCACCCGGCATTCGCGCAACAGCATCAGCGGGACAATGAAATCATTCAGCAACGCCAACAGGCCGACGCTAATCAGGCAATAGCTTATTAAAAACAAGCCGCCCAGGACGATTGCGCCGATGGCGTTGAATCCGAAATTGTGCCGGACGATGTCCGGCCAGGCGATCATAAAAAACAGCAGCCCGAAGATTACCAGGATCGCCAGCATGGCCACGCCAAAGCAGATGGAAAAGAGGAAAAGCGCATTGCCCTGCCGCCGGAACATTTGCCAGGGCGAGCGAATTTCCGCGCGGTTGTTGAGCACGTTATCCAGGAACATGAATTTACCGCGGCAGTTCAGCCAGCTTATGACCAGACCGACCGCCAGGAGCATGATTCCCAGCACGATGCCAACCGAAATTACCAGCGCCAGATGATCCTGAATCCAGTAAATAATCCCGCGGCCGGTGGACGACTCAAAGACCTCATCGGGCAAAAAATCGAGGTTGAAGTTAAAATTGGGCATGAAGCCTTCGGTCAAGGTTGCCAGCCATGCCGTAAACCCCAGCCCCAGCCATTTGACAAGATTGAATGGGGCAAACAGCGTTTGCCGGACGGTGCCCAAGGCCTTGTTAACCGGATCAACAACCGAGATGGTGGTCATGCCAGTTTCCTCCTGCGGCCGTCGCCGCGGAATTGCGTGATGGTCAGCGCAGCCGCACCAGGCCGATCATACCGGTCATGGTCAAGAGCAGATTCGGCAGCCAGGCGCTCAGGAGCGGCGTCAACAGTTGCTCCTTGCCCAGCCATTGGCTGAAACTCATCAGGAAATAAAAGCCAAAAAAAGTGACCAGCGCTATCATAACGCCCAGTAGCGCCCCCTTGCGGGCCGTGTGCAGCCCGCAGGGAATGCCAAAAAGCGCCACGACCAGGCAAGTCCAGGGCATGGCCAGGCGGGCGTGCCGGTCCACGCTGATGCGGGCGGTTGTTTTGGCGGAAAGATTTTTGTGAGCGCGGATGAATTTTCCAAGCTCCCGGGAGGAAAGAAAGGCCGGGTCCTTTACCTCGTGCAGAAAATCCGCGGGCGTCTCCGCCCAATCCGCCATTTGTCGCTGCGGTTCGCGGATGACCGTGCCGATGGGGTTATTGTAAAAGTCGTGGCGCTGAAGGGTAACGTTAAACAGCCACCAGCGGCCGTCATAAAACTTACCTTCCTCGGCGTGAATGGCGTCGAGGTCCGAGCCGTCCGGCCGTTGCTGGACGACCTTGACTCCCTGCAGCTCGTAGGTGGTCAGGTCGAATTTGCTGACCGCCCAGATGCGGTGTTGTTCCTCGTTGTTGTAGGTCAGGTTCAGCGCGTAATCGTTCGCGGCTTCAACGTCCTTTTTCTGCTGCTGAACGAATTGATCGGCCCGATAGCTGGTCCAGGGCGCCACGGTTTCCTGCAGTCCCGTGACCAGCACGCTGAAAACCAATGCGGCCACCAGAATCGGAATCGTCAGCCGGAACAGGCTAACGCCGCTGGCGCGTATGGCGGTGAGTTCATTGTTCTTGCTCAGTTGCCAGAGGCCGTAAAGCAGGCCCAGCAGCACCGCAATCGGCAGGATGAAAACCAGCGTAGCGGGAAAAAGATAAAGATAATACTGCGCGATCCCCAGCAGCGGCGTCCGGGTGTCAATAAAATCGCCCAGATGCTCAAACAAGTCGTAGACCACAAACAGCATGTAGAAAGCCGCCAGGCAATACCCCAGCGGCACGCAGAAATGGCGCAGGATATATTTGTCAATCAGTTTCATCGCCGTTCCCGCCCAGACGCAAACAGAATAGCAAAGCCATAGCTTAAACCGCGCCTGTAACCTGTCAAGCAGCTTAAAGACCGGCCGGGTAAGGCCGCGGTCTTGTGGGGGCAAAAGGTAGGGCGCGTTCGGCGAACGCGCCGTTCATGGTGAATCGTTCACGATGAACCGCGGACGGTCCCGCCGAGGCGTCCCTACCCTCATGTCCCCCCCATAACTTACCCTTTACGCCGGCCAAGGTATGCAAGATGGGCAGAGGAGAAGATGGAGGCCCGGCGTCAAGCTCAGAGCCTCCATCTTGGAGATTGCTTATTTCTTGCTCTTCCTGGCTTTCCTGGTCTTCTTGGCTTTTTTGATCGGGGTGCAACCACAGGTCCGGCACATGACACTCACCTCCTTGAAAGTAAAGCACGGTTTGATTTGACAGCAGTATATGGCGCGCCGCCGGCCGCGTCAATGGCAATACTAAAAAACCAACTTGCATCGGCCGGTCCGGTGCCTATCCTGATGACTCGGTTCGGGAAAATGGCTTGCCGATCGGGAAGATCGCCGCATGAACTATCAATTCGCTTGCGCCAGGAAGTTATACGCCGCCGGAGCGCATCCGCGGGTAATGGTCTCGGCCCGCGACCTTGAAACCCTGCGCCGACAGATTAAGCGAGGGGCCGGGCTTAAAATTATGACCGGAGTGCGCCGCAAGCTCCAGCCGGTTGTCGAGCGTATTCGGCAGGCCGCGGATGCCGCCAGTCTGCTGCAGGGGCCTCCCGGGCGCATGGATTTCGGGGTTGCCTTTGCGTTGCATGACCTGGCCCTGGCGGGTGTCCTCGCGCGCGATGCCGGCATGATTGACGGCGCGCGGCGCGTCCTGCTGGCGTTGCCGCGCTTTCTGGAGCGGCCCGAACAGTTGGAACCGGGCGCCTATGGCAGCGCGGCGGGAATCTTCAGCCTGGTGAACGGCGGCCACGCCTGCGCCTATGACCTGCTCTATGCCCACTTGTCCGGCGCGGAACGCGCTGCCTATTGCCATTGGCTGGTAACCGCCTGCATCCGGCCGGTGATCGAGCGGGCCCGGCCGTATTTCTACAAGAGCGCGGGCGCCAACACGCCGATTGCCGAAACGCTGCCGGCCTTGATCGGCCTCCTGGCCGTGCGCGGCGACAGGAGCGTGCCGGACCTGTCCGGAGAAACAGCGGAACTCATTTCGTTTCTGGAAGCGTCGCTGCATGCCGCGATTAACCCGGATGGCTACCCAGAGGAAGATATCGGCTATGGCACGACGATAGCGGCCTACCTGGCGCTGATTGTCGAGCCGCTGCGGCGCGCGGGAATCTATGATGTCTATAAGGCCTGCCCGCGCTACGCACGGGTCGGCCGGGCAATCCTGCATTTCGTTCAGCCCTGGGGCGAACAACTCGTCAGCACTGGCGACCACGCGGCCAATTTCTGGTTGCGCGAATTTATCCTGGCGCGCCAGGCGGTTGAAACGCGCGACCAGACCCTGCTCTGGCTCCTGGGCACGCTCGCGCAGCAGTGGCCGGAGATAGTCCTGGCTAAAGATAGCCGGCGCGCGCGGGAGGTCTCATTGAAAAAATTTTCCGCGCCGGCTTCGGCGCTGACCTTGCTGGTTATGGATGGCTTCGGCCAGGCTCGGCATCCCCGCCAGGCGCGCGTGCCCACGGCCTTTTGCGACCGTGGCCGCGGCATCGTAAGTTTCCGCAGCGGCTGGGGCCCGGAGGATGCCTTGGTGGTTTTCGACGGCTCGCAGCGCTCGCCGGCGGCCCAGGGGCATGCCCATGACAGTTGCGGGCACTTCAGCCTCCTGGCCTTGGGCGAATATTTCGCGATTGACGCCAACCGCTACAGCATCGAACAGAGTTGCCATAATGTCGTGCTGATTGACGGGCGCAGCGGCCGCTCGACCGATGGCGAGTGGAGAGCGTCCTATTATCACGGCAACTTGATTGACTACGCTACCGGCAATTTCTGCGATTTCGCCGCTGTGGACAGCTCCCACCAGCATAATTGCTATTGGGCCTGGCGCTACCTTGCCCTGGTGAAGGGCCCAGATGCTCCCGCCTACGTCTGGATAGTGGAAGACATCAATAAGGCTAATGACCTGGCCGAGTTCTGGTGGACGCTTCATACCAGCCCCGAGAATAAAATCGAATTGCGCGGGGAGCGCGCCGCCATCAAGGGCTCTCGCCGGGGAAATTGGCTGGACGTGGCCTTTGTCCTGCCCGCGCCCGGTTCCTATCCGGCGCCGCACAGCCTGGCGCTCTCCCAGGATGTTACCACGCCCAGCTCCTTCAAATATATTCCCAACCCGCACGAACGCGCTGGGGAATATAAACGTCCGGCGGACATGGTTGGCGGTGTTATCTTCGAACGGCCGCGCCTGATCGCCAAGGTGAAAGGCTACAACGGGCGGTTCATGTCGGTTCTGATCCCGCGGCGCGAGGAGGAGAAGCCCGCGCAGGTTGAATCGCTGAAAACGCTGGATAATTCCCTGGCCGCGCGAATTACCTTCCGCGAAGTCGAGGACATCATCATTTTTGCTTACGAGCATAACCTGCTGGAAGCAGGGCAAGTGCGCGCGCGCGGCCAGTGGAGCGTGGTGCGCCGCCGGCGCCGCGACGGGCAGATTATCGCTTCCGCTTTAGGCCAGGGCACAAGCCTTAAGATTTAGGGGAAGCCCGAGAGGGTTAACGTAACTTATAAGAGATAAGGTGGTAAATGGTAGGGCGGTTTCGCCGAAACCGCCGCGGCGCGCTCGGCGAGCGCGCCCTACCACCCAAGATGGCTGAGACATTACTGCGATTTAATCATGTCAACTTGGATCAACGAAGGAGCGCCGGACCGGGAGATCTCCCGCGGCGAAACCGAAGAATACCTCGCGCGGTTCGTGGAGCGCCTCGCGGAGCGGTGGGGATCCGCCGGCCTTTCCGCCTCTGGCGGATCTGCCTCCGGCAGAAAGAAAGTGCTGCTGATCCCGCCGGACTTTTCGCGCGTTCATTCGGGCGCCGGCGAGATCTGCAGCCGGCTTTATTCCCTGTTGGCCAAGCGCGCGACGGTCGCGCTCCTGCCGGCCCTGGGCACGCATCGGCCGATGAGCGCCGCGGAAATCAAGCAGATGTTTCCCGGCGTGCCGGCCAAGTCGCTCCTGGTCCACAACTGGCGGACCGGCCTGGCCCCCATGGGCGCAATCCCGGCGGAGCGGCTAAGGGAATTGAGCGGCGGCCGGGTGGACTACGCCATCGCCATCGAGATTAACCGGCACATTGCCTTGGGCAAATACGACGCCATTATCTCGGTTGGCCAAGTCGTGCCCCATGAAGTTATCGGCATGGCCGGCGGCAACAAAAACATCCTGGTGGGTTGCGCCGGGCCGGACACGATTAACAAGAGCCATTTTCTTGGGGCGGTCTGCGGCATGGAGCGGCTGATGGGCCGGATCGAAAGCCCGGTGCGCAAGTTGCTCAACGAGGCCGAAGACTGCCTGCTCAGTCATCTGCCAATAAGTTATATTTTGACCGTGCGCTCCCGGAATGCCGCGGGCGAGCTGGTCACGCGCGGCCTTTTCGCCGGCAATGACCGCGAGAGTTTCGTGGCGGCCGCGCGCTTGAGCCAGGCGGTCAATATCGTCAAAACGCCGCGCCTTAAAAAAGTGGTGGTGTATCTCGATCCCGGCGAATTCAAAAGCACCTGGCTGGGCAACAAGGCGATCTATCGCACGCGCATGGCCCTGGCCGATGGCGGCCAGCTCTTGATCCTGGCGCCGGGCGTGGCGGAATTCGGCGAGGCTGTGGTTATTGAGCGCCTGATCCGGCGCTACGGTTACCGCGGCACGCCGGCAACTTTGCAGGCCGTGGCCGCCGATCAGCATCTGCGTGAAAACCTGGCGGCCGCCGCCCATCTCATTCATGGCTCCAGCGAGGGCCGCTTCACAATTACCTACGCGCCGGGCGGCTTGAGCCGCGCTGAAATTGAAGGCGTCGGATTCGGCTACGCCGATCTTGGCCCAGCCCTGGCGCGCTACAATCCGGCAAAACTGAAAGAAGGATTTAATACACTGTCCGATGGTGAAGAAATTTATTATATTTCCAATCCGGCCCTGGGTCTCTGGCAGGCGGCGTGAGGATTTTTTGGACTGGTGCGGGCTGAGGCGAATTTTGAATCCAGGAGACCGGTTCCCAATCCCAGGGCGATGCCCTGGGCTATGATGTAGCACGCCTAACTTTGGCGTGCAGGAGCATGAACCCCCGAAGGGGTGGCACATCATAGCCCAGGGAACAACCCTGGGAATTTTCAGGAGACAGCGTGCAGAATATTCCCGTGCTGACCGTGGGCGAGCGGACTCTGGCGGAAGCTTACGAAAAGGCGCTGGTTGCCTTGTACACGCATGGCATCCCGTTCCGCACGCAATATGACAAGCCGGACGACCCTCCCAGTCTGGATGCCACGCTGAACATGACCATTCTGGAACCATTGGCCGACCCGATGATTCATAAAGCCTTTCCCGGCGGAATCGAGGACCTGCGCGAATACGTAATGGAAGTCCAGGGCCTCAAGGATCATTGGGTCAAGAACTTGAACGATCCGGCTGATACGCGCTGGGAATATACCTATCACGGACGCCTCAAGAATTACGGCCAGTGGCGCGAAAAGCAGGGGCAAAAATCCGTCTGGACCGGGCCTTTTGTCCTGAACCAGATTGAGCGGGTTATCGCCAAGCTGGCCGAGGAGCCCTATACCCGCCAGGCGCAGATGATCACCTGGATGCCGAACCTGGACCTGGATTGTTATGATCCGCCCTGCCTGCAGTCGCTCTGGTATCGGATCGTGGAGGGCACTGACGGCGTGGGCTGGCTGAACTGCAATATCCGTTTCCGCAGTAACGACGCCTGGGGCGCTAATTTCATGAACATGTTCGGTCTCACGCTTTTCAACCGCGAGGTCATTGCCGCTGGCGTGCAAGCGCGCCGGAAAAAGGAGCTGCGCCTGGGACGCCTGAACTGGCAGGCCGATTCCTTCCACATTTACGGCAAGGATATTGCCGGCGCCCGCCAGCGTTTGTTTGACCGCCTGGCCGGCACGCGCTTTGAAGACCGCGTCTATAATTTTTACGACCCGGAGATCCAGGCGATTTACCAGGAGGCCGAAGCCGCGATCCGTGAAAAAATCCGGGGCTATGATGCGAGCCACAGCGCGTGACCTGAATTATGTAGCCGCGCCCGTGAGGGCGTGGATTCTTCCGGCGGCCACGGCATCACTGCCGCGGCTACTTAAGCAGGCTGATTGCGATGTTCCCTGAACTGTAAACCGTGAACGGTGAACCTTTTAACCATTCCAAGAACCATGACCGGCAAGGAACGGATGCTGAAAACCCTGGCCTTCGAGGAGCCGGATCGCCCGCCGCATTTCGAGGTCATGTTCGAGCTCGAATACGAGGCCTTTGGTTTGCGGTTTCCAGACCGCCATGCCTGGCAGAACTGCCCGGCCGCGGCCAAGCAGCGCATGATCGCGACCTGCCTGGAAATTTATGCCCGGATCGTCGCGCGCTATCAGTGGGACGCCTTGGCGGTCTTCTGGCCCTGGAGCGACCCGGACGGCGTTGTCGCCGCTAAGAAACTTTTTGGCGAGAGCATCCTCATCGGCAGTATCGTTGGCGGCACAACCTGGTCCATTGAGGGCATCAAGGACTGGCTGCAGTTCGCCGGCGACCTGGTCGAGCGGCCGGAGATTATCCGGGAACAGGCCGAGCACAAAACGCAAACGGCCCTGGCGGTCTTCGACCGGCTGATTGATGCCGGCGCCGATTTCATTCATATCGTGAATGACGTGGCGTTCAACGGCGGGCCCTTCATCGCGCCCGCGCAGTTCCGGGAGTTTGTCACGCCCTACCTCGCGCGCCAGGTCCAGTATCTCAAGGACCGGCGCGTTATTCCCTTTGTCCATTCGGACGGCAACATCATGCCGATCCTCGATGATTACCTCTCGTTGGGCGCGGCTTGTTTTCAATCGGTGGATCCCATGGCGGGCATGGATATTGCCGAGGTCAAACGGCGCTGCCGGGGACGGATGGCGCTGATGGGCAATGTGCAGTGCAGCCTCCTGCAGGACGGACCACGGGAAGCAATCAGGAAATCGGCCCTCTATTGCCTGGAAAACGCCGCGCCGGGCGGCGGTTATATTTTTTCGACTTCCAACACGATTTTCCCGGGCATGCCCCTGGCCAATTATGAATACATGCTCTCAGTCTATCGCGATTTCTGCGCGCACGGCGCTCAGCCTGCGGCCAATGCGGGAGCGGTCCCAAGATGACCAGCCGGGAAAGATTTTTAACCGCCTTGCGTTGCGGTCAAACGGATCGCCGTTTCCGTTATGAGCACGGTCCTTGGCCGTCCACCCGGGAGTGCTGGGAACGGGAGGGTTATCCCCAGGATGCCGATTTCGGCGTTTATTTCGCGATGGACCCCTTGGTTCGCATTATGATCCAGTCCGGCTATACCGATTCGCCCTATTTCCCGAAATTCGCGGAAACCACGCTCGAGGAAACTGCCGACTGCCGGATTTATCAGGATGCCGACGGCATCGTAAAAAAAGAATTGAAAGTCGGGCCCGACACATCTCCCGTGGCCAATCGCCAGGACTGGACGGCCGTCCGGCAACGCTTGAACCCGGAAGACGCTGCCCGGCGCATTGGCGCAACGGCTCAACTTCAACGGCAATGCGCCGATCCGGACACACCAACACTGCTGCCCATCTGCGGCGCGTTCGGGCATCCGCGCAATCTGCTGGGCGATGAAGGCCTGTCTTTGGCGATTTATGATGACCCGGCTTTGCTGGACACGATCCTGGAAAATTGGCTGGACCTTTACGTCCAGCTCATGCGCCGGCTCACTCGGATTGTGCGCGTGGATGCGGTTATGATCTGGGAGGATATGTGCTATAAAAATGGGCCATTAATCAGTCCGGAACATTTCCGGCGTTTCATGCTGACACCTTACCGGACATTAATCGCTGAGCTCCGTGCCTGCGGCGTTGCCATCGCCATGGTGGATACGGACGGCGATTGCCGAAAAATGATTCCCCTGTTCCTGGAAGCCGGGGTGGATTGCCTGCTGCCATTCGAGGCGCAGTGCGGCATGGACCTGGATGAAATCCACGCCGCCTATCCAAAGCTAAGTTTGATCGGCGGAATTGACAAGCGCGCCCTGGCTCGGGAGCCCCGCGCGATCAAGACCGAAGTTGATCGCGTAATGCGGATATTTGATGGCTTTGGCGGTTACATTCCCACGCTGGATCACACCGTGCCGCCTAATGTATCGCTGGCTAATTTCAAGTATTATCTGGAATGCGTACGTAGTTATGAGCCATGAGCGAGCCGACCCCCAAGCAGAGGATGCTGAAGGCCTACCGGGGCGTGGCGGCCGACCGCCCGGCAGTGGCGCCCGAGTTCTGGTATTATTACCCGGCCAAGCTCCTGGGCGTGGATATGATCGAATTCATGCGGCGGGTTCCTTTTCACCAGGCGCTCAAAACCACCTTTGCAAAATTTAACTGCGAAGGCTGGGGTATCGCTTTTGCCGCCGTCCCCAATGACCGGGTCACCAGCACCAGCCGGGAGACGCGGACCGACGCCGATACCCTGGAAACCCGCACGACACTGAAAACGCCCCACGGCGATTTGACCAGCGCTTCCCGGATAAGCCGCACGGAACCGTACTGGACGGTCGAACGCCCGCTAAAAGATCTGGAGCGCGACCTCCCCGCCTGGGAAGAAGCGGTTTTGGGCGGCGAACCCGAAGCGATGAATGTGCAGCCGTTGGTCAAAGCCTGGACTGAGGTCGGCGAAGCCTACCTCCTGGAAGTTTACCTGGGCGTGCCGTTCTTCGATTGCTTTGCCGGCGCCCGCGGGGGCGGGTTCGAGGAAGGTGTCTATGATTTTCTGAATCCGGACCTGCAGCCGACCCTGGAGACTCTGCAGCGCAAATATATTGAACGCTTGGTCAGAATTACGCGTGTAATTTGCGAGCGCACGCCCCTGGAGAGCCTGTTCCTGGGCTGTTCCTGGAGCTGCAATTCCCTGGCCGGGCCGGAACTGTGGCGGCGCTGGGATAAGCCGGTCATCCGCGCCGTGGCGGAAGAAGCGCACCGGCATGGACGCTTGTTGCACCTTCATTTTCACGGGCGCTGCCTGGAAACAGTCGCCGATTTCGCCGAGCTGGGCATTGACTGTGTTTGCCCGTTCGAGCGTCCGCCGGGCGGCGATATTGCGGGTCTGGCCGGCTTGCAGACCGTCGCGCGCGAGCTCTCCGGGCGGACCACGATGAACGGCAATGTGCATACGGTCGAAACCCTGATCCGCGGCGCGCCGGATGACGCGCGGCGGGAAGTCCGGGAAATCCGCGCGGCTTTTCAGGGCAATCCGCGCGTGATCATCGGCACCGGCGACCAGGTCGGCCGCGAGACGCCCGAAGAAAACCTTCTGGCCATGATCGCCGCGGCCAAGCGCCCCTGGTGAGCAGGCCGATTTTTGTAAGTTTCTTCTGTCCCAACCCAAGTAAAGAATGAGGTTGACTCCACAACCTTCTCCCAATAAGATTACGCTAATTATAACGGTGGTCGCCGCACGTCGGGGAAGCTAACCGGCGCCGCGTTCTCCGCCGCTGGCAGATCCGTCCAAGGCGAAGAGACCGGCCCGGCGTTTAATCTTCGCGGTGCGAGGTCCCTCCGTAGAGTATAAAGGATAAGATCGTGAAAAGAGACATAATACTTACTTGTAGCATCATGGGAGTGATATTTGGATTGATTCTTGCGGGTTACGCAAGCGCCCAGCAGGCGTTGGATACGGAGACGAAACTAAAGCAAACCAAAATTTCCATAAAGTTCAGAGGTCCAATGTTTCTCGGCGACCTAACGAAATTCTTGACGGATCAGGCAAAGTGCGATCTGTCGTTTCAGACCCAGAATGATGGAGGGCAAGCGGGAAGCATTCCGGCCACAGGTAGAACACAGGATATAGATGTAGTCATTATTAAGACGAACAACAATGTGGAGGTGGCGCAGGTAGCAGTCTCGAATGTTACGGCATTTGATCTTATGGATACTGTGGTTAAGAAGGCTGGGCTGACATGGCGTCTCAGTGAGACGGGCGTAGTTATCGTCATGCCGACTAATTCAATATGCTCGGGTATTAAGAAGTGTTTTGAAGAGCTAAAAGATTTTAACGAGCATTATGGCCGTCCCAAGTCCTTGTCAACAGATCAGGTTAAAAGTTATGTTTGTACTAACGACTATACAAGCGTCATATCGGACGCTAACAACTACCATGTATGGGCAAGTCATTGGATTGAGCAACGACGTGGCGAGAGGCCGGCATATATGGCTATTTTGGATAAGATGGGTGGGTGCACGTTTGAGTATTCGATCTACATTGTGTCCGCAAGCCTGCCATACAATATTAAGAAAATGTTCGACGGGCCTGACGCTGGCGCGTCTGCTTTGAGAGTTTCTCCGAGGGGGGTAGTTGGTAGTCCTGTTTGGGACCGACTTGGCGAGAGAATTGCGTATGTGCGTGTGTCCGAAGACAAGAAAGACGGGAATATAGTAATTCTTAATGTGAAGACTGGACGGGAAACGATCTATTCGGGCCTTGGCATAAGGCCGGTCCCTGCTTATTGGCCAGAAATCTCTTGGGATGAATCAGGCAGACTAATCGCATTTAAGGATGAGAAGGATAGGATATGCCTACTGGATCTAAAAGACCAGACCTACCGGGAGGTATGCCAAGGTAATTTTATGCCGGCAAGTGCGTCTCTTTCTCCAGATGGCAAGTATATCTGTTTTATAAACGACTTTTCATCGGTAGTCTCCAATAGTCAGTCTTTGACCATCAGCTACCAGAATCAACAGGTTCAAGAGCCAGAGGGGGGGGCGCCAGTTGTATGTCTTGAGACGAATATCTATGAAATGGATAAATGGACAATGAACATAGTAAATATTCAAGAGC
>JACPGM010000032.1 GCA_016188985.1 Lentisphaerota bacterium | reverse complement strand
GTGCCCGCCAGGGCCATTGCCGGGAACACGGTCAGCGCCAACACAATCCGCTCGTCCCTCCGGCTTCGCGGGCCAATCAGCCAGATAACCCAGCCGACCATGATTAGCAGCCCCATGGGACGCGAAACCATATTGGCGAAGGTTTGCCAGTCGGTCAGGAAAATAAAGTTCGGGATTCTCCTGGCGACAAACACGAAGCTTCCGATGCCGGCGCGGTTGAAGTAAACCGTCATAAAAAAAAGGAGGCTGATCAGGGCTAAAGCAGTTGCCAGCCAGCCGCCAACGGATTTTGGTTCGGCGGCGGCGTCTTGTGGCGGGGACGCTGCGTTACATTGCTGTTGAACGCGGCTAACCGTCACGCTGATTACAGCCAGGCCGGCTAAGGCCAGAACCCAGAATGGCCAGTAACGCAGGACGGCTTCAAAAAAAATCCGGACTTTATAATAATCCGTGATAAATCTGATCTCGCCATAAAAAACCAGCCACATTGCCAGCGCGGCCAGGGGATAGGGCAGGAAGTCTGTTCTGCCCCGCAAGATAACTAAGGCAATAGCCATAGCTGCGGGGAGGGCCAGATACCAGGCGGTAATGTGGAATAACGGCGCGGCGCCGATACAGAGTGCGCCGAGGAGGATATCCAGCCTGCCCGCAATGCTACGCATAGCGTTGCAGGCGGGCCAGCGGCTGCGGGCGCGGACCTGCCCGCCGTGGTGGGCCAATAGTAACAAGGCTAAGCCCGCAAAGGCAAAGAAGCCGGCAATAATCTCCGGGCGCGCGCACCGGCCGTGCCACAAGATCAGCGGGTTGAGCAAATAAAAACCGAACGCAATCAGGCCGGAGAGCCGATGCGCCAGCAAGTTGGCGGCCAGCGCCATCAAGGCCAAGGCCGTGAACAAGGTGAACAGCGGGACGACATAGAGCGACCAGGAGGGTTTGCCCAAGCGCGTCGCCACGCTGATCAGCAAGGGATAAGCCGGCTGGAAGTGCGGACCCAGCACGGCGGCATCCTCATTGACCACCCACAGGCAGGCGTCCTTGGTTGTGCCGTAGCCCGCGTGGCCGTAGTAAAAGGCGCTGCGCGTTTCCCTGGGCACTTGCGCCAGCAAAGGATCGGCATAAAACAATTGGCCCTGCCGGCCGTAGCTGACACCGGAATTCAAATAAGATCCCGGATCCTCGCCGCCGAAAATGTCTTCATGCGGACGGAACAGCAGCACGAGTGCCGTTAATATCAGCAACCCCCAGGCCCAGGCCGGCAGGCGCATTTTGGCGCGGCTGACCGCAAACAGCCGTCCAACGCTCACCAGCGCCAGCACCCAGAAAAGTGTTCCGACGACGAAAAGCATGGGTTGTTATCCTCTTATAATTTCACGAGTCCCTTGCAAGCGGGATACGCCGAACAGCCCCAGAATAGCTGGCCGCTCTGTTCGCCGCTCTTGGCGGTGCGCAGGACCATTGGCTTTCCACAACGGGGGCAGGCGGGAATGCGATTAGACGGATCTAACCGATCGGTCCGATCAGTCTGATCCGACGGATTCTTCTTTTTCCTTTCGCGTTCTGCGAGACGCGCCGCGGCGAGCTGTTCGCTGTAGCCGCCGCCATTAATAAACTGTTTTTCCAACGCAGCAATTTGCGTCATAAATAATCGTGGTTGTCTGAAAACTGCATGATTCGTGATAGCCGCCGCTTGGGCGTAATTTGGTCATCCTCGCAATCTTTCTCCAACTTAATTTGCCTCACGCAGTTGATTGTGCCCGCAACTAATAACAGGAAATCGGGGCGGTGGGATTTGAACCCACGACTTACAGCTCCCAAAGCTGTCGCGCTACCAGGCTGCGCTACACCCCGGTTGCTGCTTGTATAACACACTCGCTGAACTACGACAAGCCGGTCGGTTGCGTGCCGGGGGGCCTTAGAACTGGATCATCGCGCCCAGCTTGGGCAGGTCGGCGGCGGCGAGCCTAACCGATCTGGTGTGCGAAGCGGGATTGAAATAAACCTGGCCCTTGGCGAGCAGCGCGGGGTCCAGAAATACGCGGACGCTCTTTACGTGGCCAAAGGGTGGGACGCAGCCCACCTCGCAGCCGGCGAACTCCTTGACCTTGTCCGGCTTGGCGAAGCTCACGCGCTTGGTCTCCGCTTTGGTCGAGAGCCGTTTAGCGTCAAAGCGCTGGTCGCCCGGCAAGACCACCAGGATGATCTCGCCTTCACTCGTTTCCAGCATGATGTTCTTCACCGTCTCACCCAGCGCTACGCCGAGCGCTTCCGCCATGGCCGCGTTGGTATAGACCGGAGGATGCTCAAGCACCTCATGCGGGATCTGGCGTTCCTTCAACAAATTCAGGATATTTTCTTCCGGACTGCCCATGAGTTTCTCCCAAAGACGGTTATTGAAACCTACAATAGATGTTGCCTGGGATCGAGACAATATTATACGCTTACCTTTTGATTAACAGCGCCTGATAAGGAGTGAACCAGCCATGCGAACGAATCTTACCAATTATGCCACCACTCAATTCCGCGTGTTAGCTAACGACCAGATCGAACAAATTTTTCTGGCGGCGCTCGAAATCATTGAGGGCACCGGCAGCAGGATTCTGGAGAACGAGGCCAAAGAGTTGCTGAAGAAAGCAGGCGCCGTCCTGCAAGGCGATATTGCGCGAATACCGAGCAGTCTGGTTAAGGAAATGCTCGGCTATGTGCCCGAACGGATTGCCCTCGGCAACCGTAACGGGCAGCGCACAATGGTACTGGAAAGCCACCGCATCTATTATGGCACCGGCTCGGACTGCCCTTTTATCTACGACGCCCAGTCGGGCGCGCGCCGGCTTTTCCGCAAGCAGGATGCCGAGGAGGCCGCGCGGCTGGTTGACGCTTGTGAAAATCTGGACTTTCACATGTCCTTGGGTCTGGTCAGCGATGTGCCGACCTACAGTTATGACCGCCACCAGGCCGCTGCCATGCTGCGCAACACTGTCAAGCCGCTCTGCCTCACCGCCATGTCGCGCGCGGGCCTGGCCGATATTGTCGAGATGTATTACCTCCTGCGCGGCGCCCGTGATGCTTTTGAAGTCAATCCCGGATTTATCGCTTACCTGGAACCTACCACCCCGCTGCTACACAGCAAGGCCGCGCTGGAAAAGCTGATTTTCGCGGCTGAACGGCGCATTCCGGCCATTTACACGCCTTGCCCCATGCTGGGGGCCACGGCGCCCGCGACCCTGGCTGGCGCGCTGGCGCTGGCCGTCGCCGAGTTCCTGGTCGGCCTGGTTATTGCCCAGCTAAAGCGCCAGGGCGCGCCGCTCCTTATGGGCGGAGTAATTTCGCCGGTTGACATGCGTTCCATGGTTCTCACCTACGGCTCGCCGGAATTGCATCTGCTCTCCGGCGCCCTTACTGACATTGCCCATTGGCTGAAAATACCGGTGTTCAGCACCGCCGGCTGCTCCGACAGCAAGGTTTTTGACCAGCAGGCCGCCGCGGAAGCGGCCTTGAGCATTATGGCCGCGGGCTTAAGCGGAGCAAACTTGATTCATGATGTGGGCTTCCTGGAGTCCGCCTTGATCGCCTCGCCGGAAATGGTGGTGCTGAGCAATGAAATCATCGGCATGGTTAAACGCTTTCTGGCCGGCGTGCAAGTCAACGAAGAAACGCTGGCCCTGGACGTGATCAAGGAAGTCGGACCCGGCGGCAACTTCCTGGCGCATGAACACACCGCGGAGCATTTCCGCAGCGAGTTCTTCTTCCCGGCGCTGATGGATCGCAACCGCTTCGAAATCTGGCAAAAGGCCGGCTCGCGCGACATGGGCGCGCGCGTGCGCGGGCGGGTTGCGGATATTCTTTCCTCGCATAAAGTGCCGCCCCTGCCGGAAAAAGTGGAAGCCGGTATCAGCAAGATTCTGGCGGCGGCGGATAAAAAGGCCAGCGCCGACCAGACCAGCCTGGTGGCCTGAGCGCCCGCCGGGTGGGAGGATTATCTCGCCCGGCGATCACGGCAAGTTTGTGTGTAGCCGCCTCACTCTGTTGAGGCGAATCCGGATAGGCTGCGGCACTGTCATGCTGGTTGTTGCGGCTTAAAGGCTATCCTTGAAAAGCAGCTATGAAACTGCACGGCTTGCAACTTTTAACTTCCGATGAGTGCCGGCAAGTGCACGAGACCTCGCTCTCCGTCCTGGAAACCGTCGGTGTCAAAGTTTTCAACGAGCGCGGCCGGCAATTGCTGAAAAAAGCCGGCGCCAATTTGCAAGGCGACCTGGCGCGCCTGCCGCGCGCGCTTGTCAGCCAAGCCCTGCAGCAGGCGCCCAAGGCTGTTAAGGTCTTCGACCGTTGCGGTCACTTGGCTATGGAGCTTGAGGGGCGCAACTCCTATTTCGGCGCCGGCGGCCCTGCGCCCCAATATTTCGACGAGCAACGGCAGCGTTTTCGCCCTTTCCGGCTGGCCGATTGCGCCCGCCTGGCTCACATCTGCGACGCCTGCGAATATCTGAGCTTTAACATGGCCATGGCTCATTGCGCCGATGCGCCGGTACCGGTGCGCGATCTTTATGAAATTGCCGTGATGATCAGGAACAGTCCGAAGCCCATCATTTTTACCGCCAATTCTCCCGGCAACGTTGCGCTGATCGCGGCAATTTTCCGGGCCGCCGGCCGCCGGCCGGGCGCCGAAAAGCCTTACGGCATTTTTTATTCCGAGCCTATTTCGCCTTTGACCCACGCGCCGGAATCGCTGGACAAGATCTGGCAGGCGCTGGACGAGGGCTTTCCCATTTTGTACACGCCCGCGCCCATGGCCGGCGCCACGGGCCCGGCCACCCTGGCCGGCAATATCCTTTTGGGCAATGCCGAGTGGCTGAGTGGACTGGTGCTGACCCAGCTCTACCAGCCGGGCGCCGCGGTTATCTATGGCGGGGTCTTCGCTAACCTGGATTACGGAACCTGCATCATGCCCTATGGTTCGGCCGAACTGCATTTGCAGACCATGGCGGTAGCCGAAATGGGCCGCTATTATGGCATCCCTTCCTTTGGCACGGCCGGCTGCTCCGATGCTTCCGGCGCCGATGTTCAGAGCGGCTTTGAGGCCGGCGTGAGCAATTTGCTGAACCTGGCAACAAGCGCCAATTTGATTCACGACGTCGGCTGGCTGGCCTCGGCCAGCGCGGCTTCAGCCGAGCAACTTCTCATCAACAACGCGATGATTGTCCACTGCAAGCGCATCATGGCCGGCATTGAAGTCAATGAGCGGGCCTTGGCCTTAGACGTGATCCGCGAAATCGGTCCGGGGGGTTCCTTCCTCGCCCATGACCACACCCTGAGTCATTACCAGGCTGAGGCGCTCTGCACGCGGTTCTGGGACCGGCGCCCGCTGGGCAAACGCCTGCCGGATAATAAATCGTTCATGGATGGCGTCATCGCCGAAACCGCGCAGTTGCTGAAGAGCCATAAGCCCGTGCCCATGACGGATGAGCAAACTCAGTCCGTGGACGAGATTCTGAACCGCGCAGCCAAGAACTATTCTCTGAAATCCTTGCTCAACTGGCTCACGCCGGCTAAGTGACCGCCGGCGGATTATGCTCCCGCTTTCCAGATTGACTTTACCGGTGAGATTCAGGTTAACTTCCAAGCACTTGAGGGAAAAGACAAGTGTTGCACGCCGTTGGCGTGCAGCACCCCGAAGGGGTGGTACATGATAGCCCAGGGTGCCTGCCGGCAGGCAGGCAACCCTGGGTCTAAGCGTGCGCCGGAAAGGAAATAGATGATTAAGGTTGCCATTATCGGGCTGGATACCAGCCACAGCATCGAATATCCGCGGCGCATGCAGGCCGCGGACTGCCCGAGCGACCAGCAGGTGGAAGGTCTGCGCGCGACAACCTGCCTCAGGTTTGAAACGCCTTTTCAGAACAAGGAGGGCCTGGACACACGGCAAGCCCAGTTGGAATCCTGGGGGGTGCGCGTCACTACCAAATTTGAAGAGGCCGTGGCCGGCTGTGATGCCATCATGCTGGAAATCAACGACGGGGCCTATCACTTGGAGTATTTTCGCAAGGTGGCCGCGCTGGGCAAGCCAGTATTTTTAGACAAGCCTTTAGCGAACGCCTTGGCCGATGGACGCGCCATTCTGCAGGTCATGCGCCAGCATAATACGCGGGTCTGGTCGGGCTCTTCGCTGCCGTTATGTCCCGAGGTTGATGGCACGCGCACGCGGTTTGCGGAAATTACCCGCGCGCAGGTCTTCGGCGCTTTGGGCCAGGCGCCCGCCGGCGATTCGCTGGTCTGGTACGGCGTGCATACTTTTGAAATGCTCCAGCGAATCATGGGGCCGGGCGCCTTGGCGGTCCAGGCCCTGGAAAGCCAGGGCGGTATCGTCAGCATCGTGAATTACGGTGACGCTCGCGAAGGCATCGCGGAAACAATTCGCGGCCAGTGGTTTTATGGCGGGCGCATTCATGGCGTGGTCGGCAAGGACCTCCAAGTCATTCCTTTCATGTGCACCGCCACCAATAGCTATCGTGACATCTTGCGCCTGATCAAAGCGTTTTTTGAAGGCGCTCCGGCGCCGGTGGATATGCGCACGACTTTCGAAGGGCTCGCTATGATGATCGCGGCCCGCGAATCCATTGCAACCGGCAAGGAAACAAAGGTCCCGTCGCTCGAGTAGCGCCGGGGGCCGATACCCTGCGGTTCTTATGAACCGCGGCTACACCCATGGCCGAACTCCTGCAGGCAGATCAGTGTAGGGGCCGTTCCTGAGAACGGCATAGTTGTAGCCGCGCATGGAAGGGGCGCGTTGTAAATGAAACTTCACAAGTTGCTTCAGCGGGTGGCGCGCGGTGAGGTCTCCGTCCGGGAGGCCGAAACCGTCCTGGCCGCCCGCGGCGAAACCAACTTGGGTTTTGCCCGCGTGGATCTGGACCGTCACAGCCGGCGGGGTCTGCCGGAGGTCATTTACTGTCCTGGCAAAACCGCCGCGCAGATCATTGAGATCATGTCCGCCCTGATAGCGGATGGACAGAACGTGCTCGCTACCCGTGCCACGAGCGAGCAATATGCCGCCGTGCGTCGGAGGCACAAGAAAGCGGTCTATCACAAGTTGCCCAAAGCCATAACTATCCAGGTGGCCGAACGCAGCCACCCGCCGGTGGGGCAGGTAGCCATCGTCTGTGCGGGAACCTCCGATATTCCCGTGGCCGAAGAGGCCGCGTTAACGGCTGAATTGATGGGCGCAAGGGTGGAACGCGTCTACGACGTCGGCGTGGCGGGACTGCATCGGGTGCTCAATCATGTGGAGTTGCTCAAGCGCTGTCGGGCCATTGTTGTGGTTGCCGGCATGGAAGGCGCCTTGCCGTCGGTAGTGGGCGGACTGGTTGATCGTCCGATTGTGGCCGTGCCCACGAGTATCGGCTACGGCGTTAATTTCCAGGGCCTGTCCGCCCTGCTGGCGATGCTCAATTCCTGCGCGCCGGGCGTAACCGTGGTCAACATTGACAACGGCTTCGGCGCGGGCGTAGCCGCAGCCCTGATCAATCGAGTTAGGGAAGACATAGCAAAACATATTTGAAATTTTGGTAGGGCGCTCTCGCCGAGAGCGCCGCGGACGGTCCCGCCGAGGCGGGATAAACTCGGCGCTTGCCCCGCCCTGTGGCGGGGAGCCGTCCCTACCGCGGAACGACCAAACCGCCCAACAGGAAAAATGTTCAACACGAATTCAACACATTTCAGAAAGAAGAATTTAAGGAAGCCGGTTTCATGAAGCACCTTCATTTTGACAGCGTCGGCGGCGCCAGCGGCGATACGATCCTGGCGACTCTTCTGGATCTCGGCGTCAGCCGCGACGATTTACAGCAAGAGCTCGGGAGCCTGAAGATAGGACCGTTTGAAATTGAGGCGTCTCCGGCCAGAGACCGAGGCTTACATGGCACCC
>JACPGM010000158.1 GCA_016188985.1 Lentisphaerota bacterium | reverse complement strand
TGAAGTGTTAATGAGCCTGATTCAAACCGCACGCCAGCTGAACCTCAATCCCTTAACCTTTCTGCATTTGCTCCTTACCCAGCCCGCTGCCGCTGCCGCCGTCCTCTTGCCCGCTCCCGCTTCAAGCCGCTAAACTATTACATTGCCACCAGGTTGGACATGGGCGGACTTTATAAAGTCCGCCCATGAGGAGAGCAGCCGCCTGCCAGCAGGTCAAACGCTCGAAGGTGGCTGGAATTCGACTCAACGAATCAGGTAATAAAGAGCGTGATTAACCAGCAGGCTGTAACACGCCGCGACCACATCATCCAGTACGATGCCAAGGCCGCCGGGCAAGCGCTGGGCCCGGTAGGCCGGAAAGGGCTTGAGCACATCGAAGACCCGGTTGGTGAAAAATGCCAGAGCCAGCACGCCGGGGCCGAGCGGCAAACCCAGCAGGCCGATCGGGAAAGTCAGGAACTCGTCGGCCACCACGCGCGAGTCGTCCTTGCGCCCGAAATGCTTTTCGGCCACGGCGCATAGCGGAATGGCTAGCAGGGTCAAACCGAGGGTGACGCTTATTTGCGTGGGCAGCTCGCTAACGCCGTAACCAGTCCAAAAAGGCTTGAGCCACAGCATGAGCGGCAGGCCCAGCAACGCCCCGGCGGTGCCGGACGCCACGGGACTTAAGCCCAGTCCAAAACCGGCGGCCAGCAGCACAATCAGTTTGCGCCAAGCCGTGGCCCGTCCTAATTCCAGGGATTGAAACAAATGCATAAAAAAGCAGAATGTAGAATTCAGAATGCAGAAAGAAGATTGCCAGCATCTAATTTTTTGTTCCCCATTCTGCCTTCTACCTTCTTAATTCTGAATTTCTTCAGGAGCAGCCCATGGAGTTGCCGCAGTTGAAGCAGCGGTAGCAGGTGCCGTTGCGCACGGTGATGGCGCCGCATTTATCGCAAGGCGGCGCATCGGCCTGCATATCTTGGAAGGGTGTCGGCGCCTTAGCCCCAGCCGAAGGTTCGGCGGCAGCGGCGGGCGCCGCTGTTTCCGGCCGCAGGAGCGGCACGCTTGGACTACGGCCATCCGGGAAAGTGACGTCGAGCCAGCGGAAGATGTAATCCACCAGCGACTTGGCATACGGTATATCCGGGTTCCTGGTAAAGCCGCTTGGCTCAAAGCGGCTATGGCAGAACTTTTCGATCAACGTGCTGATCGGCACGCCGTATTGCAAGCACATGGAAATGGCCGTGCCGAAGGCATCCATGATGCCGCCGACGGTGCTGCCTTCCTTGGCCATGGTGATGAACAATTCCCCCGGTGCGCCGTCTTCATAGAGGCCTACGGTCAGATAGCCCTGGTGGCCGGCCACCTCGAACTTATGGGTAATGGAATTGCGTGTCAAAGGCATGCGATGCCGGAACGGTTTGTGGGTAAGCGCCGTGGTGGGTTCGGCGCTCTGGGCGCCGGCCGACTCAAGGGTCTGGCCGTTTTTACTTGTGCTGACCGGTTGTGTGCCTTTTGAGCCATCGCGGTAAATTGCCACGGCCTTCAGGCCCAGTTTCCAGCCGTCCATGAACAGTTGCAACACGTCCGGCACGGTAGCGGTGGCCGGCATATTGATGGTTTTGCTGATTGCGCCGGAAAGAAACGGCTGAACCGCCGCCATCATTTTCAAGTGGGCATGATAGTCAATAAAACGCTCGCCCTTCCTGGGCTTGAAGGCGCAGTCAAAGACTTTTAGATGTTCTTCTTTGAGACCGGGCGCCCCTTCGATCGTGTCATGCTCGTCCACATGCTTCACGATGGCGGCAATTTGCTCGCGGAGATAGCCCAAACGTTTCAGGGAGGCGGGCAAGGTCTGGTTGATTATTTTAAACTGGCCGCCGTCGGCTAATTGTTTGTATTTAATCAGGGCGATATCGGGTTCCACGCCGGTAGTGTCGCAGTCCATCATAAAGCCGATGGTGCCGGTGGGAGCCAGCACGGTAACCTGGGAATTGCGGAAACCGAATCGTTGGCCGGAAGCGATGGCCTGGTCCCAGGCCTGGTGCGCCGCGCGGGTGAGCGTTGCCAGCCAGTGATCGTCGTTGATGCGGCTCAGTGCCGCGCGGTGCATGTTCAGCACGGCGAGCATGGCGGAGCGGTTGCGCTCATATTCCTCGAACGCTCCGCGCCCCGCGGCAATTTCCGCCGAGGCCGCATAAGCATAACCGGTCAGGAGCGCCGTGACGGCGCCGGCAAAGGCGCGGCCCTCGTCGCTGTCGTAAGGCTTGCCCAGACTCATGATGAGGGCGCCCAGATTGGCATAGCCCAGGCCCAGCGGGCGGAAGCGATGGGAGTTTTCGGCGATCTGGGCCGTCGGATAACTGCCGTTATCCACGAGGATATCCTGGGCGATAATCATGATGCGCACCACGTGCTGAAAACGCGCGAAGTCGAACACATGCTGCTCGTTGGCGAACTTGGTAAGGTTGATGGAAGCCAGGTTGCAGGCGCTGTTGTCCAGGAACATGTATTCCGAGCAGGGGTTGCTGGCATTGATGCGGCCGCTGGCAGGGCACGTGTTCCAGCGGTTGATGGTGGTGTCGTATTGCACTCCGGGATCGCCGCAGAAGTGCGCGGCCTCGGCGATGCTCTGTAGAACCTGGCGAGCCTCCAAAGCATCCACAATGTCGCCGGTCGTGACGGCGTGGGTGTGCCAGGGAGTCCCGGCTTCGGCGGCTTTCATGAACGCATCCGAAACGCGCACCGAGAGGTTGCAGTTCTGGAACATGACCGAAGAATAAGCTTCGCCGTTGAAAGAGCCGTCGTAGCCGGCCTTGATCAAGGCGCGCGCCTTCTTTTCCTCATTCACTTTGCACTGAATGAAATCCATGATGTCGGGATGATCCACCTTGAGACTCTGCATCTTGGCGGCCCGCCGGGTTTTGCCGCCGGACTTGATCACGGCCGCGACTTGATCGAACACGCGCATGAAACTCAAAGGGCCCGAAGGCACGCCGCCGCCGGAAAGTTTTTCGCGGCTGCTGCGCAACGTGCTTAAGTCGGTTCCCGTGCCGGAGCCATACTTGAAGAGCATGGCTTCGGAACTGGCCAGGCGCATGATGTCCTCCATGCGGTCGTCAACGGATTGAATGAAGCAGGCCGACGACTGCGGGTGCTGGTAGGAATCGCTGGTGCGCTCGACCTGGGCGGCAGCGGGATTCCAGAAATAGCAAGAGCGGTTGGCGGAAGTCAGGCCGTAGACCTGGTGGAGACCCACGTTGAACCAGACCGGACTGTTAAAGGCCGCATACTGGTTCGCGCAGATGTGAACGAGTTCGCGGTAGAAGGCGCCGGCATCAGACTTCGAGGCGAAGTAACCGTCGCGCAGACCCCAATCGGTAATGGTGCGGGCCACGCGGGTCACGAGTTGGCGCACTGATTTTTCCTGCACGCTGGCGCCGTGGGCGCCATAAAAATACTTGGAAGCCACAATGTTGGTGGCCAGCATGGACCAGGTTTTGGGCACTTCAATCTCGTTGGACTCAAACACCACTTCGCCTTTATCGTTCTTGATGACCGCCCGGCGCTTTTCCCATGTGATTTCGTCAAAAGGATCAACGCCGCTGCGGGTGAAAAGCGGTGTTACGACCAGGCCCTTGTTGCGCGGCCGTTCGTTCTGAAGGGGCGCGCGATGGTTCTTGCGCTCCCGGCCTGATTTTGGCGAATTCATGGCCACGCCGTTGTACTGTTTGTGACTGTCCAAGTTGATGTCCAATACCGCGTCTTCACGCGTTTTGATCATAGCACCCACCCTTCGAAAAGCTGAAAAACACGTTAATTAAGGCGTTTATTCGTAAAAAGGTCAGCTACTATATGTGCTAGTAAAATGGCCTTGATTCACGCTTTTACCGCCACAGGTAGTGGATGCCAAGAAAAAAATAAATTATTTTTTAGCCCAGTAAAGTTGTTCGGTTGTGACTGCCTGTAGCCGCGAGACGATAGGCTCGCGTCCTTTTTCCCGGAGCGTCGGCCTTCGTCCGATGGCTACAGTAAAAATTGCCCTGAAGTTGCAAAATACCAAGGGATTCATTTTTCCGCGCCGGCTCCCCGCGATTTGAGTTGAAACCTTACCGGGGCGCCCTCAAGCCCAAACGTTTTACGCAAAGCATTTATCAGATAAGTTTCATAAGCCGGAATAAGTTTAGTGCTATCGTTCACAAAGAGCAATATCCTTATTGGCCGCGTGCTAACTTGGGTGGCATAAAAAATTTTAAGGCGTTGTCCTCTTATGGCGGGCGGCGCCACCCGCGCGCAGGCTTGGCCGAGCGCGCGGTTCAGCGGACCAGTCGGCAACTGCGCGCTGATCTGCACGGCAACCCGGGCGATGGTCTCGATGGAACGCTGGATGTTAAATCCGGTTTTCGACGAGATGAACACAACCGGCGCAAAATCCAGAAACGGCGCCGCCCTGTGCAAAGCCGCGCGATATTGCCGTTGGGAAGATGCGGTCAGCAGATCCCATTTGGTGACCAGCAATAAACATCCCTTGTGATGTTCCTGGATGAGATGAGCAATTGCCTTATCTTGCGCGGTCGGCCCCTGAGTGGCGTCGAGCACGAGCGCCGCAAGGTCGGCGCGCGCAATGCTGCGCATGGTTCGCTTAAGGCTGAAATATTCCACGCTCTGGCGGATTTTGCCGGCGCGGCGGATGCCGGCGGTGTCAATCAATACGTAATGCTGCGCCGCGCAGTCCCGGCCGATAGTGAAAGGCACCTCTATGCTGTCGCGGGTGGTGCCGGGCTCGGAGGTCACAATTACCCGGTCGCTGCGCAATAGCCGGTTGAGGTATGACGATTTGCCGACGTTGGGCCTTCCGACAATCGCTACGCGCAACGGCGCTGCGTGGCCATGGTTTTCCATCTCTGGCAGAGCCGGCAGAATAGCTGCCATCAGGTTTTCAAACCCGCGGTTATGAGCGGCGGAAACCGGGAAGGTCGGAAATCCAAAAGCCTCGAACTCAGCCGCGTGCGAGTCCCGCTTGAGATTGTCGGCTTTGTTGGCAGCGAGAAATACTGGTTTGCCGCGATTGCGTAAAAACGCGGCCACTTCCTGGTCCTGGGGTAGAATGCCGCTGGTTATGTCGGTGACAAAAATAATGGCGGCGGCATCTTGGACCGCAATTTCTATCTGGCGCCGCACGTGAGGTTCCAGGCTTTCCTTGGCCGGCGCGGTTTCCTCGGCCCGTGGTTCCAGTTGGCCCAACCCGCCGGTATCAATCAGTTGAAAACGCCGGTTGTTCCAGCATATTTCCTGCACCAGTCGGTCCCGGGTCACACCGCGTTCCGGGTGGACGATGGCTACCTGCCGGCCGGCCAGTCGGTTGAAAATCGTTGATTTACCGACGTTTGGCCGGCCAACAATGGCGACGGCGCAAGGGCGCTGCTGAGATTCAGGCATTGATTTTTTACCTTTTTATGTAACCGGGAGTGTGCTATAAACGACTTCAATTATAGAAGCAAGAGCACTTTGGCCAACAACTATTTTTTAGTGAAAGCCTGATAATCACGCAAGCCGAGGAGGATTAAGCCATGAGAACCGTTGCACTCGCTTTGTTGATCAGTTTGGGAGTCTATCTGCGGTTGGCTGATGTTTGCGTCGCAACCACCAATTCCGCCACCTGGTCCTCGGAAACCACGCGCGTTACCCCGCGGGGCACGGGCACGGTGACGGCCAGTGGCTCCGTCAGTCGCGAAGGCGACGCGGCCGAATGGACTGCTGAGCGGCAGGGCACCACCGCCGGCGGTGAAACCTGGCAATCAACCACAACCGGCTCCGGCACGAAAACCGACGACGGCCGGGAATGGCAGGCCACGACCGAAGGAACTACCGAAGCGGGTCATACCTGGACCACGGAAAAAGAGGGCACGGTCACCCGGAATGACGACGGCACGATAACGATCGAGCGGGATGCTACCACGACGCGTGACGACGGTACGGTAGTCACCAAGTCGCTGGACACGACCGTAACCAAAACGGAAGAAGGCACTACCTGGACCACTGAAGGCACCCGCACGGGTCCAAAGGGCACGGCTACTATGGAAGCCTCCGGCAGCACCGTTAAGACCGAGGATGGTGCCGAGCTTACCGTAGACCGCTCCGGCACAACCGCCGGCGGCAAGACCTGGAGTTCGACCACCACCGGCACGGGAACCAAGACGGATAGTGGTCGGAGCTGGAGCACTACCACCGAAGGCTCCACCGAAGGCGGAGCAACCTGGACAAAGGAACGCCAGGGCGAAGCCGTGAAATCAACTGACGGCAGCGCCGGGGTAACGCGGACGGTCAATACGCAAGTCACCGGCAGCAAGGCCGGTAAAACCAAGTCCGGTAAAGCGGCCGCGACTACAAAAGTGCGGCGATCAAGAAAGTGAGGGGCAGCACGGCCGCCATGGCCGGATAATGCGCTTGGCGGGAAATTTATCTAATAGGAAATGTTCTTTCGTAGCCGCGCCGGCCCGCCTGTAACGCTGTAGCACTGCGGGCAGGTGACGGCGTGGATTCTTTTGGTGGCCAGCACCTGTCATTCCCGCCGAAGGCGGGTCCGCCTATGGCGGAAACCATTAACCATTATCCATTGACCATTCTTCTCGGGAGGATTGCATGGCGATTAATCTTGTGGAACAGATTGATGACGAGGTAAAAATCCGGCATGCGCTTCTGAGTGTCTCCGATAAATCCGGGCTGGAGACTTTCGTTCCCGCGCTGCTGCGGATCAGTCCGGAGTTGACGCTGTATTCCACGGGCGGAACGTTCCAGGCGCTCGAGAAGATCCTGGGAACAAGCCCGGAGCACAAGCGTCTCCGGCAAGTTTCCGACTATACCGGTCAGCCGGAGATGCAGGGTGGACTGGTCAAGACGTTGGATTTCAAAATCTACCTGGGCCTGTTGAGCGAAACCTATAATCCGGCCCATACGGCGGATTTAGCGCGAGTCAAGGGTGTGGCGATTGACATGGTGGTCGTCAACCTCTATCCCTTTGCCCGGACCATGGCCCAGGCCGGGGTTATGCCCGAACTCGCGCGCGCCAACATTGATATTGGCGGGCCCTGCCTGCTGCGGGCCGCGGCTAAAAATTTCCTGCGGGTCGCGGCCGTTACCGATCCGGCCGATTATCCCGCCATTGTGGCGGAACTGAAACGAACTGGCGGCAAGCTCGCGCTCAAAACCCGCTTTGAGCTGGCCCGCAAAGCCTTCGCCCACACCGCCGCCTACGACGCGACAATCGCCGGCTACCTGGCAGAATGCCCATTCGACACCGTGCGCCAGACCTACCGGATTATGTCATAAGGTGATGACAGGGTGGCCGGTTTATTTTGGAAAATACGGGTCAGCCGCTTGACCCGATTTGAAAAATATTGGTCATTCAGGTCATTTTCTTCAATTATTAGACTATTACTTACCGCACAGAAAGTTGTACGAGCATATTTGTCCGGAGCAAGCTTCGCATAGCAAAAGCGAAGAGGCAACAGTGATCGAATATAGGAGGCGCTATCCGAGCCAGTATCCAGTGCAGAAAATGCGCGAAAACGTTGTTTCTGTCTTGAGCGCGCTTGAGAAGGAACGGGGACTAATTGCCGAACC
Source organism: Lentisphaerota bacterium (assembly GCA_016188985.1). Taxonomy (GTDB): domain Bacteria; phylum Verrucomicrobiota; class Kiritimatiellia; order JAAZAB01; family JAAZAB01; genus VSJD01. Next base: position 894 of record JACPGM010000158.1, on the reverse strand, counting down.
ACCTCCTGGAAACTAGCTCGCCAAGCTCGCAGTTTCAGGCGTGACGTTAGCCGCATCAAAGAAGGACTTGCGGAGTTATGGCCGTATAGTAGAGTGAAGACATGACAACCAAGGAAACGGCGATTCACACGATTGAGGAGCTCCCTGAAGACGCCACGTGGGATGACGTGCAGGAGCGCATCAACTTCGTTGTCGGCGTGCGCAAGGGATTCCGCGAATTGGATGAAGGCAAGGGCATTCCTCACGACCGTGTCAGGGAGGAATTTGCTCAATGGCTTACCGACTGATGTGGTCGCCGACCGCCCGATTCGATCTGCGAGAGATCTTCGCGTACATTGCGGAGGATGATCCCTCCGCCGCCGGGAGATTTATTCGTAGCCTCTTTCATGCGGTCGAACGCCTTCCGTCCTTTCCTGAATCCGGCCGAATCGTACCGGAGTTCGGCGATCCTATGATCAGGGAGGTAATTCGCCGACCTTGCCGTATCGTGTACCGGATCAAGGCGAGCAGCGGAGTGATCGAAATCGCTCGTGTGTGGCACGCTGCACGCGGAATTCCGGAACTATAGCAAGGCCAACATCGCGTCGCTCCCTATTCGCAGCCCGCAGCGGGCTGCTCAAGGGAGAACCCCCTCGTTGGGCAAGAAGAAAAGAAAATGAGGTGCCGTCGCCGTTCGACTGCGCTCAAGGCTATGGCGGACCCGACGGTGGGCAAGCCCGGCCATGCTTGCTAATCCAAATGCTCCCAGTGTTTTCGTAATAGTTTAGCGGCTTGAAGCGGGAGCGGGCAAGAGGACGGCGGCAGCGGCGGATTTTTCGAGCATCCAGGGGTCTCGTTTTTTTTATTGCATATAAACCGAAGCATGATATAGTGCTTCGGAATGAACGCCAAACC
>JACPGM010000022.1 GCA_016188985.1 Lentisphaerota bacterium | reverse complement strand
GGCCAGTCGGCCAGCAACTGCCGCAGCCGATTCCGCTCATTCAGCAGGCCTTGATATGGGGGTTTGGCGTTCATTCCGAAGCACTATATCATGCTTCGGTTTATATGCAATAAAAAAAACGAGACCCCTGGATGCTCGAAACCTCCGCCGCTGCCGCCGTCCTCTTGCCCGCTCCCGCTTCAAGCCGCTAAACTATTACGTAAGACTTAAAGACCTGGTACCACATCCGCCACAGGCCGGTTTTTTCGTCGCGGAGCACCGTGAGGGGAAAGACCGTTCCTTCTTCCCAGTCGTACTCCGGACGCATGATCGGGTTGTCCGGGTGCCGCACTGGCAGCACCATTCTGCGATCAAGCCCCCGCCGGGAGGCGAGGTCCTTGTCGTCGAGAAACAAGATAGCGTTCATTGGCTTTCGGGCTTGAATCATCTTCCCGTGAAGACTACATCCAGCACGCGGAAAACACCCGCCTTTATTTCCACGGGCAGTTGACCCTCTCGCGGCGAGAGGGCCTTGTTTTCCAAGACGTCCCATACCCGGAACGACCGGCTCAGATTGATCTCGATCGTTGCCTGAACCCCGTGGGGATCAAGATAGGCGGGGTCGCACAGAAAAAGTCTGTAGCCTGTCTCCGATTGTTGTACGGCCAGGAAACAACCTTTGGCCCGAAAGGGATGACGGCACGCCGCCCGCTCGAGGTCCTGTTCCAAATTCCGCCAATTGACGGCTTCCTCTTCGTCGCCCGGGAACAGCCGGAATCCGTCCGTGCGCCAGATTGTCCCGGCCCAGGGAACGCGTTCCGCGTGCGGCGGCAGAAAACCGACCATCCCATACGGAGTCTGGGGAAATAGTCCGTCAAAATACCGGTTCACGCCGTAGATCAGCCGGGGAAGATAATTCCAAGGCGACGTTTGCATCCGAAAATTGGTAATCATCGCGCCGGCGAGTTTTTTCCCGTCCCAAATATCCGTGCGCACGAATTCGGACAATGTTGGAGGCTTGTCATACTGAATGAGCACTGAGGAAAAGTTCGCCAATTGCTCGGGGTTACAGCGCCAAAAGAGCCCTTTCTTGAGCATATCTTGGAACGGGACGCGATCTTTCAGCGCGGCGGGACATATTCCTCCCTTTCCATCGTAAAACTCGCCTTCGATGGCGAAGTACGTGGCGCCGAGGCTCGCGGCGACAAAATCGCTTCGCAGCATGTGGTCCGGGGGATACAGGTTGTAAGGATTGATGGGATACCAATCCCAGTTCCAGTGTTGGCTGCTGAAGCCCCAGGCGTCATACGCCCCGGTTTTCCACTGGGCGAGCACGGCCGACAAATCGAGTTCGTTGGCGGGATTATTGGCGTTGATCATGGCCACCAGCGTGTCGCGGCAGCGCCCGCTGAATAGAAGGTCATAGGCGTTCTTATAGGACGCCAGGTTGTACCAGGCGCCAAAGTTGTTCCTGAGCACGATCTGCTTGCCCCGCTCCCGACACAAGGCAACCATGCGTTCCATGTACGGCATCCACTTTTCCCATATCCCGGGTTGCACAACCGGGCTCTGTTCGCTCCCCTCGAATCCCCGGCAGGCCGTGGGCGCCAGCGCGAGTATTCGCTTGGCCGCATCAAGACCAATCCGCATATCGCCGCAATGATCAAAGCAGAGGTAAAAAGGAATGCGCTCTTCTTCCATGATTTTCAGCGCATCTTCGCCCTGCTTGCGTTCGCTGGCGACGTCTGACTGCAGCCACCGCTCCGGGCCGAGGACGATTATCTCATAACTTACGTTCGGAGCGGATTGTTCGCCAAGAAAACGCTTCAACCGCAAAAATCTTTCCCGGGTCGCCCTTGCATCCGACTTTCCATATTTAAAGGGATAGAAGACGAAAATAATGTGATATACCGCCGACGCCGATGTCTGCTCCGGCTCCAAAGAATTGATCTGAGTGATAATCCTATCGAGATGCGGCGTCACATGATCGGACTTTCCCGGTAAAACCACCCGGTGATTGCTTGGCTCGTTCTCTTTCAAGCTGACGAAATAAAGATGGTTATCCCGCAGCCCTGCGGATCCGGCAACGATGACGGGAAGCTCCGCCCCCCTATTCCCGATCACGTCAAAACCCAAGAATGGCATAGGCATGAATTCCCTTTTCAGAGGGTGGCCTTGCTCGTTCAGGATGCAAAATGACCCGTCATAGCTTATGGCCGCGATTTCCGTGGCGTCGCTTCCCGTCAAGTTGCCGGCGGCGGCAATGGCGTAATTATAGCCGCGGCCGCAATGGCTATAACACCAGAGCCTATCTCCCTGCCCGTTTAGCATGGATATCCTGCCCGGACGGCTGCCCACGAGTATTCTGTTCTCATTGCCGAATTCGCGCACCTCGATGGAACCTACATGACCGATATTGCCCATCGGCCCGAGCTCGCGATTCCAGAGTCGTTTTCCCTCACAGTTATAGGCGTCCAGGCCGCGATCCATGGGGCCGACCAGGATTTCCATCCTGCCGTCGTTGTTGATATCGCCCACGGCCATGGCCAAGCTCAAGGAGATTCTTTCGGTGCGGCGCGACCATTTTTCCCCGCCGTAGGGGTCCAGCACAATCAGCGCCCCCGTATCGTCCCAGACGACTATTTCAACCTGACCGTCGCCGTCAATATCGCCCATCGCGAACACCTGCAGCCCCGGTCCAAAGCATCTTTTCCAGAGCAGGCGCCCGTCCCGATCGAGAAGGGAAAAAGTGCCTTCGGGGTCGAGCGCCATGACCCCGATTTCCGACAGGCCATCATGATTGACATCCAGGGCCTTGATCGAAAAAGGCAGGCCGAGCGTCGGATAGCTCCACCGCGTGCGCAAATCCTCGTCCAGACAGTAAACGGTGTCGTTCAGGCAGCCCAGGAGATAACGGGCGCTTCCCGGTTCCGTCGCCGCCAACGCCTTAACAGACCAGACCGCCGCGGGCGCCGGATGTGCCTCCACACGAAGACCCAGCCCTTCTTTCAGCGTCTTGCTGCCGCTGGACAGGGGGAGCGCCGCTTGTCCACGCGTGACGACGGGATCCAGCACGTCGCAGAATATTTCCACCAGATCGGCCCAGTTGTCCGGATTATCCTTGAGCTCGGTTTCGATTTCGTCGAAGCGCAGCCGCAGCCGCTTGACACCAGCAACGGGCAGTTTGGCTTTCAGCAGTTCGCAACCCCGAGCCAGGCGCGGGCTCGCGAACAGCCGCCGACCGTCTCCTTCAACCGAGAGCACGCCAGTCACTTTGACTTCCGGATACAGATCATCGTCAATGCCGGCCTGAAACGACAACGTCTCCCAACCCGGTTCGAGTTCCGCTTCATACGCCTGGTTCAAGGGAATGGCGATTCCCTTTCGATAGAGCGCGCCATTCACGCTCAGCGGATGATCCACGTGCCACTCCAGCTTGCGGCCGTCAATCCCCACGGGTTTCGGCCGTGCCGGAGAATCAAACATGTCCCACTTGCCGAAGCCCGATGGCCGCCCGGCCCGGACGCCATTATCGCTGATGACCGCTTCGAACAGATATTTCCACATGTTTTCCCCTGCCCATACGGGGTTACCCGCATGATATTATGTTGTTTCAGGTCGTCGAACCGAGCGCCGCTTCCACTCGCGGCGTCAGCCGTTCCGCCAGACGGGCGAAACCCAAGTCGTTGGGATGCACGGCATCCGCCAAACCATCCAGTTCGTCCGGACCGAGTAGATCGAATCGCCCGCCGAGCGCCGCCGGCTCACTTGTTCGAGCAGGACTTCATTCAATTTGCCGGCGTGGTCGCGGAAATTGCGCCGCTCCGCGTCCCAATGCCGCGTTCCGGCCAGCGGGCCGATGAACAACAGGGGCGTTTTCGGCCGGCGTTCCCGCAGGCGGTCGGCGAATCGGTTCAGCCGGTCCGGAAAATTCGGAAGGTCGAACACGTGCGTGATCCCGATTTTCAGAAGATAGCCCGAAGCATCCACCTCCGCCACCACTTCGGCCATTGTATCCGATAAATCCGTGGCGCCCGTGGCGCCCAGGTTGACGAAATCCAGGTTCAACCGCCGCGCCACCCGGGCCGGCCAGGTGAGCGACGGGCGGGAGGCGTTCGCGCCCTGGGTGATGGAAGAGCCGAGGGCCAGCAACGGTCGCGGCAACCGATACGGCGCCGGCGCTTCCACGCGCGCGCCCAAGGCCACTCCAATGCCGTGGACGCGGATGGGATTGTAGGTCGGCAGCCAGAGCGTGAATTCGTTGCCGCCTATGCCGGGGTCTCGATACAATTCCAAATCGGCCAACCCCAGTTGTTCGGATAAGGCGATAACCTGAAATTCTCCGTTGAGCGTACACTCGACGCCCCGGCGGGAAAGTTCGCTCATGCCGCCCGGCGGAATCTGGTCGTGCCAGGTTTCGAGGCGCAAGACCAATCGCCCCGTGTCGCTGCGAAACCGGAGCCGGGCGCCCGATGGATGAGTGGTAAGCCGCCATCTCCACGAGTCCACCGGTTCAAAGTTGCGTTCGAAATGGCGGGGATAGCGGAAAAGCTCGCCGCCATGCTCATCGAACCACCACAGGCCATGGGGCCGCAGGTGCGGATCGTTGAGCGTAAGCCAGCGCAGGCTTTCGTTATCGGGCATGTTGGCGCCTCCTTATGGTTCGTGTCACGGCGGGAACCGCGGGTCCATGCGCACGATCGGCTCATCCATGTCACTCGCGCGTGGGAACGCTTGTGCCCCCGCAACAGCAATACAGATTGTCCGGCGCCATGGCAAGCTTGTCGCGCAGCATCCGCCACACTTGAAGTTCCTCGCTGCATAGGGAAACCGGCGTTCCCGGACTGATGCGTTTGATTTCGTCAAGGTAGTGACCGTAGATTTCGGCGCGCACCTCGGGCGGAAAAGGCGCATTGAACACCCCGGCCATCCGCGGAGCGGCCGCGCGCATGGAGCGGACAAATTGTTGATCGAGTTCGGCCATGTTGAAAATGCGCTCCGCCTCACGGGCTTCCATCTGCGCGACAACCCATAAGCGGACCGTGTCCGGCTGGACATGGGCAGATGGGAACGATCGGCGAAAAACCCACGCGCACCACATAGCCCGCTTCCTGGCACCGGCGCAGGGCGGCAATGCGCGCATCCATGCCGGGCGTGCCCCGCTCGATTTCGCGGCAGACCGTAGCGGTGGCCAGCGTGCAATAGAAAATGCTGTGGGCTTTGTGGGGCAGGTTGAGCAAATGCTCTACATTGGCGCTCTTGGTGTAGAAGAGCAAATACTTGTCGGCCGTTTCGGCAAACGCGCTCGCGAGGATTGCGGATGCGCCATACTCCGGCTCGAAACAAATGCTGTCGCTGTAGAGATCGTAACGATATAATTTTTGCTCCGGCCGGCGTTCCATCATGCGCAAAACATGCTCGGCGAACTCCTCGAGATCAAGCATGAAGTTGACCAGGTATCCCTCTTCGCAGTAATCGCATTTATGCACGCACCCCTTTAAACTGTGAATGCCCCAACCGCCCTGACAGACATGCGCCTTCTCGGGCGATAGAAGACTCGGATTCCGTTGGCTGAAGGCAAAATCTTCCCCGACACCGGCCATGACGGACGCGATCATCTGGGCGCAACTGTTCAGGCGCTCTTTCGGATTGGGCGTCCGCAGCTCTTCGTCCCAAACGAACGTATTGAACAGGAAGGCCGGATCTTCAGCGCGTTTTTCAACGCCCTGTCGCCAGCGCGGACACTGCTCCGCCTGAGAGTCGCCGACCCCAACCGCTTCGATGATCCGATCCGTGTCCCGCTCGTCCACCACCTGAACCGGCGGATGGCCCAAGGCGCCCAGCATCCGATCGAGGCGCGCGAGCGCCAGGGGATTGGCGTATACTCTCTTGTGAACGAACACTTGCGCTGGATGCAAATCGTACATGTCATGTCCCCCTTTCCAGCCAGAAGGAGAAGAGCGCGGCGTTCCGCATCAGGAAGCGGGCGCGCACCCTGGCCGGGGACCGGGGCAGGTCGGCCCGGCTCTTCCATTGAACGCGAGCGTTGAGCAGGTCGCCTTCCAAGGGGCGGCAGTCCGCGGCGGAGTATTCGTCGAGAGGTCGGCCGCTATCGGCATCGAGTAGTTCGGCGCGCAGCCACCCTCCATTGGCCGCCGCGACATTAACATGCAAGGCGCCGCCCGGCTCGAACGGCGGGGTGACCAGGCAGCCCTCGT
>JACPGM010000006.1 GCA_016188985.1 Lentisphaerota bacterium | reverse complement strand
GGAAATTTTGTTCCGCCTGTGCGGACTCGTGCTTCGTAGCGAAGGCTTTACTTCGCAGAGTAGCATCCGCCAAGGCGGAAGCCACGCGCCTGCCCGAGCTCGGCCAGGGACGGTAGGCTCACGTGCCCGTAGCCGCGGCTCCGATTGTTTCGTAGATGCGGTTCGGAACTGTCTCGCGCGGCTTGCCCGCCATAGCTCCTTGAGCGAAGGCGGGAGCCGCTGGGTTACCAAGGTAGAGACGACTTTATGTCGGCTAAAGTCACAGCAAAACCATTCAACGGCGCTCAGGGCAAGTGTCTTATGTAGCCGCGGCCACGCTGATGGCGTGGTAAACACTCTGCTTGCCCCGCTCTGAGCGGGGCTGCCGCGTTCCGGCTCAGGGCAGGATCAACTGTAGACCGCCATAGAATGGCGGGATTTCACGGCAAAACGAGGTACCAGGGGCCGTCGGGGGGCAATGGACGGAAAAAACCATAAGAGAAGTCTGCCAAGAGAGGCTTCGCTTTCTCCGGCTCGCCGTCGCGCAGCGCTATGACGGAGCACGGCCGGTGAGCACAGAGGAGCTATGGCGCCGGCAGGCGTTGGACGCGCGCGCCCAAGGCGCAGGTAATTTCGTGCGGGATTGTTCCCAGGCGCTGGGCCATCGTCTCCACCGAATGCGGGTCGGCCCGGCACTCGCTGATGACACAACAGAGCGTGCCCACCACGGCCTCCGGGGCATCGGTCAAATCCAGGATGGTCAGGTCCATGCTCACCCGGCCGACAACCGGGATCAGGCGCTGGCCCACGCTGACCTGGCCGGCATTCGACCAGCGGCGGTCATAGCCATCGGCATAGCCCAGCGGCAACAGGCCGAGGCGTGTTGGGCGGCGAGCCGTGAACGTGCGGCCATAACCGCAGGTTTCGCCGGGAGCGAGCGTTTTGGTCAGAATCACGGGCGCTTCCAGCCGCAAGGTCGAGCGCAAACGCTCGGCGCCGCGCATAAATTTGCCGCCGTAGCCATAGAGCGCCACGCCGGGGCGAACCATATCCAGCCGCGCCTCCGGCAGGTTAAAGATCGCCGCGCTGTTGGCCAGGTGGCGGATGGGCACGCGCAGGCCGCGCGCGGCGAGCTTATCGAGAACATCCTGGAACCGCGCGCGTTGCTCGCCGGCAAAATCCTGAGAGAGTTCATCCACGCCGGCAAAATGGCTGTAAATGCCTTCGAGCTCAACGAGCGGATTCGCGCCCGCCGCTGAGACCAGCGCGAGCGCTTCCGCGGCGGGACAGCCGTTGCGGCCCAAGCCGGTATCCACATCAATGTGGACGCGGGCTTTTTTTTGCCGCTGGGCGCAACGCCGCGCGAGCAGGTCAAGCCCCGCGGCGCTGACCAGGGTCAGGCGAATATCCGCTTCCAGCAGATCATCCACGGTGGCCAACACCTGATCGGTTTCTTCATAAAGCTCAATTGCGCGCAGCAGCAGAATCGGTTCTGGCGCTCCTATTTTTTTCAATTCCAGGGCTTCCTCCGGCGTGGCCACGCCCCAGAAAGCAATACCCTGGCCGGACAAGGCCTGGACCACGAGGGAGACCCCATGGCCGTAGGCATTGGCCTTGACCATGGCGCAGAGCGGCGTGCCGCCCGCGGCGGCCTTCAGCACCTGCGCGTTATGCCGCAAGGCGCTGAAACTGATATAGGCTTTAGCCAGGTTGGCCATATTCCGTTGTGATTGGCATTGGCCGCATCAGCGCCTTAGTGTTCAAAGACATAAATACGCTCACGTTAGCGGATTTATGCCTTTGAGCACTTAGTACTCAAGTCGTCAAGAAATGAAACTACGAAAAACGCGTCATGCCTAAGGCAGATCCGCCTTAGGCGGAAAAGGCACGAAAATGGGAATGGAAATTACACTCAAATTTCGCGTATTTTGCGCATTTTGTAGTTCCCGCCAGAGGCGGGTCTGCCTAAGGCATGATCCACCTCAGGCGGATCCGCCAAGGGCGGAAATTGTTTTCTCAGATAGCTGAGTAGTTACAAAAACTGAGTTCCGTAGCTGGCGCCAGGCGGTCACGCTCTCGTTGCCTTCACATGCAAGGCAGCTCAGGACCCCATGCGTTCGATCCATTTATTAACCGCATCCGTAACCTGGATGGCCCATGCTTGAAGAACTATTAAAGTATCATAGCCAAAGACCGCCAGTAAGGCGCCGACCAGCGCGCGCAGGAACACGGCGCCGGACAAGAAAAACAGGTAATAAAACGGATACAGGGGAACCACGATGGCAAGCAATCCGTCAAACATATTATCCCGCAAGGCCAGGCCAATAATAAGGAGGTAGGCGCAGGCAATGGCCAGCTTGCCATAAAATTTCAAGGACGCTTGCGGCAGGAACGGCCAGGAGCTGAAAAACCGGAGATAAGCCAGCAGCCCCGCCAGCGCCAGAAACACAAACGCGGCCAGCCAGACTTTGCGCTTGTGCGCCTGAACGCTGCGAATATCTTGCGCGGTAAAGATCGAAGAACGCCCCGCTATGGCCGGCACGGGCGCTATGGCCGGCGCGCCCGGCGCGCCCGGAACCGCTCCTTCATGCGGCGGCGGCGGCGCGGAGCGTTTCAGGTCCAAACTGATTTTAACGGGTTTCCGGTCCGCGAGAGTCAGAGGCTTGCCGCAAGCCGGACACTCCAGCTCACGTTCCTGGACATACTCAGAAACGGTTTGCGCTTTCCCGCAGGCTGAACAGATTAGCTGAATATCCGCCATGATGATGGAAAAAAGTTGTTAATTGCTGTTTCCGGACCTTGCCACACTCTGCGAGCCAGTCAATTTTTTGCTTCCGCCTTCGCTGAAGCTTCGGCGGACAGGTCCGGCTTGGCCAAGGCTTCCGTCTTCGCCAAGGCTTCGCCGGACAAGTCGCCGGGTAAACCCGGAAGCGCCAAGGTGCCGTTATAAAACTCGATAACATGGCCTCTGGCCACCAGCCAGTGGAGGGTTTGTAGAACGGCCGCCACTTCCGGGGCATTGGGCGCGGCCTGCGGCTGAAGCAGCTTAACCAATTCCCGGCGGCTGGCGCCGGGGTGCATGCCTAAACATTCCAGGATCCGGCGCACATCGGTGGTTGTCTGGGCCGGATTGATGGCCTGCGGCAAAATGGCCGTGATGAAAGTTGTTTTGCCAGAGGCCTTAAACACGTGAAATCCCAAGCGCCGAAAGGCCGCTTGGATGGCTGAGGCCATTTTCAACGCGGACTTGTTTTCGCGCGCCCAAGAATCTTCGACCGCTTGGCGGACACAGGGATCCGCGATGTTCCGGCAAGTTACGCCCGAGGCAATAAACCGGCGGGAGCGCCGGATAAACTCCGGCGCATAATGTTCCCGGAAATGGGCTTCCACCTGGCTGCGCCGTCGGAAAGTCGCCGGCTCGGCCGCGCGCAAGGTCCGATAGACGACTTGACGGCTGGCCTCCTTTTTCCACTGCTCGATCAGCTCGGGATCAGTTTCATTGGCAATCTGCCGGCGATAAGCTTCCAGCTCCATGGCGGCAAAGCGCGTGCGGTGCAGTTCGGCAAGGCGCTCATTGAACTCATGGTAATTGGGCGGGCCCAGCAGTTCGCCCGAGAGTTTACAACGGGCCACCGTCGTGAAGGTTCCTTTAGGCGGTTCGAGCGCTATCTCTTCCCGTGCATAAAAGCGATCCAGATGAGCGTTCAAGGCATGGGCCACGCTCAGGTCATAATCAAGGAAGACGGCTTGACAGGCGGAACATTGGTAAAGAAAGAGCGGCGCGCGGCGATGGCCATCCACGGCCACTTCGTGTTTAACGGCGTAATAATTCGGCTTGCTGATGAAAAGCGCGGCCACGTCCAAGAGCGGGTAAGCGCGGCCGGAGCGGCGCAGCCGGGCGGCCAGCGGCTTAAGACCGCGGCTTTCGGGAATGAAAGTTATCTTGAGCGGCGCCGGAGGCGAGCCGGATCCACGCGGATACTTTCCGTCTGAGGCGCCCTGGCCGTGCTCACTGCCCGACCGCTCAGTTTTGTCTCGCGTGGCATAGCCAGAGGCTGATGCCCGCGAGTCTTCCCGGCGCGGGGGAAGCTGTGAAAGGCCGGGCGCCCTGCGGCTCGTCTGCGGCTGGGGCCGGGCATTTCTCTTTGGGTAGCGGTAATTATCATCCGAGCGGCGCCGGGCTTCGCGTCCAGCGCGACCTTCGGCAGAGCGAGCTTCATAACGCGCATAATAATTTTCTTTGGCGGGCCGCCGGGCCCAGGCGGGAACAAAGTTCAGCTCAATAACCATATCGCCGGGGGTACTCATGGATCAGGTCATACCGGCTGGTTCCGAGCTTTCCTTGACTTTTCCGTTTGGCGGATCCGCAAAGGCGGAAGCGGCAGGTAGTTGCGATTGATCCGGCGCTCTCGGCGGCGCGTCGCGAGATGGCTGCGAAGGATGACTATTCATAAGGTCGCGGCTCAGGTCGCGGGCGGAGCGGCGAAACTCTTCCAGGGCCTTGCCCAGGGAGCGGGCCATGCCCGGCAGGCGTTCGGCGCCAAACAGGAGCAGAATCACCACCAGGATCAGCAGGATTTCGCCTGCCCCCATGGAGCTCCCGAAAAAAGCCAGAGGAATATTCATGAACCTGACCAGCCGCTACCCTGCCTGAACGTTTTTTTTAGCGGTTCTTCTGCCCGCAATGCTGCGCATATAGCGCTACAGGCGGACGATGAAGGCCTACTGTAGAATCAAGAATATTGTAGGCCGCCATAGGATGGCGGCACAAAGTTCATGGCAGTGGCCGGGGCAAGGTGCTTCACTGAGTATAGAGCACAAACTCAGCGCGGCGGTTAAGGCGCCAGGCGCTTTCATCATGGCCCGTGGCCGCCGGATTTTCCTCGCCATTCGACTTGGTCTGAATAATGCCGCCATCAATGCCCAGGCCCATCAGGTAGGCTCTGACCGCCAGGGCGCGGCGTTCGCCGAGGGCCATGTTATATTCGGCGCTGCCGCGCTCATCGCAATTGCCTTCCGCCAGCAGCCTGACGCCGGGATTATCCTTCAGAAAATCAGCAACCGCTTCGATCTTGGCGCGCTCGCTTTCTTTGATCCGGGCGCTGTCATAATCGAACTCCACATTGGCAAACTTAACCGACAACACGTTCATACCGTCTTCCGGGCGGCCCGATAGACCCTGCTCGGCGCCGAGGGCGCCGCCAATGTTGTCGTCAACCCCTGCTCTTTTAGCTTTCTTCCGGCAGCCGGTTGTGCCCAGCGCACAGACTAACGCCACCACGAGCAGACCGAACATAAGTTTGCCGATCATTCCGCACCTCCTGATTGTTGGAAAACTTTATTGTTGCGACCAGGCTGGGGCCATCCAGTCCCCTCTTTCCGATTCCGCCAGCAAAGGTATTAAAGAACCGCTTAAAGTGTCAATGATAAAAATTTGCGACCGGTAACCGACCGTCCGCGTGCAGACGACGTGCCGGCCATCGGGCGCCCAGGACGGGTCCTCATAATTGGCATCTTCCCGGGTAACCTGCTTGAACTCAAGGGTCGCCGGATTCATGACAAAAATCTGGTAGCTGCCGATATAACTGCAATAGGCGATATAGCCGTTGGCGCCCCAGTCGGGATCCACATTCTGCGAGCCCTGGCTGGTCAGCCGCCGCGGGTCGCCGCCGGCGCGATCCATGACATACAACTGCGGGGTGCCCGAGCGGTCGGAGACGAAGGCTATTTGTTGGCCATCGGGGGACCAGGCAGGGCTGGCCTCCGCCGCGCGGGCGGTGCTGGTCAGGCGCGTGAGCCGCCCGCGGCGCAAGTCTTTGACATACAAGTCCGGGTTACCATCCTTGGAAAGAACCAACGCCACGGCGCGCCCATCGGGCGCAAAGGCCGCGCCGATGTTGAGACCGGGATAATCGGCCAGGCACTTGCGGTTGCCGCTGGCCAGATTCACCAGATAGACATCGGGAAACCGGGAGCGGAAGGAAGTATAGACAAACTCTTTCCCATCCGGCGACCATTTGGGCGCCAGGCTGATCGTATTATCGCGGGTTAATTGCCGGAGGTTGTGACCGTCGGCGTCGCACAGATACACTTCCTTTTTTCCGGTGCGGTTGCCGATCAGGAGGATGCGCTTAGCGGCCATGCCTTCGCGGCCTTTGAGTTTGAGAACAATATCATCGGCCACCTGATGGGCCAGCGCGCGCGCTTCGCGCTCGGCGGCTTTATAGGTTTTATCCAGCAACTTGGCGCGTTCGGCGACATTGTAGGCCTCGCAGAGGACTTCCAGATTGGCGCCGGAAAGTTCGGCCGCGCCCAGCAGGGCGAACTCGGCGCGCGTTCCGCCCACCAGGTTGAACCAGCCGGAACGCCGCAAATCCTCGACCAGTGTCTGACGAAATACCGCCGGCGCTCCCTCCGACTTGCCGACGAACTGGGCCACATCCAGGGTTGCGACTTCGCTCATGGTTTTGATTACCCGCACCTGGGCCGGGGCCATCGCAGACAGGCAGAGCAAGGCGCTCGCTGTCAGCCAATAAACAAGTTTCATGAAACTGCCGTCCTTATCTGGATTGCCATCAACGTCAAGCGACCCATCGGCAAAGCAACTAACTTTGGCGCGTCAGCCGGCGGACGTGTTTGATCCGGGAACGGTATTCGCGCGCGCCATAATAATATTTGCCGGCGAAGCCGTGCCGCAGGCGGAAGAGCAAAAAGTAAGCCCAGCGGCTGTGGCGGTTAAAGAGGTTATCGAGCAACAAGTGGGACGCAAAACCGATAAAGAGTCCCAGCGCCACGGGCTGGCGGGCTTCGGGCACCGTCAAGAGCAAGGCCAGCCAGAGGATGACAAATTCCCAGGAATGCAGAAAGACAAAGATATTTTCCATGATCTCGATACGGAAGGCGCGGAAGAATCGGCGCAAGTTGAGCCGCCCGCGGTGATGGTAGAGGTGATCAAACAAGTGGTCGAGGTCTATTAGCACGCCCACCAGAAAACAGGCCGCAGCGGCGGCCGCCGAGCGCAGGACCCACCAGACCAAGGCGCTGATCAGAATCGAAGCCACGACATGTTTGGGCACTTCCATCGCGGGGAGCAATTTAGCAGGGGTCTTGACCGGAAGCAAGCGCGCTCGACGAATTACCAAAAAATCATATTGCTTCAAAATCATGTTTTTGCCATACTGCCGACATGAGCAAAGCAGAAGGTTCCAGCAGGGAACGCCCCCGGCACATGACCAAGATACCAGGAAACCGCCGGCAGCCACTATTGCGCCGGCGCGACTTGTTTGGGCGAAGCCTGGCTTGCCTGGGCGTAGCGGTTGCGCGAAGCCTGGCCGGTATTTTGTTCATAGCGGCGGGCTCCGCTTTTGCGGTCAACCTCGAATCCGGCCAGTATTTCTTGGCGGATATGTCCACCAATGACCTGCGCGACGTTTATGAGTTTCAAGCGTATTCCAACGATACGGTGCTCATCCGCGTGGCCAACGAGGACCCCTACATGCTCCACGTGCCCGATGTCCTCATCTATTACCAGAACCGCGCGACTGATCCTTATTCCAACCAGTTCACCGCGTCCCTGACTCAACAGTTCTCCATCAGCAAGTTTTCGCTGGCCATCACCAATAACGGCTGGTTCAATCTTTACTGCGACCTGCCCTTAAGCCTTTACCAATATTCCAACCCGGTTTCCTACAGCGTTTCCATGCTGCGCATGCCCGAGGTGCCGCTCTCGTATGCCGACTTGGATGTCGGCTTTGTTCAAAACGGCCAGTCCAAGTACGGCATCATCAACGTGGGCGCCGACCTGGACGCCGCCACTTTTCCCGTATCCAACCGCTGCACCGTGCAGTTCCGCATGGGCCAGGATAATGTCGCCCTGGTTGCCGACATTCAGCTCTATGATACCTACGGCCGCATAGTCACCAATGATTACCCGCCGGAATACCGCTCCGAGGTGACCGCCACCCTGACTAACACCGGGATTTATACCGTGTCTCTGAACGATTTCTTCAATGGGGCCGGGCAATACGCTGTTTCCATGATTAAAATCGGCGACAGCTCGCTCTCAACCAACGATACCGACTTGGGCATGATCGTCAGCGGGGAAACCAAGGGCGGCACAATCCACGCGCCGGGCGACCTGGATGCGGCGTTCTTCAGCGCCTCGAGCGGCGACGTCGTGCAACTGACCATGACCGAGGTAGAGTCCGACGTCAACCCTGTTATCGAGCTTTACAACCCGGCTGGCGCCCGTTTGAAGAAAACCAGCGACGTCTACCAGATAAGCGCCGTTCTCACCAACACCCTGGTAACGAATGGGCTCTTCACGGTAATTTGCAAGGATGCCGAGGACCGCAAAAATAATGTTCACTACACGCTGACCATGGAGTTCCTTGCGGGCAGTCCCAGTCTCTACAGCATCCCGGCCGTGCCCAGTGGGCTTTCCGCCACCGACGGCACATACTCCAACCGTATTGATGTCACCTGGAACACGGTGAGCGGAGCCAATGGCTACGATATCTGGCGCAGTTATGGCACCAATGACCCCATCCAGCTCGTCACCAATGAAACCAGCACCATCTATCAGGATTACGACGTCACCGTGAACGTGGTCTATTATTACAAGGCCAAAGCCCGCAACGCCTATGGCGTCAGCACTAATTACAGCAACACCGATTCGGGCTATGCCGGCACCGCCGTAGCGGCGGCGCCCACGCGGCGGGCGCTCGTAGTGGGCATTGACAACTATTCCCCGTCTTACGGGGCCACACCGTTGACCACTACCACCAATGACGCGCTGGGCATACGCGGCACCATGCTCCTGGGCGATCCTTCCAACCGCTGGAGTTCTACCAATATAACCTTGCTGTTGGACAGCCAGGCCACGAAAGTAATGATTCAAAACCAGTTGCACACCCTGGCCAACGACAGCAGCTCGGGCGACCTGGTACTCTACTTCCATTCCAGTCACGGGGGCGTATCCAATGTAATCAGCCAACCAGGGTCTTTGGAGCGTTTCCCCGCCAGCCGCAGAGGCCAATCGGCCAGTAAGGGCGCCACTGACACTTTTATCAGCACCTACGACGCCGACTATACCGACGCCGAATTGGCCACTGACCTGGCATTGTTCGGGGTGGACACCTCCGTAATCGTCATCATTGACGCCTGCAATTCCGGCGGCGCCTACCAACTGGATGGCGGAGCGCCGTTTGAATGGCTCTTTGCCGAACGGGTCATGGCGCATTACCACAACATTCAGCGGGAGCGCTTCCGGCGCTTGGGGCTGGCCGTGCCCAAGCAGTTGGGCCAGAATATCGCCTTTATGGTTTCCAGCGATTACGACGAACTCAGTTGGACCAGCTCTTACTACAGCCTCTATACCGAGTTCCTGATTGGCGGCTGCTCGCTCACTGCGGTGGATACCAGCGGCGATGACGAATACAGCTTCTTGGAGCTGCACACCTATGCGGCGGCGCAGGCCGCGGCCGTCGTGCCTTCCCAGAACGCTCAGACCTACAACTCGACGCTGCTGCAGAGCACCATCGCGCGGGCGGCTGGTATAGTTGCCTTGGTGCAAACCAATGTGTTTTATAATGATTTTGACGCCGATGGCGCTTCCGACCTGGCCACTTTTAATCCCACTACCGGTCGCTGGCGGATCGCCTCACTCAAGCGCTGGCTGGCGCTGGCCTGGGACAACTTTGTCTGGGGCGGGCCGGGATTCCGGCCGATTGACGGCGATTACGACGGTGATGGCGCCTCTGATGGCGCTATCTACAACGAGCAAACCGGCGAATGGCGCATTGGCTCGCTCAAACGGGCCAGGGTGTTAGTGTCTTCAGTTGTCTTTGGCGGCCCCGGCAAAACTCCCGTCAGCGGCGACTATGATAATGACCGCATCTCGGACGGGGCCCTCTATGAACAACCGGACGGCTTCTGGCATATCCTTACCGCCACCGGCACCCAACTCGTGGATGGCGTCAGTTACTTTGGCGCCGGGTTCACGCCCGTTTCCGGCGACTTCGACGGCGATCGTCGCTCCGACCTGGCCGTTTATCAGGAAGGTTCCGGCAACTGGTACATCGGCTCACTGACCAATGGCGTCATTGCCTGGGGTAAAATGTGGGGCGGCACCAATCTGGTCGCCGTTTCCGGCGATTACGATGCCGACGGCACCTCCGATCTGGCGGTCTACCACCGTTACACCGGCGCCTGGTACATCTATTCCCTGAAAAACAGCGCCACGCTCGTCAGCGGCGCGCTGCTGGGCGGCGCCGGCTACACCGCCGTGCCCGGCGACTATAACGGCGACAGCTACGACGACCTGGCCGTCTACCAGGAATCCACCGGCTACTGGTTCTTCCTGACGGTTAATGGACAATCCTATTCACTGCTGTATCCGGTTGGCGGCCCCGGCTACATCCCGGTCCTGCCGATGTGGTGAAATTACCCCATGGCTTCCGACCTCAGCTTGTTCCAGGCTGTCATTCTGGCAGTTGTGCAGGGCGCTACGGAATTTCTGCCCATCAGCAGTTCCGGGCACCTCGTGCTCATGCGCCAGTTGTTCAACTGGTCCGATGAAGGCGGCCTGGTTTTCGACACCGTGTTGCATGCCGGCAGCTTGCTGGCTCTGCTCATTTATTTCTGGCGCACCTGGCGCGATATCATCGCCGGATATTTTCGTTTTCATTCCATTGAGCGCGCCCCCGAGCGCCGATTGCCCTGGCTATTGGTCACGGCTACCATTCCGGTCGTATTGGCCGCGCCCTGGCTTAAATCCTTTCTGGAAAGCGAAGCAACCACGCGCAACAGCCTGGCCGTGGGTCTAAGCATGGTGGCAACTGCCGCGTTATTCTGGCTGTGCGACCTGCGTTTCCGCCCGTCCGGCAAACCGGTTGGCTTTACCGATGCCCTGCTGATCGGCCTGATGCAAATCGTGGCGCTGCTGCCCGGCGCCTCCCGCTCCGGGTGGACCACCTCCGGCGGCATTCTTACCGGGCAAACGCGCGAGAGCGCCGTGCGCTTCGCCTTCCTGATGGCCGTTCCCGCAATCGCCGGGGCAATCTTATTTCAAGCCCGGGACATCCTCGATCTGGGCCTCATCATCATGGCGCCGCTCCAGTTGCTGACGGCCTTTGCCGTGAGTTTCGTGGTCAGCCTGCTGGCCATTCATTTCTGCCTGGTGTATTTCCGCCGGCATTCGCTGCGCTTCTTCAGCATCTACCTCGCGCTCGTTGGTCTCTTGGCTATCGCGCTGTAGCCGCGGCGGTTCCACCATAGGCGGACCCGCCTCTGGCGGGAACGCCGTGGCCAAATTAGAGTTCACGCAACACAGAATGGAACCAACCAAACATTCTCATCTGCCACGTCTTGATCCCGCGTGGTACCGAGGTTATGCGCACATTCATTGGATCATGACTATGGACAAAAGACAAAAGGGCTGGTTGACCGCGGAATATCACTCACGGTTCCGCGAGTTATTGCTGCACACCCTTTTCGATTCAATCTGGTGTGCCCCGCATATTGCCTGATGCCAGAACACATACACTTGTTGTGGATGGGGACTAATACCGATTCCGATCAGCAGTTGGGTATGGCGTTTTTCCGCAGGCATTTGAACCCCATTCTTGCACCGTATCGCCTGCAGAAACAGGCCTACGATCACATTCTCAGGGAATCGGAATGCGAGAAAAACGCCTTCCAGTCATTAGTGTTCTACATTTTAGAAAACCCTGTGCGGCGAGAATTAGTCCTTCAAAGACAAAAATACAAGCATAGCGGTTCATTGGTGCCTGGGTATCCGGATATCAACTTGGCGCTGGATGACAACTGGCTGCGTTTCTGGCAAATTGTCCAGAAGCTAATGGTAAAAGGAGAGCGACCACGTCCTTCCGGACGCGGCTACGAAGATTCGGATAAGAAATTCAAGCGCCACGCCGTCACCCTCCTTCGCCCCATGGGCTACGGCAGGGCAGGCCGGCGCGGCTACAGATGAAGACCTGTGACGGCTATTTCGTAGCCGCGGCGGTTCCACCATAGGCGGACCCGCCTCTGGCGGGAACGCCGTGGCTGCCGGAAGAATCCACGCCCTTACCTGCCCCGCATCCCGATAGAATCGGGAAGCGTTGCGGGCAGGCGGGCGCGGCCACCGAGATGCAAATTCCGAAGCATGAACATGGAATCAAATCTTTCATCACCGATTCAGTGTAATCCGAGCCTGCGGATCATTCCCGGCGATTGGAGCAGTCCGCTCGATTTGGCCGCAACTTTTGGACGCCGGCCGCAACGGCTGGAAGTGGATTTAGGCTGCGGCAAAGGGCGTTTCCTGCTGGAGCGCGCCCGCGCCCACCCGCAAACATCATTCCTGGGATTAGACCGGCAAAGGCCGCGCCTGGCCAAAGTGGAGCGCAAGGCGCAACGCGCGGGCCTGGCCAACATTCGCCTGCTCTATTCCGAGGCCGCCTACGCCGTTGGACATCTCCTGCCGGCGGAGTCAGTCGCTACTTACTATATTTTTTTCCCCGACCCCTGGCCGAAACGCCGGCATCACCGGCGGCGGCTCTTTGCCTGCTCCGGGCCGGCTGGGGACGCCGCCTTCCTTGATGCGCTGGCCGCCACTCTGATACCGCGCGGCTGTATTCACCTGGCTACCGATCACCTGGATTATTTCGAGAATATCCGGCGCCAGTTGGCCGCCGACCAGCGTTTTGCGGAAATCGAACCGCTAATTCTTCTGCCGCAGGAGCGCACGGATTTCGAGCTGACTTTCCTCGCACAGAACAAGCCCATTGGCCGATGCTCATTCGCCAAAATGCCGGCTTAGCCACCTGATTTCCCCCTTCTTTTTCCCGCTTTTCACGGTCATTTTCCCGGTCATTTTGCAGTTGCATTTTTGAAGGCCATTAATATAATGTCAACCACTGACGCGAAAGGGAAAAATAGGTATGGCCGGCTCCAACAAGAAGGACACAATCAAGCGCCCAACCAGGCCAACGTCTTTGCCAAAAACTGTTGCCCATAAAAATGTTGCGGCGGCTGCGCCAGCACGGGAAACGCACCCGGAAAAGGCGCCGGTTCCGGCCGGGCCGGAGCCGGTGATAGCGGTTCAGCCGGTTTCGGAACAGTCCCCCGGCCCGGAGCAGACCACAAAGGATAAATCCGCTGCTGAGACCGCTTTGGCGGCGGCCAAGACCGCCGCTTCCAAGAAATACGACGCCACCACCATTACCGTCCTGGAAGGCATGGAGGCCGTGCGCTTGCGGCCGGCCATGTACGTGGGAGATACTGCGGTCCGCGGGCTGCATCACTGCGTCTTCGAGGTCGTGGACAACAGCGTGGACGAAGCCCTGGCGGGGTTCTGCACGTCTATCCAGGTCGTCCTGAATGCCGACGGCTCGGTCACGGTTGACGACAATGGCCGCGGCATTCCGGTAGACCGGCATGCCACGGAACACAAGCCCGCCCTGGAAGTGGTGATGACCACCCTCCATGCCGGCGGCAAGTTTGACCATCGCAGCTACAAGATTGCCGGCGGCCTGCACGGCGTCGGGGTTTCCTGCGTCAACGCGCTCAGCGAATGGCTGGAAGTGGAAGTGCGGCGCGAGGGCATTGTCTATCGCCAGAGCTATAAAAAAGGAGTCACCGCTTCGCCCCTGGAAAAAATCGGCAAGACCAAGGGCACCGGCACCAAGGTCACTTTTTTGCCGGATGGAACGATTTTTTCCACCACCAAGTTTGAATGGGACATCCTGGCCACCCGGCTGCGCGAGCTGGCCTTCCTCAACAAAGGCGTGGAAATCCGCCTGACGCAGGAAGACCCGGCGCGCAGCGAGATTTTCTGTTTCAAGGGCGGGATCGTGGAGTTCGTTCAGCACCTTAATCGCAACAAGAACCTGATTCACCCCAAAGTGATTTATTTCGCCAAGGAGCGCGACGGCCTCTTCGTGGAAATCGCTCTGCAATACACGGACGCCTACACGGAGAATGTCTACACCTACGCCAACAACATCAACACCATCGAAGGCGGCACCCACCTGAGCGGCTTCCGCTCGGCGCTCACCCGGACGATCAACACTTACGCCAAGGCCCATGGCCTGATCAAGGATGAGAGCGATACTATGAGCGGCGACGATGTCCGCGAGGGATTGACCGCCGTGCTCAGCGCTAAAATTCCCAATCCGCAGTTTGAGGGCCAAACCAAAACCAAGCTGGGCAATAGCGAGGCCCAGGGCATTGTCGAATCGGTGGTCAACGACGAGCTGGGCGCGTTCTTCGAGGAAAATCCGCCGGTCGCCCGCCGGGTGGTGGAGAAAGGACTATTAGCCACCCGCGCCCGGATTGCCGCGCGCAAAGCGCGGGACCTGACCCGGCGCAAGGGCGCTTTGGATGGCGCGGCCCTGCCGGGAAAACTGGCCGATTGTTCCGAGCGCGACCCGGCGCTTTGCGAGCTTTATCTGGTGGAGGGCGACAGCGCCGGCGGCTCGGCCAAGCAGGGCCGCAACCGCGAATTCCAGGCCATTTTGCCGCTGCGCGGCAAGGTTATCAACGTGGAAAAGGCGCGGCTGGACAAGGTCCTGAACAACAACGAAATCCGCACGCTGATTACGGCCATTGGCGCGGGCATCGGCAAGGACGAATTCGATGTCAGCAAAATTCGCTACCATAAAATTATCATCATGACCGACGCCGATGTTGATGGCGCCCATATTCGCACCTTGCTGCTGACCTTCTTTTATCGGCAGATGCCGCAATTGATCGAGCACGGGCATATCTACCTGGCGCAGCCGCCGCTCTACAAGATCGCCTGGAAGAAACGCGAGGAGTACATTGATACCGATGGCCAGTTGACCCGCCGCCTGCTGGAACTGGGTTCCGAGGACATGACCCTGGCGGTGGCCGGCAGCCAGAAGACTTTTGCCGGCAAGGACCTGCTGGCCATTCTGGAGGTATTGGCAGAGCTGGAACAACTGGCGCAGAGTTTGGAGCGCAAGGGCGTTAACTTTGAGGAATTTCTCCAGCGCCGTCATTCCAAGACCGGGGCTTTCCCCAAATACCGCGTCTTAGTCACCAACGGAGCGTCTGTGCAGCGCGACGCTGGCCTTGGTAGCGACGCCACCATCCATTACGCTTATACTGACGATGAGTTGGCCAAACTCCACAAAACTCTGGAAAAGGAAGCCGGGCATCCGCTGGAAATCTTTACCGGGTATAAATCCAATGGCGCCGCCCCGGCCGGCGCGCCGGGCATTCGCTGGCTGGAAATTCATTCGGGTGGGCAAATCAGCCGGCTGGTGGACAGCCTGGAAAAGAAAGGCCTGACCCTCAGTCAGGGAGAGAAAGCCGGCGCCGAACAGGCCACGGTCCCCTACCAGTTGCTTGGCGAAGATAACGTGAACATTCCGGTTCAATCCCTGCGCCATTTGCTCGATATTGCGCACAGCCAGGGCCGCAAAGGCCTCGGCAATATTCAGCGCTATAAGGGCCTGGGTGAAATGAACCCCGAACAACTTTATGAGACCACGATGAATCCTGAGCGGCGCAAGCTGCTTAAGGTCGTGCTGGAAGACGTGGCCGAAGCCGACCGGATTTTCACCCTGCTGATGGGTGACGAAGTTGAGCCCCGCCGCGAGTTCATCCAGGAGAACGCCTTGAACGTCCGTAATCTGGATATTTGAACCTACTCATGTACACCCGCAACGAGATTGTTCAGAACATAGACATCGAAGACGAGATGCAGCGCTCGTATATTGATTACTCGATGAGCGTAATCATCGGGCGGGCGTTGCCGGATGCCCGCGACGGGCTTAAGCCGGGCTCGCGCCGGATTCTTTTCGCCATGCGCCAACTGGGCTTGCTGCACAACCGGCCCTTCAAAAAATCGGCGACGGTGGTCGGCGAAGTTCTGGGCTGGTATCATCCCCACGGCGATGCCGCGGTCTACGACACGCTGGTGCGCATGACCCAGCCTTTTTCCCTGCGTTACCCGCTGGTGGATGGCCAGGGCAATTTCGGCAGCGTTGACGGCGACAATGCCGCGGCTTACCGCTACACCGAAGTCCGGCTCCAGCAACTCGCCGAGGAAATGCTCGCCGATATTGACAAGCGCACCGTCGCGATGGTCAAGACCTATAACGGCGAACGCGATGAGCCTTCCGTCCTGCCCGCGCGCGCGCCGAACCTGTTGCTGAACGGCTCAACCGGCATTGCCGTCGGCATGGCCACCAACATGCCGCCGCACAACCTGAACGAGGTTGTGGACGCCCTGGTGGCGCTGATTGACCGCCCGGAAGCTACCGTGGAAGAGCTTGGGCGGAATATTCCCGGCCCTGATTTTCCAACCGGCGGCATCATCTGCGGGCGCAAAGGCATTGAAGAAATGTATCGCGCCGGCCGGGGCCAGTTGCGCGTGCGCGCCAGGGCCGGCATCGAGGAAGGCAAACAGGGCAAGGACTGCATTATTGTCACCGAAATTCCCTACACGGTCAACAAGGCTGCCTTGATCGAAAACATGGCCTTGCTGGTCCAGGAAAAAACGCTGGAGGGCATCAGCGATGTCCGCGACGAATCCGACCGCAGCGGCATCCGCATCGTCATCGAGCTCAAACGCGGGGTCGTGCCCAAGGTGATTCTGAACAACCTCTTCAAGCATACTCAGCTTGAAACCACCTTCGGCGCCATCATGCTGGCGATTCATCAGGGCCGGCCGAAGATCATGAACCTGAAGGAGCTGCTGCAGGCCTTTATTGACCACCGCTGCGAAGTCCTGACCAAACGCACCCAGTTTGACCTGGGCAAGGCCGAAGAGCGCGCCCACATCCTCGAAGGCCTGAAGACCGCGTTGGAGCATCTCGAGCAAGTGGTCAAGCTGATCCGCGCCGCCAAGAACCGCGACCTGGCCCGCGCGGAACTGATCAAACGCTTCGCCCTTTCCGAAGTGCAGGCCAATGCCATTCTGGATATGCGCCTCTACCAGCTTACCGGCCTGGAGCGCGACAAACTCGAAAGCGAATACCTGGAAGTGATCAAGCAGATTTCCTACCTCAAGGACCTGCTGGCCAACCGCAACAAGATTTTCGGCGTGCTGAAGGAGGACCTGGCCGAGATTAAAAAGCTCTATGGCGACGAGCGCCGCACCGAGATCGCGCCGGAGGCCGGCGAGGTGGCGGTTGAAGACCTGATTGCCGATGCCGGCTGCATTATCACCATCAGCCATACCGGCTATATCAAGCGCGTTCCTGTGGGCACTTACAAAGCCCAGCGGCGCGGCGGCAAAGGCGTCGCCGGCATGGAAACCAAGGAAGAAGATTACGTGGAACACCTCTTCATAGCCAACACCCATGATTACATCTTGTTCTTCACCGCCGGCGGCCGGGTCTACTGGGAAAAAGTCTATGAAATTCCGGAAGCCGGCCGCGCGGCGCGCGGCAAGGCCATCGTCAACCTGCTGGAGCTTAAATCCGAGGAACAGATTGCCGCCATGGTGCGCGTGCGCGCTTTCCCGGCCACCGAATTCCTGGTCATGGCCACGGAAAAAGGCGTCGTCAAGAAAACCAACTTAAGCCAATTCAGCAACCCGCGCCGCGACGGCATTATCGCCATCAATATTGATTCCGGCGACCGCCTGATCGCCGTCAAGCTGACCGATGGTAAAAACGACCTGATGCTCGCCACCCGCAACGGCATGAGCCTGCGCTTCAGCGAAAGCGAATTGCGCGACCAGGGCCGGGCCACCCGCGGCGTCCGCGGCATTCGTCTGGGGAAAAACGACCAACTGGAAAGCCTGGAAATTGTTGACCAGAAAGCCACTTTCTTTGTGTGCACCGAGCGCGGCTATGGCAAGCGGACGAGCTTTGAGGAATACCGCGGCCAGCACCGCGGGGGCAAAGGCATTTATACCATCCGCGCTTCGGAGCGCAACGGCCTGGTAGTCGGCGCGCATGCCGTCATGGAGAACGACGCCCTCATGCTGATCACGGCCAAGGGCAAAATGATCCGCATGAAGGTGAGCGATATCCGCGTCATCAGCCGGGTTACCCAAGGCGTCCGCCTGATCACACTCGACGCCGGCGACCAACTGGTTTCGGCCACAACCGTGGAACCGGAAAATGGCGAGCCAGACGAACCTGTGGAGGCGGAAAAACCCGCCGCGCCAGAAGCCGACCAGGGAAACGCTCCCGCCAAAACCTGATGCCAGAGCGGTGCTCAGGTATTGCCGGTCTTCTCCTCATCCCGGATGATTTCGCGCATAATGGTGTGGTAGCCTTTGCCCTTGGCCATCTCGTCTTTGAGTTCCCGCATTACCGTGGCCGGGCCCTTGGAGGGACCCGCGGTCACGGACAGGATGGTGTCGCCCACCTGAATGCGGTCGCCGGGCTTGAGACGGCTGACCTTGATCGGCTGGCCATTGACCAGGGTGCCGTTGCGCGAGTTGAAGTCGCGGATAAAATAAGCCTCGTCCCAGTAAGAAATGCCACAATGCAGGCGCGAGGCCAACTTATCGGTAATTTGCAAGTCGGCATCCGCGCCGCGGCCGATGGTAATGGCCTTCTGGCTGAGTTTAACTTCCTTCTCTTTGCCGTCCGGCAACCCATAACGTAGAATCATGATTGCTTCCTCCATTATGATTTCAGCAGCATCTTAAAATAAGCAATGGTCTGGCGCAAGCCTTCTTCCAGGGAGACTTCCGGCTCCCAGTGCAACAGGGATCGCGCCTGGCCAATATCCGGCTGGCGGGTCTTGGGATCATCCGTCGGCAAAGGATGAAACTCAATTGTGGCGGCGCTGCCGGTCAGCTCCAGAATCTTACGGGCGCATTCCATGATGGTCATCTCGCGGGGATTGCCGAGATTAACCGGCTCGCGCGCATCGCTCAGCGCCAAGGCATAAATCCCGCGGATCAGGTCGGACACATAGCAAAAGCTGCGGGTCTGGCGGCCGTCGCCAAACACCGGCAGCGGCTGATTCAGCAGCGCCTGCCGGATGAAGGCCGGCACCGCGCGCCCGTCGTTGGGCCGCATGCGCGGCCCATAGGTGTTGAAGATTCGCGCGATGCGCGTGCTGACGGCGTGCGTGCGATAGTACGCCATGGTTAAGGCTTCGGCGAAACGCTTGGCCTCGTCATACACGCCGCGCGGCCCGATCGGATTGACATTGCCCCAATACGATTCGTTCTGCGGATGCACTAACGGGTCGCCATAAACCTCCGAGGTCGAAGCCAGCAGGAACACGGCTTTTTTGGCCTTGGCCAGGCCCAAGGCATTGTGCGTGCCCAAGGCACCCACTTTCAGAGTCTGAATCGGCAGTTTCAAGTAATCCACGGGGCTGGCCGGCGAGGCAAAATGAAACACGAAATGAACCGGCCCTTCAATCTCAATATATTCCGTCACATCCTGCTGAATGAACTGGAAAGCGCGCGACGCCCGGAGCTGGCTGATGTTTTCCGGGTTGCCCGTAATGAGATTGTCCAGGCAGATCACGCGCTGGCCCTGGCCGATGAGATAATCGCAGAGATGGGACCCCAGAAAACCGGCCCCGCCGGTAACGACCGCCACGCATTGTTCTTTGGCCGATGCCATGATCAGTCCCGATTGGTAACTATTCAGGTGACTGCACTCATTCAACCCGAACAGAGTCTTCCACCGCTGATTACACTGATGGCACGGATATTAATCAAGTTCCCCATATCAGCCTAATCCGTGCAATCCGTGGTGAATAGTTACTCCGATTGTTAGTTCAACATTCGCACACCCCCGGAACCCTTGTCAATCCGGCCGATCGGAAGGGGGGCTTCGCCGGCGGCGCGCAAGATGGTTAAGGCCTTGGGCTGGTCGGCCGCACGCATAACAATCACCAGCCCGATGCCCATATTGAATACCCGGTACATTTCTTCGCGGGGCACCTTCCCATGTTCCTGCAGAAACCGGAAGAGCGGCGGCACCGTCCATGCCGAGCGGTCAAATATGGCCGTCACCGTTTTGGGCAAAACACGGGGCACATTGTCATAAAACCCGCCGCCGGTGATATGGGCCATGCCGCGGACCTTCACCCGGCGCATCAGGCGCTGGACCGCCCCGGCATAGCTCTTATGCACGGCCAGGAGCGCCGAACCTACCCGCTGCCCGACGCCCGGCAGAAAATCGCCGACCTTCAGACGCTCCTGCTCAAAAATTATTTTGCGCGCCAGTGAAAATCCGTTGGTATGCAGCCCCGAGGATTTAAGGCCAATCAGCACGTCGCCGGGCCGGATGGTCGCGCCCGTGATGATCGCCTTGGCGCTCACCACGCCGACGATCGCACCCACCAAATCATATTCGCCTTCCGGATACAGCCCAGGCATTTCGGCGGTCTCTCCGCCCAGGAGCGCGCAATCGTTGGCGCGGCAGGCCAGGCAGAGACCCTTCATCACATCCTGGAAGATGGCCGGCGCGAACTTTCCGGCGGCAAAATAGTCCAGGAAAAACAGCGGCCGCGCGCCATGCACCAGGATATCGTTGACGCAATGATTGACCAGGTCCTGGCCGACCGTAGCGTGCCGGCCGGCCAGCGCGGCCACCTTGAGCTTGGTGCCGACGCCATCCATACTGGCCACCAGCACTTGATCCTTGCCCGGCGCGGCAAAGAACCCGCCGAAATGACCGATTCCGCCGAGCACTCCAGGCCTGCTGGTCGAGCGCGCCAGGTTTTTAACCGCCCGCAACGCAGCTTGTTTGGCGTCAATATCCACGCCCGCGGCGGCGTAAATGGATTCCCGCTCTTTTTTCATAGGCTAAGCCTGCGTAGCTGAAGACATTCGCCGCGGATGCTACCCTACGGGCCCGCTAAAGTAAAGCGTAACACCATAGAAATAGTAGTGGACATTTCCGGGACTCGGGCTACAATATGGCTTAAGAAATATGAAACCCATATTCCTTGTGCAGTCTCTGAACCCATGGTGGGTGATTCAGCGGATCATCCTTTGGGGATCAAGGCCAGCGATTGTTGGCGCCTTGCTCCTGGCCAGCACGCCGGGGGTGGCCCTGCAGCCGAACGCCAATTCGTCGCTTATTCGCGTAGCAGCCGCTCCCGCAACGGAGCGCGCGCGTTCGCCTGACCAGCAGCGGCTGACGGCGGCGGCCGTCCAGGAAGGCGTTCAGGTCGAGTGGAATAATTCGTTGGGAACGCCCTTTTCCATCCGGGGCACGGACCTGGGCGCCCGCCGGGTTTTCTCGGCCGGTAAAGGACTGCGCGCCGCCGCCCAAGCCCAGCCGGAAACTAAAGCGATTGCGGTCCTGGATAATCTCGCCGGCATCATGGGCATCCGGGACGCCCAGCAGGAGTTTGCCGCCCAGCCGGCGCAAGCTGATGCCCTGGGTTTCCGGCATGTCCGCGCCACGCAAACCTACCAAGGCCTGAAAGTATTTGGCGGCAAAGTTATTGTCCACTTCAATCAGGATGGCACAGCATATCAGGTTAATGGCCGCTACGTGCCGGATATATCCGTGGATGTTAATCCGCAGCTCACGCCTGACGATGCCCTTGGTCTCGCTCTGCAAGATTTGGCGGCGCTGGGTTTGAGCGGCGGCGCGCTGATAGCATCGCCGGAACTTGTGATCTGCGCCTATCAAACCCAACCCCGCCTGGCTTATGCCCTGATGCTTGCGGCCGATCCGCCGGAGGCTAATCGCTGGCGCTACTTTGTTGACGCTCAGGACGGCAGCGTATTGTTGCGCTACAACGATATAAAGTTTGTGGACATTTATGGCGCCATTTTGAGCGGCGAAGGCGGCACCACCAATGCCGTGACCAACTGCGTTTCGGCCGGGATCACCAATTACCTCCGGAGCACAAACTTTCAGTGGCTCGTTTATAATTATTCGACCAACTCTCTACTGTATCCCGATATCAGCCAGACGGCCTTCCGGACCAATTCCTTCTGGCTGCCGGAAGACCGCGTGGAAATGTCGGCGGCGGTCAATTTTGATTACGTCCAGCGCTACTTCTCCACCGTACACGCCCGCAACAGCTATGACACTAACGGCGCCTTGGCCTACGCCTATGTTCACGTTGGCAATAATTATGTCAATGCTTTCTGGTGGAGCGGGGTGGGTTTCTTTTTTGGCGATGGCGATGGCACAACCGCCAATCAGTTGGGGGTATTGGATGTAGCCGGGCATGAGTTCACCCATGCCGTGACCGAATACAGCGCCAACCTGGTTTACGCCTCCGAGCCTGGCGCGCTCAACGAATCGTTTTCAGATATTTTCGGCGCCATCATCGAGTTTTATTACCAGCCGGTCAGCACCAACTACCTATATCCAGCTAAAGCGGCCGGCAAGGCCGACTGGCTTTTAGGCGAGGACTGCTGGGTCTCCTCGACGGCTCTGCGCGACATGCGTGCTCCCACCAACTCCGCCACGGTGGGCCTTGGCAGCGAGCAGCCCAATCATTACAAGGGCCCTTACTGGTATTCCGGCAGCCTGGATAACGGCGGCGTGCATTATAACAGCGGCGTCCAAAATTATTTCTTCTATCTCTTAAGCGCCGGCGGCACCAGCGAATATGGAGGAGTCACGACCGTCGTCAACGGCATTGGCATCACCAATGCCGCCCGGATTGCTTACCGGACCCTGACGACTTATTGCTATGATTACACCGATTACTCCCAGGTGCGCTCGGCCTGGATCTCCGCGGCCCAGGACCTGAATTCAGCCTGGGTCCCTTCAGTCACTCAGGCCTGGGAAGCGGTTGGTTACGGAGGTAACACCCTGGCCGATCTCGGCACGGCCTTGAATGCCACTTATCTGACCTGGTACACCGGCGGCAACAGTAATTGGTTCGCCCAGACCAATGTGACCTACGATGGCGTGCTGGCCGCGCAAAGCGGGCCGATTGATGACGACCAACAGTCCCGGCTGCAGACAACCTTCAGCGGCGCGGGCATATTTTCCTTCTGGTGGAAGGTTTCGTCGGAAGCTAACTATGACTACCTCCGATTCTTTATTGACGGACAGGAACAGAAAAAGATCACAAGTGAAGCAAGCTGGGCATATTACGCCTACACCAACTTAAGCGGCACGCGCACGGCAACCTGGGTCTACACCAAGGACAGCTCCGTCTCCAACGGCTACGACGCCGGTTGGGTAGATCAAGTCGCCTGGGCGGCGTCCGACTGGGCGCCGATCTTACCGGCCATCAGCGCTACGGACGGCGATTACGCCGACCGCATCCGCATCAGTTGGTCGGCCATCAGCGGCGCAACCGATTACCTGCTCTATCGCAACTCCGTCAACAACTCCAATCAGGCCCAGATCATTGTCACCAATACCAGCGCTACCTACGATGACACCGCCGTTGTGCCGGGCTCATTGTATTATTACTGGATGCAAGCCAGAAACGGCGCCGTGATAACGCCATTAACGGCCGTGGACAGCGGTTACCGCAACTTGCAGACGCCCACCGCCTTGGCGGCCAGCAAGGGAACTTATACCGACAGTGTGCGCTTGACCTGGACAGCGGCCGCGGGCGCAACCAGTTACCAGGTTTTGCGCAGCACGAGCTCGGACTCCGCCACAGCCGCGGTCCTTGTCGAAACC
Source organism: Lentisphaerota bacterium (assembly GCA_016188985.1). Lineage (GTDB taxonomy): Bacteria > Verrucomicrobiota > Kiritimatiellia > JAAZAB01 > JAAZAB01 > VSJD01. The sequence continues at coordinate 51,339 of JACPGM010000006.1, read as the reverse complement.
GGCGCCACCAGTTACAACGACACCACGGCTCAACCAGGCGTTACTTATTACTACTGGCTGACGTCGCGGAAATGGCGTCCGGAAGGGATACTCACATCTTCCCTTAGCAGTGGCGACTCCGGCTGGCGCCGGAGCATGGCGGCTACTGATAAAGCATTCTGCGACTTCGATGGCGACGGCAAGGCCGACCCGGCCCTTTACCAGAGCGCGACCGGCAAGTGGCTGATCATGATGTCCAGCAATTTTTACCAGACCACCACTTTCCAACTTGGCGGCGCCGGTTATACGCCTGTTCCTCAGGATTTCGACGGCGACGGGCTTGCTGATATCGCCGTCTATGCCAGCGCCTCCGGCCAGTGGCTGGCGCTGCTCTCAGCCTACGGCTATATGCAAGGGGCGGCCTCGCTGGGCGGCTCAGGCTATACCGCCCTGCCGCGCGATTACGATGGCGACGGCAAGGCCGACCCGGTCGTCTTACAGCAAGCTTCCGGGTTGTGGAAAGCCCTGCTTTCCGGCCAAGGTTATAGCCTGGCCCAGGGATATTTCGGCGATGCCGGCTACACTCCCTGCCCGGCCGATTTTGACAACGACGGCACGACCGACCTGGCGATTTTCCAGGTCCGGCAGACCGTTATGGGCGAGCTGGGTTACTGGTTCGCGGCGCTTTCCGCCAGCGCCTACGCCACCCGCGGCTGGAACGGCGGCCAATCCGGCCAACTGCCCGTGCCGCAGGATTATGATGGCGATGGCCAAGCCGATGCCGCGCTCTATGCCGCCGCCGCCGGTATCTGGAACTATTGGCCCTCTGCCACGGCCGCGACCATGCCCACCAGCCTTACTATTGGCGGGAGCGGCTTTGTCGCCGTAGCCGGCGATTATGATGGCGACCGTAAGGCCGATGCGGTCGTATATCGGGAAACCACCGGAACCTGGGTTGCCCTGATTTCCGGCAGCGGGTGGGCATCAGCCACGCTTTCCTTTGGCGGCTCGGGCTACGAACCGGCCGCGGCATTTCCGTCACAATAAAACTACCAGGAGGTCTGTCATGGCCAAGCGATTGGAGATCTATAAGTGCGAAGTCTGCGGGAATATCGTGGAAGTCCTGCATGAGGGCATAGGCGAGCTGGTGTGCTGCAAGCAGCCCATGAAGCTCCTTCAGGAAAATACCGTGGATGCCTCGCGTGAAAAGCACGTGCCGGTGATCGAGCGCGCCTCAGGCGGCGTCCGGGTGAACATCGGCAGCATCCCGCATCCCATGGAAGAAAAGCATTATATCGAATGGATCGCCTTGAGCGCCGACGGGCAGGTCTTGCGCCAGTTTCTCAATCCCGGCGACAAACCCAGCGCCTGGTTCGCCGGCGTCACCGCCGCCAATCTGGCCGCCCGCGAACATTGCAACTTGCACGGACTCTGGAAGGCGTAGTCATGGCATTGCAATTCTGGAGCATCCGCCCCAGGCAAATTGTCAGCGTGTCATCCCGAGCGAAGCTATGCGAAGTCGAGGGATCTCAGCATAGATATAAGACGGCGGAGTGAAGACCTATTTTATTTACATGATGACGAACAAGGGACGCACGGTACTATACACGGGAATAACGAACAGCTTGGTGCAGCGGGTGTCCCAGCACCGGCGAAGGGAAATCCCGGGTTTCAGCAGGCGCTACAATACCAATTGCCTGGTCTACTACGAGCAATTCAATGATGTACGCGCTGCGATTGCACGTGAGAAACAACTCAAGAAATGGTCGCGAAGCAAGAAGGAAGCGCTGATTGGGGCCATGAATCCGAAATGGACGGACTTGGCCGTAACGGTACTGGGGCTCGACAGAGCGCCTGCGACGCCATGGCAGGAACGGAGTGGTTGGTATAGAGGAGATCCCTCGACAAGCTCGGGATGACAGACTAATAGGCGTTTGTCATTTCGAGCGAAGCGAAGCGGAGTCGAGAAATCTCAAGGCATGTTAATGCACAGGAGATCCCTCGACAAGCTCGGGATGACATTATAGTAGTTGATCGGGGTAACAAGCAGTAATTGATCGAGCTATCATAGACCGGATAGCATAATGCTAAGGCTACGCAAGTCTATAAGATTCCCCAACGGCAATTTATCTCGACTTTTCCTACTCGATATCCATCTAAGATTTGCTTCTCATTCGGAAAGCGGCTTATGAAAGCCCGGCAGATTACTAAGGGAGTGTATTGGGTGGGCGCCCAGGATTGGCACCGACGTCTGTTTGACGCCCTGATACCCCTGCCGGACGGCACCAGCTACAATGCTTACCTGGTGCAAGGACAGAACCAGACGGCGCTCATTGACACGGTTGATCAAAGCATGGCCGGCGAGCTGCTGGCCAAGCTGGAAGACGTGAGCGCGCTGGACTACCTAATCGCCAACCACGCCGAGCAGGATCATTCCGGTCTGATTCCGGCCCTGTTGGCGAAGTTTCCCCAGGCAACGCTGCTTACTTCGGCCAAGGGCAAGGAACTGATCAGGGAGCATCTCGACGTGCCTGAGCTCCGCATCCGAGTGGTCAGTGACGGCGACACCCTGGCGCTCGGCGGCAAGACCCTGGAGTTTATCTATACGCCCTGGGTGCATTGGCCCGAAACCATGTGCACCTACCTGCGTGAAGACCGCCTGCTCATGAGTTGCGATTTCTTCGGTTCGCACCTGGCCACCAGCGATTTATACGTTACCGACCAAGGCCGCGTCTATGAGGCCGCCAAACGATACTACGCCGAAATCATGATGCCCTTCCGGACGGTCATCCAGAAAAACCTGGAAAAACTCAAGCCTTATGCCATCGAGCGGATCGCGCCCAGTCACGGGCCGATCTATGACCACCCGCAGTTTATTGTCGAGGCTTACCGGGAGTGGGTGGCCGACACGCCCAGGAACGAAGTGGTTTTGCCTTACATCTCCATGCACGGCAGCACGGAGTTGATGGCCCATCGCCTGGTGGCGGCCCTGGTAGATCGAGGCGTGCGCGTCACGCCCTTCAACCTGGCCGTGACCGACCTGGGCAAGCTGGCCATTGCCCTGGTGGAAGCCGCCACCCTGGTTCTGGGCACGCCCACGGTGAATACCATCCCGCACCCGAACATTTGCTACGCCACGCATCTGGTCAACGCCCTGCGGCCCAAGCTGAAGTTTGCCGCCATCATCGGCTCCTACGGCTGGAACACCAGGGTCAGCGAACAGATTGCCGGCATGATTCCGAACGTGAAAGCCGAAGTCCTCGCGACCGTATTCTGCCGTGGCCTGCCCCAGGCGGCCACCTTCCAGGAATTGGATAATTTGGCCGAGAAAATTGCTGGCAAACATCGGGAACTGAATCTATCTTAGGACCTGGTTCAAAGTTCACAGTTCTATGTTCATAACGAATCTTTGCGTAGCTGTTGAAAAACGCTCCGGTTTAGCCGGCCTGCCCGCCTGCCCAAGCATCGGCCAGGGAGCGCTGGCCAGGAACGACCATGCACGCGTTCTGTAGCCGCGCCGGTGACGGCGTGGCTTCTTCCGGCAGCCACGGGCTCACGCCCGCAGCTACAACCATGACCCATGCTAAGAGCGTGACAAGCCATGAACTCTGAACCTATCAAAGGAGGAAGCCGTCATGACTAAGGTCCTGATCGTCTACGCCACGGATTACCAGAACACGTTCAAAATGGCCGAAGCGCTGGCCGGCGGGGTGCGTTCCGTGGCCGATTGCCAGGCCAGCGTGAAAGCCGCCGATGCTGCGACCTTCGACGACCTCGTCGCGGCCGACGCGATTGTCCTGGGTTCACCCGTCCACATGGGCAGCATTGACTGGCGGGTTAAAAAGTTCATTGATTCCTGTTGCAGCGCGGCCTGGATGAAGGACGCCCTGGTCGGCAAAGTGGGCGCGGTATTCGCCACCGGCAGCGGCTTCGGCAACGCCGGCGGCGGCTGCGAATTGACGATGCTGGCCCTGTTGAATAATCTGGCCGAGCTTGGACTGATCATCATTCCGCTCCCCAAAAGCACTCCGGGCTATACCACCGGCGGACTGCAATGGGGCCCTTACGGGCGTTCGGCCAATCCGAAGCTGGAGCCCGTGGGCGTAAATGAAGACATGCTCAGCGTGGCCCGCCATCACGGCATCCACATTGCCCGCGCCGCCAAAGCGCTGCAAGGCGCCAGGATTTTCGGCTGACCGGCCGTGCAAGAGGTAGGGCGCGTTCGTCCAGCCTTCGTAGCCAGTAGGCTTTCCGCCCTTGCGGATCCGCTAAGGCGGAACTACGGCGGAGTAGGCCCGAACGCGCCTGCCTGCGCCGAAGCGGCTTCGGTAGGCAGGCCGCGGACGGCTCGGTCTGCCTGTGCGGGTACGCACGCAGACAGGCGAGCCGTCCCTACCCTCACGCGACCACCTCGTACCCATTACAACCGGCCAACGGCATTTTCTTAGTAGTCCCTCCGCAGCAGGCTGCGCTTTCCGCTGAACAAGGGCAGAAACGTAGCGGCCAGCGTGGCGATGATCAGCCAGGCCGAGGCCGCCAGCATGCCGGTCCTGAGATCGCCGCTCCCGATCCGGCCGAGCACATAGTAATGATTGAGCGCGCCAAACGGCAGGATGACCGCCGCCAGATAAACCAGGCTCAAGGCCAGGTTGAGCGTGCCGCCAAAACCCGAAATGATTGACATCGGGTTGCGCTGTTTCAGGTCGAGAAACACGGCGCCCAGCCCGGTAGCCAAGGCGCTTAAGCCGAGAGACATCGCCACGGCCAGGCCCATGGTCGTCAGCCAGACCCGCCAGCCCACCGCCAGCGAGATGGTGGAAACCGTCATCAAGACCACGCTGATCGCCAGCATGCCCACAAGCGCTGATAAAAACTTTATTTTCAATATCCGGCCCATCGTTGTGGGCCCCAGGCCAATCAGCCAGAAAGCCTGGCCCTCCAGGCTCAGTTGCGGGTAGATGAACCGGGAGCTGAACGAGCACATAACCGCTGCCAGGCTGAAGATGTTGAGGAAAGTGATCAGGTTCCGCCATACGTCCGAGAGCAGATGATAGTGCAGATTGCGCAGGTTAAAGAAATACAAAGTCAGCAGGCCAAAAAAAAGAAACCCTTGAATCCACTGGGCGGGATCGCGCGCCATCGTGCGCACGTCCTTAATCACCAGGGCGCGCGCGTCGTGCGCCAGAAAAGTCAGGCGCGTTGCCGGCACCGGCGCGGCGATTGGTCTGGCAGGGGCGCCCTGGCGGAAAGCCGCGCGCGTCCGCAACCAGGTTTGGACGAACAGCGCATTGCCCGCGGCCTCGACCAGCAGCGCCACCATCAGCGTATTGGCCAACAGGACGCCGAAGAGGAGACTGCCGCGCAACCACTGGCCGCGCGATAAGGCCACAATGCCTTCGGCCACCCAGGCGCTCGGCCAGAGCGGAAAAGCCGCCACCTTCAGCCCGGGCACAAACCGTTCGAGAATAAAGGCCACATCATCGGTCGGTGTCTTGCCGAAACCCAGCAACAGCCAGCCGCCCCAGCCGATCAATCCCAGGAGCGCAATTCCGACCCATAAACGCGCGCGCCAGCGCGGCGCGAAACGCAAAACCAGAATGGTCAGGAGCATACCAACGCCGGCATATAAGAGGACCAGGGGAATCGAAAAAAGAAAGGTCCAGAGCATAAACAGCGCCGAGAGCCGCTCATGCCAGGCAAAGGCCCCAATGAAAGGAACAATGATAAGAAAGAAAGCCCAGGAAGAAATCAGGGTGGTTTCCAGCCATTTATGCAAGAGAATCTCGCCCGGCGCGATCGGCCGGCAAAGCAGAAAAGGTATTTCCTCCGAATGAAAAACGGTCGTATAGGTTGTAATGATATTGGAGAGCACCAGCATGAGGCCCAGGCCGAAAAAGCAGAGGGCAAAGAGATGGTGGATCAGCATTACCCCGATGCCGCCCAGGTTGCCGAGGAATTGAAAGCCCTCCAGAAACAGATACCAGAGGCCCCCCAGCATCGCCCCGGCAAAAACCAGGATGAAAACACCTTTAAAGACCGATTGTTCCCGCGCCAGAACCGACAGGTTGCCCAGAACACAGGCGTCTTTGCGCAATAATACGGCTACGCCATGCATGTATTTTCCTGTTTTTTTTACCACGGATTACACTGATGGCACGGATAGAGGAGCAAATCTTTTCTTCCCGTTTTTTCCAGGTCTCGTCTTCATCCGTGAAATCCGTACTATCCGTGGTTGTATTTTAATTACCTTCCGGACGCGTCAGTCGCAGAAAGACATCCTCCAAGGCCCCTTGCACGGAGCTGAGCGCTTTAAGTTCGGCAAGCGTTCCCAGGCCGGAGAGGCTGCCGCCGCTGATGATTCCAATCCGATCGGCCAACTGCTCGGCAAACGCCAGGATATGAGTCGTCAGGAAAATGGTTGTGCCGGCGCGGGCGGTCTGGCGCAACAGGTCATGGATCAGGCGGATGCTGAATGGGTCCAGACCAATAAACGGCTCGTCAATAAACAGCACCTTGGGCTGATGCAGGAAGGTAGCCGCGTAAATCAGGCGTTGGCGGTAGCCGTGCGAGAGGTCTTTGATCAGGGTCTGGGCATAGTCCTCCATGGCGAACAGCGCAAAGTACTTGTCGCGCGCTTCGCGCACTTGCGCCGGCGGAACCTGGTAAAGGTCGCCGATAAATTGAAAGAACTCCAAGGGCGTCAGGCGCTCGTAAAGATAGGGCGTATCGGGAATGTAGCCAATCAGGCGGTGCACGGCCGCCGGCTCGGCCTTCAGATCAAGCCCGCGGATGCGGATCGTGCCGCTGGTGGGCTTCAGCAACCCGCAGAGCAATTTAATGGTCGTGGTCTTGCCGGCGCCGTTGGGCCCCAGAAAGCAGAACAGTTCGCCCTGGGGAATAGTCAGCGACAGGTCCTTGACCGCCTGCACCCGGCCGAAGCTCTTGGTCAAATGTTCGATTTCAATCATAAGACTTGGCATGGTTCAAAGTTCACGGTTCAGAGTTCACAGTTAAGCAGATTGAAACGGAAATCAGCGCGAGATCCCTCGACAAGCTCGGGATGACAGCCTACCAGCCTCTGTCATTCCGAGCGCAGCAAAGCGGAGTCGAGGAATCTCAAGGTTCATTCATGCGCGCGAGATCCCTCGACAAGCTCGGGATGACCCTCGCGGGTAATAACAAGTTTTTCAACAACTACACCCGGTTAATCTTGTCAACAAAATCAATGTTCCTCCACGACCGCCACGTTGATCTGGCCGATGAGGCCCAGCAACTTCAGTTGCTCGCTTACCTCGCCCTGCACCAGCGAGATATGCGTGGCATCCACGGTCGGCTGCCCCAAGGTCGGATCCAGTTCCACCCACTCGCCGACGTAGACCGCCGGCCAGGCATGATAATAGAAGGACCCCGAAGCGCTATCCCTCTGGGAATAGACCAGACCGACCTGAATCCGCGCGGGGAGTCCCACCGCGCGGGCCAGCGCCACAAAAAGGTAAGTGTGCTCATTGCAATCGCCCTCGCGGCGTTCCAGCACGTCGAGCGCCGAGGGCCAACTGACCGTCGTCTTTTTTTCAACCGCGCGATAGACCCAGTCCGCCAGAGCCCGCGCCGCGGCCCAACTGTTGGTTTCACTGCCGACAATGGCGCGCGCTTGGGCGGCGATCGCGGGGTGCTCAACCTGCAACGCCGGCGAGGATGCCAGGAACGCCGCGGCGGCGCCGGGCGCCGATCCAAGGGCATTAGCCGCGCTCGGACTTGGCTGGGCGCGCACGGTCAGGGCAACGCGCCGGTCTTCCCGGAGCTCGACAATTTGGCGGTGACTCTCAAAATCCTGCGCCGCGAGATTCGCGCCGGTCAGCTCGACGCGCAGCAGCCGGCATTCCGCGGGACTACGCACCTGGCCGCGGCAGGGCACGGCGAAAGCGGAGAGCAGGTCATCGGCTTTGGCCGCATCCTGCTTGAAGGCGGACACATCCTTCTCCGAACTCAAGGTCATGGTCCAGCCGAAAGGGGTTTCCTGCCGCAGCACGCGCGCTTCGGAATCTATCCAGGAAAGCGTTTCCAGCCCCTGATACACCAGGCGCAACACGGTCGCCTCGTGTTCACGTCCGGCCAAACTCAACTTTTCGCGGCGCAAGGCCTCCACGCGCACGTCCGAGACGGTTACCGTGAGCGGATCGAGAACCCTTAAGGTCAAGGATTCGCCGGGCTTGAGACCGGCCAGGACCATTTCGGTTGCGGGCGAATATAAAATGACGTCGTCGGGAACATTCAAGTTTACGGTCTGCTCGCCGCTGCCGGTGCGGATGCGGACGCTGAAGGTGTTCGCGCCGATTCTTTGGCCATCGAGCCGGGTGACATAGACTCTTGAAGAGAGCACGGCATAAAACTTCTGGAGCTTATAATCCGCATCCAGCGTCGCCCCGGCAATGATGTTCACCCACTGAACCTGCTCCAGCAATTTAAGGTTCAGCACGGTCTGGTTATGCAGCGTATAGGCCGCCTGGGGCGATTCGACGTCGCTATCCACCCAGGTATGACTGTAGCCCACGGGCGTGTTGCGAAACTCGACTTGCATCCAGGTATCAAGGATCAAGGGTCCGCTCCTGAAGAGCGAGCGGTAACCCGGCGCATAGTCGGTAAACCACTGGGGAAAAGCCTCGTAGCGGATCAGCCAGCCGGTCAGGAAAAGCCACATCAGCACAATAAGCACTCGGGTGGTTTTCACGGCTGTGCAATGGCGATAGACCCAACGCGGCTGCCCGGCCAGACTGTCAAACGCTTAGCGCTCAGAAGCTATAGGCCAGCTTGAGCGTGCCATGGCCGTCTTCCTCAGCATTGGCGCTCGCGCCGCCGTAGAGGTTGATGCTGAAAGGCTCGATGGGCCGATAGCACATGCCGCCATTGAAATAGATCGGCACATCATCGGTGCTGTCCGGGGCTTGCTCCATTATCTTGGCTTCCGCCAGGACTGAAAATTGACTGCTAAGTTCCCAGACGAACGCCACCGCGCCTTCAAAGCGGCCATTGTCATAGGCGTTGGCGTCGTACCGGCCATCCAGAACCCAGGTGTATTTGTCAAAGGTGGTGGTGCCAACGGCCGCGCCGAAAATAGCGTCAACTTCGCCTAAGCCCCGGTGTTCCTCATCGTCGCCGCTGGGAAAGGTAACTTCAATATAAGGGATAACCCAGGGATACTTGTAAGTATATTCATAGGCCAGCAGTTCCAGGCCCACGGCAACGTCATTGAAGCCGGAGGTCGTCTCTTTTTTGGCCTCCGACTTATCAAAGCTGTAGGGCACCGTCGAATAAACGGTCAGGTTCTCATACACGCCGAATTTGGCGTAGGGCGCGACGGTCGTGGATTTCAGCTTAGGTCCGGCGGTTTTACTCACCGCGACGCTCTTGTAGCTCTCGGAATCAATCTGGGAAACAAAATACTCGTCATACTGCGCATGGTTCACATAGGTGCCGATCTCCGCCTTGTATTTCTCGGGAAAGCGATTTTCGCGCGTGTAGAGCGGCCGCATGGATTCGCTTTGCGCCCAGCCGCCACCGGCCATTGCCAACGCCGCCGTAATGAGCAGTCCCAATCTTTTTGCCTTCATTTGCTTCTCCTATAACTAAGATGGTCAACAAGCAATCGTTGTAAAGATACCCGGAAGCCTTTCCGCGCACAAGCACTAAAATAATCAAAGCAGCGCCGACAACGAAAAGAACAGTTTAATAGACTTCGCGCTTGAGGCTGCGCATGGCAATACCCAGACTGCCGATGCCCAGCAGAATCCAGATTCCTATGCCATACACCAAGGGAAGGGCCAGCCCGCTCAATTCCAAATCCGCATAGGATTCTGTCAGTGTGATCAATGGGAAAAACGGGTTAAAATACATTGTCAGGTACATAATATATTCATGAAAGGCCGGGTCTTGATCCTGAACCAGTGATAAGACCAGTGAGCCGATCAGCGGCAGGATCGCTATCCAACCAAACAGGAAAGTCCCGGTAACCAGGTAAGCGGTCAGCGAGCGGCCGAAAAGTCCCGAAATGCCAAGCGACAATGCCGACAAAACCAGTCCCGCCAGCAGGTTCAAGCCGACGCATCCGACGATTAACTTCCAGGATGGCCCACCCCACAGCGTGGCGACAAAAAGAAATGGCAACACCAACAGGCCAAGCCAAATAACGAACGTCCAGGCCCCCCACAGTTTGCCCAGCGCGATGCGCGGAGCGCTGGCCGGCGAATTAATCAGGGCGGCCAGCGTGCGCTGCTCCCGCTCCTGGGAGATTCGGCCGGCCGTAGCCAGCGGCGCCAGAATCACCAGCAGGCCGGCCTGGCAAAACAATACGGACCAGGTAAGCGTTTCACCGATAGTGAGCGGTTCGGTGCTCAAATCGTGAATCGCCTCAAGCGCCAACACGCACCCGCCGATGATTGTCAAGGTTACAACAAGGAACAAGGCCAGCATCCATAGGCGCTTTTCACGCGCACGGACGCGAACTTCAAGCCAATATAACGGATTCATCATATCCGGCTCCTCACCGGCGGCACAGCGCCGTCGGTTGACCAATTCTCCTGCCGAAGAACCTGCAACACCAGTTCGGTTAGTTCAACCTGCTGGCGCTGAAACTCATAGACATCCACATTACTGTCAATCACGGCTCGCAGCGCGCGCGCGGCAACGGCTTCGTCAGCAGAAGCAAAGGTCAATATATCTGCTTCAGAGTGGGCGTCGAGTCCCAGGCGGGAAAGTGTCTGAACAGCGTCGGCTGGCCGATTGCATCGCAGGCGCCAGCGCGCGGTTGAAAAACCGCGCTGGAGTTCCGCGCGCGTGAAAAACGGTTGATCCGGCGCTGCGTTCACCCAGCGGCCCTGATTGATGATGGCAAACCGGTCAGCCAACTGTTCCAGTTCAGGGAGAATATGCGACGATACAATCAGCGTACGCCCGCTTTCCGCCAGCCGGCGCACCAAGCCCAGGAGTTCGCTGCGCGCGGAAACATCCAGGCCGGCCGCCGGCTCGTCCAGGAGCAGCACCGGGGTATCCGCCAGCAAGACGCGACCCAAGGCCAGGCGCCGCTGCCAACCGGCCGAGAGTGTTTCAACTTCATCCGCCAACCATGGTCTCAAGCCCATCAAGTCAACGGCCGCATCTATTCTGCCTTTGATCTGGTTTAAGGGAATAGCCTGCAGTCGGGCAAAAAATTCCAGATATTCCCACGCCGATACATCCGTGTAGACACCCAGCGGATCCGGCATGAGCCCAATGAATGCCGCCGCCTGTTTCGGATGCCGGGTAATATCCCGGCCATCGCAAACGACAGTTCCAGTCTCAGGGAACAACAGGCCGCTGGCCACTTTCAGCAGCGTGGTTTTACCCGCGCCATTGGGACCGACGAGTCCGAACACTTCGCCCGGTCGAACTTTCAGCGAAACACCACGCAGCGCTTCAATACCATTCGGATAGGTTTTGCGAATGTCCGAAAGAACCAGTGTAGCGGGGTTAATTGGCATCATGGAACTCCGCTAAGTTCTTACCATGGATCCCTGCTTTTGTATCTAAGGGGATATGGATAAACCAGACGACGCGGGATTCAACCTGAGCATTCTTAAACATCGGTTGAACTTCAGCGGGCTCGGTCGCCAGCGCCGCTACTACCCAGCGGTTGCTGAACACCTCGGCCATGTCTTTATCGCCTTCATGGATCTTTCCACAATTCTTGCAGGGAACTTGGTCGGGCTTGTAATGATAACTGGGGAAACATTCGCTGATACGTTCCGGAATACCCAGGAACCTATGGGTTTTCGCACTATGCGACCAGTCAACGGCCTGTCCTGGCGCCAAGGTTCCCAATTTATACCAGGCTCCATGTTCCCACACATGCACCTGATGCAAAGGCACCAAGGCCTTCAGCTTAGGCGGGTTTGTTGTCTGGTTAATGGCCACAGGAATAGGCAGAGAGCGAAAAAAGGCTGTTTCATTCACGCTGATCTGCCCACGTTTCAATCCGCCGCTGCCATGCATCACAAAGTCCGGCGTTTCATCAATCCACTGTCGGTGGGCAAACCCCTTAAACAAGCTATGGTGCTCCATGGGCACCGTAAAGCTTTGCCGCGGCAGCTTCCAATTTACTTCCCGATCCTCAAAAGTCAGCAACCGGTTGACGCTATGGCAAAACACCTCGGGCCAGCCGGCAACCGCGAAGCGGTATTCCGTGATGTCGCACCGCGACTGTCGCGGTAGAAACCACCCGCCGCCGACCAATCCCACAACGCTGATCACCACGGTAACGGCCGGGATAAGCCACCAGAGAATCAGACGCCGCGAGCCCTTGAGTCGCCAGAATGCCACCGGCATGCCGATACAGGCCACGGCAAAAAACAAGCTCAGGATACTAATCGTCCAGCCAAGATACCGGCGCTTGAGCGGATCGAACAAATCATTCTGGTTGTTCATGACCGGCACGGCGTTTGTGTTCTTACGGTCCGGATAAAAAGCGGGACTCCCAAATGCCTGCCCGTAAGTGTGCGGACGGGAACGACCACGCTCCACCTTTTCGACTGGCGCCTGGATGCCTCCCATGAGCACCGCGCCGGGGCCGTCAAGACCAGCCGCCCCTACCAGATTGGACACGGTTTCAGCACGACCATAAATCCAGACGCCCATCAATATCAGGCGCCGCAACATCGCGGGCGTTAACGCAACAGAACGCACTGCTTCCGCCGAGAGCCATAAAGCGTCAATTTCAGTATATGGCTCCATCGTTGTAGGGATCTCCGTGACCGTTAGCAGGCGATTTATTCCGGCGTTTTCGCGCAGGTAGCGGTCGGCTTCCGGCTCATTCATAACCCATGCGCCGTCCTCTGAGCTAACATATCCGTTCGGATTGTATAGTTCCACAAGCTGCTTCCGTGCCAGGACAGTTCCGCGGGCATCGCTTACCTCACACAGGCAGGACAGAATATTAGGAGTGGGCAAACGCAGGCCTCTCCTCTCATATATATTCGACAAGAGCAGCGGTACAGTTATCCGGCCGGAAGAAGTCGGGGTATCAAGGCGGATGTTGCGCCGGAACCGTGCCGCCCGCAAAGGCGCATCAGGATTCAACAAGCCCATCGGCAAATGGAAAGCAACTGCTTCTGACGACTCGGCAAGTGGGAGCAAATCGTCTTTCTCCACACTGGGGAACAAAAGAGTAAGGGTCAGGGGATACTGCAGACGCACGCCTTCGCGCTGCTGAATGATAATTTGGCCCAGATAGCCGCCCAAAGGCCGCTTAGGCACTTTATGGTGTTGCCGACGATTACCGGACCAAACCTCTATAGTGGTAGTGGTTTCATGAACGAGGCTAGTGGCTGCTGGCTCCAGCACGATGGATATGGGAGAGACCTCCTGAGAAGGTAAAGAGGCCCATTCCCGATAAGAGATGGCCTGGGCGGAGGAAACCAGCATTCCTCCGATCATCCAAAGCAAGACATGCCTTACTGCCATTGAAATCATCCTGGTCGCCGCAAGCGCGACGCCCTGTATCCCCTTCAAGTCTTATCAGCAACAACTTAGACCGTTCCTTTTCAGCGAACAACACAAAACTTTCAAGCGCAAAAATGGCTTTCGCAATTTTTCGGTTGACAGAATGCCGCTGGTCAGGAATGTCTACGACTTCACGGAATAAACCGAAACCCAGGCCGGCCGCAGTGCGGAATTGACTGCGCGGCCGGAGACCGGTGGAAGGCAATCAAAAAAAAGAGAACATACTATGACTGACATACCACGCTACGATTTTCACATTCACACCAAGTACCTGGGCTGCGCCGATGGCACCATGGAAGTTCCGGCTATCGCGCGCGAATGCGAACAACTCGGGGTAAGGTCCCTGGGCATAACCGATCACTTAAACTCCCTGGATCGTCTTCCCCTGCACAAGCCGATCCGCCAGGACATTGAAGCGCTGGATACTGAGATAGCAATTTATTTTGGCGTAGAACTGAATTTTCTCACCGTGGACGGCGGCTTTGCCTACAGCGCGGAAATCAAAGAGCAATACGGGTTTCAGTTTGCCATCGGCGGCATTCACAACTCATATCTGAACACTTATGATCTGAAAAAGATCGTGGATATTCAGCATCGTCATCACCTCAGAACCTGCCGCGAGGCGCTGGTTGACGTGCTCGTGCATCCCTATTGGTTCCACAAGGTTGAGTTTACCGGCAAAGGTTGGCCATGGTTTGACTCAATGCAAGCCGTGCCCGAGAGTTACGCGCGCGAACTTGGCCAGGTGGCCAAGGAAACCGGCACGGCCATCGAGATCAATGCCACTGCCAACCTTGAGAATAAAGACTATAGCGACCGGTTTGTTAAAGAATACATTGACTTCCTGGCGGCCGTGGCCGCCGAAGGCGCCTGCTTCGCGCTGGGCTCGGATGCCCATAACATCGGCCGCTTGCAAGCCATCCGCGCGGCCTGGCAGGTTGCCGCCCAACTGGGACTGAGCGCCGAGCGCATCTGGCGCCCGTCTTCCGCGCCTGCCATGGGCGGCAAAACCAAGGGCCATTTCGGGTCGCCCTGCGCTCCCTGAGCCCACTTCACCTTAACATCGGATTGTTTGCGCTTGTCAGCGGAGAGGCTGAACGCCATAATTCCCGCCAAGAAAAAGCTATGAAAACTTCGCCTTATTCGAAATTTAACGGCAGCAACCTGATCTTGCGCGATGAGCTGGCTATTGATCGGACACTCCTGGCCAACGAACGAACGCTGCTGGCCTACCTGCGCGCCGGCGTTGCTCTATTGATCGCCGGTGTAACGATTATGCATTTCGCCAGCGTAGGCTGGTTCTGGGGCGTAGGACTGGCCTGTCTGCCCACCGGCATCATTGCCGGATTGGTCGGCTTGACCAGATTCCGGCGGATGAATCGCGCCATTTGTCTCGTGCGCAATCAGTCAAAGCAGGATGCCAAAAGCTGCCCTGCGCCGGCCGAGCCATAAGACGGCTACTAGTGCTCAGAAAGGAGAATTATTCAGTGAAAGTCGCCATTATCTATCACTCGGAAACCGGCAATACGCAAAAAATGGCAGAGCTCGTCCGGCAAGGTTGCGAGGCCGTGAGCGGGGTTGAAGCCCGCTGTATGCCGATTGAGGATGTGGATACCGCCTATCTCAAGGCGGCCAAGGCGATAATTTTCGGGGCGCCAACTTACGAAGGGTCCTGCAGTTGGCAGATGAAAAAATTTCTGGACAGTTCTCCCGAGGGGCTCTCCGGCAAGCTGGCCGGCGTCTTCGCCTCGCAGAACTGGCCCGGCGGCGGTGGCGCGAGTTTTGCGGAAATGACCATAATTGCCGCGCTGCTGGTGCTGGGCATGTTGATTTACTCCGGCGGCATAACGGTGGGCCCGCCCTACCTCCATTTTGGCGCCGTATCCCGCAAGGCGCCCACCGAAGAGCTTTACCGGGAAAGGTGCCTCAAGCTCGGAACCAACATCGCCAACAAAGCTTTAGCTTTATTCGGCGAAGACTGCCGGAAAAACGTGGTTGCCGGATAACAGTAGTAACCTGTCGACGCAATCCGAGGCGACCCGCCGACGGCAACCATGGAATTGCTGGATAGACTTTGCCCAGAATCTTTGATGGAAAGGAATAGATCATGAAATGCACAATTAAAGGTTGCCCTGGCGAGTATGAACATCGCCTTATTGTTCATACGGTTCAACGCAAGAAAGCCGTCATCGTTATTGAGGATGTTCCCGCCGACGTCTGTTCGGATTGCGGGGATGCGCTCCTGACCCCAGAGACCATTCGGCATATTGAACAACTTTTGAAACACCAGCCGCAACCCAAACGGACGGCGCCCGTGTTCGAATACGCATAATTGCC
Organism: Lentisphaerota bacterium; assembly: GCA_016188985.1. Lineage (GTDB taxonomy): Bacteria > Verrucomicrobiota > Kiritimatiellia > JAAZAB01 > JAAZAB01 > VSJD01. The sequence continues at coordinate 35,493 of JACPGM010000006.1, read as the reverse complement.
AGGACTTAATTGATGCTTGCCAAAGTCCATCCCCCTTCGCTTGAAATAGCTACGGGGGACAAGTTCCGGTTGATTCGTTTTAATGGACATATATGTTAGCCAAAGTCCATTCCGGCGCGGTTTATGGCGTTGAGGCTTATGCCGTTGAAATCGAAGTCAACACCGGCCGGGGCGATCCGCAGACCGTAATCGTGGGCCTACCGGATGCGGCGGTCAAGGAAAGCAAGGACCGCGTCAATACCGCCATTCTCAATTCGGGCTTCGAGATGCCCAAAGACCGCCTGACCATTAATCTGGCGCCGGCCGATATCAAGAAGGAAGGCCCGATCTTTGACCTGCCGATCGCCCTGGGCGTCCTGGCCACGATGGGCGATATCCCGATGGAGGCGCTTGCCGGTTTTGCCCTGGTAGGCGAGTTGGCCCTGAGCGGCGCGGTGCGGCGCGTGCGCGGAGTTCTGCCCATTACCATGGCCATGCGCGAAAAGAAACGTCCGGCCATTCTGGTCCCTTATGATAATGCTGATGAGGCCGCTGTGGCCGAAGGCATTGATGTTTATCCAGTTCACAACCTGCGCGAGGCTGCTGAAATCGTCGCCGGCCGTCTGGCAGTTAAGCCCTATCGCGTGGATGCCGCCAAGGTTTTCGAAGCCCACTTGGCCTATGAAGAGGACTTCGCCGAGGTCAAGGGCCAGGAACACGCCAAGCGGGCAATTGAAGTGGCCGTGGCCGGTGGACATAACCTGCTGATGATTGGTCCACCCGGCACGGGCAAGACCATGCTGGCCAGGCGCGTGCCTTCCATTCTGCCGCTCATGTCGTTGGAAGAATCCCTGGAGACGACCAAAATCCACAGCATTACCGGCACTTTGCCGCCGCGCCAGGCCCTGGTTACCCGGCGCCCGTTCCGTTCGCCCCATCATACCGTTTCCGACGCCGGGCTCCTGGGCGGCGGGTCGCACCCGATGCCGGGCGAGGTCAGCCTGGCCCACCGCGGCGTGCTCTTCATGGATGAACTCCCCGAGTTTCACCGCAACGTGCTGGAGGTTCTGCGCCAGCCCCTGGAAGACGGCGCCGTCACGATTTCCCGCGCTTCGGCCAGCCTGACGTTTCCCTGCGAGTTCATGCTGGTAGCGGCAATGAACCCCTGCCCTTGCGGGTATTACGGCGACGCCAAACATAACTGCCGCTGCACGCCGCTCCAGATTCAGAACTACCGCAACAAGATTTCCGGGCCGCTGCTGGACCGGATTGATATCCACATCGAAGTGCCGTCGGTGAAATACCAGGAATTGGCCGCGCTCGGCACGGGCGAGTCTTCGGCTGTTATCCGCGAGCGCGTGCGGGCGGCCCACCACATTCAACAGGAACGGTTCAAGGGCTTGCGCAAGGTGCGCTGCAACGCGGCCATGCGCGCCAAGGAACTCAAGGAGCATTGCCAGCTCAAGCCCGATGCGCAAGCCCAGTTGAAAATGGCGATTACCGAGCTCAACTTCAGCGCCCGGGCCTACGACCGCATCTTGAAAGTGGCCCGGACGAGCGCGGATTTGGCCGGAAAAGATCAAATCGAAAGCGAACATATTGCCGAGGCCATCCAGTACCGAACCCTGGATCGTCAATTCTGGATCTAAAATTCCGCTGAAAAAGTCCATTTACAAACGGTCGGGACGGATCCCGACCCTCCAAAAATCGCAATAACCGGCCTGAATTGACCAATGGAGGGACGACCTCCGTGTCGTCCGCCGACTTTTTCAGCGGAATCGACATAAGACATCTGGAACTGAAACCACGTTAAAATACAACAAAATCGGGCTTGTAATTCGCCCTTTGTAAATTTTAAAGATGATCATTCGATTATTTTTTTTATCCGCTGTTATGACATGGTTTACGCCCCCTACCATGCTGGCCGCCTCTCTGCCTTTAATGGAAACAAATCATTATACCATGATAACGGGCCGTGTTGCTTTAGTTAGCAGCCTCGGTAACGAGAACGTCAATAAGCTACTGGACATGGCCACGATACAACTCACCGCATGTGGCTGCGAATTAGTGGAACGACAAGAAATCGAGCGTATTCTTCAGGAGCAGAAACTAGTGCTTCAAGGAGCAATTGATCCGTCTCAGGCAGTTGCTCTGGGAACTATTTTACGTGCTGATATCTTTGCGTTCTTTGGATTTGATCCCGCTGATAATCTTATTTACGACTTGATTGCTTTCGATGCTGCAACGGGAGCAAGACTGGTAGATGTTCCATTGCCTGAAGATTTCAACCAAAAGCTTCAGTTAACGGTAAAGTCCATAAGAGAAGCCCAACAAAAGCGAGTGGCGCTAAAATATAAAGAGCAAATATCAACTGTCTGTTTTTTACCCGAACATAATATCGATCTGCCACCGAATCAAAGTGTTCTTTGTCGGACTATTAATCGCCTGCTGGAGCGCTATCTTATCCAATCCCCTGAAATCAGCGTGTTAGAGCGCCGGCTATTAGATAGAATCAACAGGGAAAACATGTTGACCCCTTGTCAAGCTACCGCGCAGTTGTTGGGGTCAACAATAACCGTGGCCAGCGATTTTCAGAAGAACGGAACGAATTGTATTACCGTTAATGTAGCGTTGTGCAATTTTAGCGGCACGATAATCACTAATCTTATAGCGTCAGCAGACGCGGCGCATCCAGAAAAGCTGGCACAGATACTCGGTACTAAAATTATTGAAATTCTTGGCAAACGGGCGCCTCAATCTGTCATAGACCAACGGTTGGAGGCAATTTGCTTTGGCAAAGAATCCGACTATCTGTTTAATAAAAATCAATTTGCCGAGGCCCTTGCGGCAGTTAACGCAGCTTATGCGTTATTCCCATCACGGGATTTCGTCATCAAGCGAGTCTTATATCAGATGGCATTGGCTCAGGAATTATTTACTCATGACTCAATGACACGCAATGAAACTCAATATCAAGAAGGCCTTGGTTTGGCAAAGGAAGCGATTCTAACCAGGATTGATTCTCTTGAATCAACGAACATTACCGATTCGGCCGCCTTTGTCGCTCACTTGATGATCGAGTGGCGGGGATTCCACGAGCGTTTGTATAATCTATGGCGTCCCCGGTTATTTATGGGTAAACACAAATACCCCCGCCCGACACCGGAAACGAAGGAACTTTTTCTTACCAGCCGGAAGTATACCGATGCTGTTATTGATCGCTGGGCTGCCATGGCGCCAACGGATGCTTTTGCCATGAATACTCTGTCATGGTATTTATCCGAGCGGCGGTTTTGCAACAGAATTAAAGACTTGCTACTGCTTTTTTATCCGGATCAAAAAGAGCGCCTTCAACGTCAAGAATCCTTGGGCTTGAAATGGCTGGCTGCTTTGAAAATCCGCGGCTTTGACAGGGGCCCGCTCACGCCTTTGCCAGGAACCGAATTGGATGGCCCTTTTATTGCCAGCCCCGGCGATACAATGCAATGTATTAACACCTGTGCTTCTACAATTGGCAACAGCGTGCTTTGGGAACTAATCGCTTTGCCACATACAAATCAATCGCTTTATAGCGCAATGCAGCAACACCCTGAATCTATTGTGCGCATATATGCCAAGATTGGACAACTGCACCAGGAAATAAACCTTGCCAAAAAGCCAAACGAATCTACGGCGCGGCATATTATTGATATTCAGCAACTTATACAGCGGCTTATTACTGAAGATAGCGAAGACGAACCCGGCCTTCAACGCCGTAAAAGAGCATATTACGCGTGGTTTGACTTAATACGCGCGGCTAACGAAAACCATTGTGGTGCTTATTATATCGAACTATGGCAATTCATGCTCGATCGGAATGATGTTATTGAAGACATTCTTTATCGGTTTCGTTTCCAAAAAGAAAACCTCTCGAAGTTCGGTTCCAAACTTTATAATCTTTGTATAAGGACAACCGATTTTTATAATCAACAAAGCATGACACCCCCTTCATTTCTGCAAAGTCAATTGACGCAATTTACACCTTTTGCAACCAATAGAGTCGCTAATGTTAAATTATGGAATAAAGAAACAGCTCTGCTCGATCTTGACGGTAAAGGCAGTCTGATATCTTGCGTTATTCTTGGCAAAGATGTAATTGCACTTGCAGATCAAAAAAACGAGCGCTTTCTTCAAGTAATGCGAATCCCTTTAACAGGCGGTGCGCCACAAATCATTGGATCCATGCCAAGGAATTGGCAATTAAAAACAATAAGTTCTGCCTGTGCTAATGCGAATTATTATTGTATCGGCACACATAATAATGGAATTGTGGTTATTCCGCTGGATGGAAGTCCACCATGGCGACTTACAGAAGAAACCGGTTTGCCGGCGCGATGGGTCAACTCTATTGGCATTCTCGGCAATGTTCTTTATATCGGCCTTAATCAATCTCCCAACACCGGTGATGCAAAAGACGATAACACCTCCTTCCTGATAGCCTGCGATTTAAGCAATCGCCAAATAAATACAATCGCAACCAATCGTAGACGTCAAAGTGAAACACCATTAGATAAAGTCACGCGATTTGACATTGATTATATTATTCCCGATTCAAACAGAGGGCGCATTGTTTTCATGGTAGAAGCCTCCGGCCTTTGGCAAATGGATATTAAAACTCAGGTTATGAAAAAAATACCCGGACTGTGGGGCCAGAAAAGCTGGACTCAACCTATAGATGAGGAACATTTCCTCATTATAACACGTGACTGGTCCTTGGAGTATGACCTTCGCACGGATACTGCGCGGGTAGCGCGAGTGACGGGCAGTAAATTCGGCGTTGGTGATCCTGCACGGGCGAATTCTAAAGAGGCTGGCTTCTTGCAATACCCTATCGATCCGGAAGATTTAAAGTTAGGCGTCGTTAAAGAAGATAGCTCCACCGTTTATACCAGTCGCATAGCACAATGGGCCTGCCCTGAAATAATAATCCATGGTAGCGTTTGGTTTGTTAAGCCATTCAGCCGTGTACTTTCCAATGGCACGCTAGAATTATTGCCCCCGATTAAAACGTCTTCAGGACATTCATTCGATGACTTTACCTTATTGCATGCGTTTGATAACGGTCAAAAACTGGCCGTTGCGAATAGTGTCGGTACTTGGATTTTGAATCTTAATCCTGAAGCAAGCACAAACGCCTTGATAAAGTCAAAAGACGCTGAACCCAGCGAAGTCCGTTATCATCAGAACAATGCAGTTCAAACACAAACAAACATATCGCTGTTTGACCTGGCCGGCAGTTACACAAGCATCGTATTTAGTGGCATCCAATCTTGTCCAGGAAAAACAATTCTGTGCCAAGATGGAACTGCATTGACAGGATCATACGAATTCAGAGATCAAGACGGATTGGTCAAGGGCGAACTCACAGAGTTCAGATTGCTCAACGACAGAACTGTCGTCTGTAAATGGCAAGATCAATTTGGTGGTGGAAATTTATCCATGGAATTCTCACCAGACCTAAACAGTTTTAGTGGTTTCTGGTCGCATAGTGAAAGCCAATACAGGTTCCCCTGGAACGGCAAACGATGAAAATATGCACCAACATGTTGGATACAGAGAGTATGCAATCAAACAAATAACTTTGCCATATTATTGAAACATGGCGCTGATATTCATAAGGACCTTCAATCCTGTTATAGATCAAATCGAAAGCGAACATATTGCCGAGGCCATCCAGTACCGAACCCTGGATCGTCAATTCTGGATCTAAAGTAACTACTCAGCTATCTGAGAACACAATTAACTACGAAATGCGCAAAATACGCGAAACTTGGGTGCAATTTCCATTACCATTTTCGTGCCTTTCGCGTGTTTCGTAGTTGCATTTCTCGACGACCCGAACAGTTACGATCTAAATAAACCTGTCCACATTCTTGGCAGGCCACCGACCACTCGCGCGGGCGCAGATCGCCGCCGGGCGCGTGGCAGGCTCCCAATGACGGCGCCAAAAAATCTGCCGCATATTGTTCTCATTCTGTGCGATCAGTTGCGCACGGATGCCTTAGGCTTCATGGGCAACCGCCTGGCGCGCACGCCCAACCTGGACGCGCTGGCGCGCGCCGGCACGGTGTTCGAGAACCTGTTCGTACAAGCCCCCGTCTGCATGTCGAGTCGCGCCAGCCTCCTAACCGGCCGTTATCCGCGCACCGCGCGCATGGGCGGCGGCAGTCCGTTGCTGGACCCGCGCGAGGTTACGCTGGCGGAAATCCTTCAGCACGCCGACTATCGGACCGGCCTGTTCGGCAAACTACACCTGACCCCTCAGGAATATACCTTGAAAACCCTGGGCAGCGACCGCACGATCAGCGACGCGCGAGTGTTTCTCGAAGCCGCCGGCCTGCCGCCGATGCCGGACGACCCGTGCAAGCGTAATTATGGTTTTCAGCATGTGGTGGGCCATGAAGATCTGCTTTGGGGTGAATACCGCGATTGGCTGCGCGCGCGCGACGCGTCGCTGGCGGCGCGCCTGCCTGAGCGGCCATGGGCGCCTTGGCCGGGTTGGCGCCGTCTGTGCGCTGAAGCCGCGCACGGGTTGCCGGACGTCGGCCCCACCATACTCCCGCCTGATCTGCATCCCTCGATATTTATCGCGCAATCGGCGGCGGATTTTTTCAGCGCGCGCCATGCCGAGGGTCCATGTTTTCTTCACGTCTCGTTCACCGATCCGCATCCGCCGTTCGCGCCACCCGAGGAACTGTTCCGACTTTTTCCGCCGGACGCCATGCCGCTGCCCCGTTACGCCGATACGGGCGCGTTGCGCTGGCCGGCGTCGCTCCGCGAAAGATGGCCGGATTTCAGCGGTGTGACGCCCGAAAACACCCGCGCGGTGATCGCCTGCTATTACGCCATGATCGCGATGATTGATCGCGCCTTAGGCCATCTGATCGCCGCCATCACCGCAACGGGAGATCTGGAGCGGACGCTCTTTGTGTTCACGGCGGATCACGGTGAATTTCTGGGCGATTACGGCTTGTTCCGCAAGGGCGCTTTCCATTATGACTGCTTGTTGCGCGCGCCCGGCTTTGTCAGTTGGCGCGGGCAACTGCCGGCCGGACGCCGCCTGACCGGGCTGACGCAGACGATTGATCTCGCCCCGACGATTCTCGGCCTGGCCGGCATGCCGCCGGCTGCCGGCATGCAGGGTAATGACCTGGCGCTCGCGCTGGCAAGGTCGGAACAGATTGGCCGCCCTTGGACCTATACGGAAAGCTACCGGGCGCTCTGGGGCCCTTTTGTGGATTGCTGGACGCTGCGGACGGCGGGCGCGAAGCTGAATTATTACCCGCGTGATCGGACCGGCCATCTTTTTGATCTGGCGCAAGATCCCGACGAACGGCGCGATCTGTTTGACGATCCCGCGCGGCGCGCTTTGCGGGACGACCTGCTGGCAACACTGATCGAAGCCGTCCATAGCCAGACCGATCCCTTGCCGCGCGTGATGTGCCAGTATTAGTACCTGATCCATCAGGTACCGCGATAAAAAACAAAAAAAAGATTTTTTCCGCCTGAAGCGGACCCGCGCAGGAGGGAACCACGGATAGCACTGATAACACTGACCGTTGACGGCCGCCGGTCCAGCCTTCGTAGCCAAGGGCTTTACTACGGCGGAGTAGGCGCGGCCGTCAACGGTCTTACCATCCGTGAAATCCGTGTAATCCGTGGTTGATTCTGGGTTGTGGGCAACAGCCCACCTTAGAAAGATATTATGCTTTTTACCCCTACCCTGCTCGAAACCTTGCGGCGCAATGTGCAACGCGATCCCTGGTGCGCGCGCATGGCCACCCTGGCGATCGCGGACGCCCAGCCCTGGCTGGCACGCGCTGACGAGGAGCTCTGGAGCCTGATGTATGGACCAACCTTGACCCGCTCGTGGAACGTCTGGACGAGCGGCCATTGTCCCGCCTGCAAAGGGCCTGTGCCCTTGTATAACTGGATTATCAACGGTCTTACGCAACCTTGGAAGGTCCTCTGTCCGCACTGCCAGGAAACTTTTCCCAAAAACGATTTTTATGCCTTCTATCAGTCCGGCCTCGATGCGCAGGGCGTTTTCAGCCCCGCTCTGGCCAAACGCGAGTTGCTGTTCAACGCCGAGCATCCCGATCCGGCCGACCCGCTCCATCGCTTTTGCGTGGATGATGGCGAAGGCTATGTTGAGAGCGGCAAGCGCTGGCGGTTCATCGGAACCTACTTGATCTACGGGCAATGGAAACATCTGGTGTTAGGCGGCATCCGCTGCCTGGCCAACGCCTATGCCATTAGCGGCGAGAAGGCCTATGCTCATAAGGCGGCCGTATTGCTCGACCGCGTGGCCGATCTTTACCCAAGCTTCGATCATATCCGCCAGGCATGGGTACACGAGATCTATCGGACGGAGGGCTACGTCTCCACCTGGCACGATGCCTGCGAGGAGACGCGTCAAATGGCTTTGGCCTATGCCGTCATCCGCCCGGCCTTGCTCCACGATCAGGAGCTGGCCGACTTCCTTGAAGGACAACGCCGGGCATTCAGCCTGGCGCGCAGCAAAGCGACGCCGGCTGATATCTGCCGTAATATCGAAGACGGCCTCTTGCGCGATCCGCTCCAAAACCCGCGCAAAATCTACTCGAATTACCCGCGACGCGAAATCGCCCTGGCCGTGCTGCATGCCGCGCTCGACTGGCCAGGCAACCGCGCGACCGTGCTGCGTATGGCCGATGAGATGGTCGCGCGCGGCACCGCGGTGGATGGGTTGACCGGCGAGAAGGGGCTGGCGGGCTATTCCGCCTACGTCATTCAAAGCCTGGCCCAATTTCTCGCGCTGTTGGAAATGATTGAGCCGGGTAGTCTGGCCGACCTGCTCCGGCGCCATCCCGCCTTGCGCCAGACGTGGCGATTCCACCTCGACACATGGTGCATGGATCGGCAGTTTTACCCGCGCGTGGGCGACACTGGATGGTTTTGCGGCAAAGTAACCAACTATGCCGGCGTCGTTTTCCGCCGGGGTCCCGACGAGAGTTTGCCCGAGGGCTCGGCCACCAGCGTGAAGAGCACGCAGCCGGTATGCGACGTTCTGACGCCGTCAATGTTCTCGTTCCTGTGGCGGCTCAGCGAACTGACCGGCGACGACTATAGCCACGTGCTCCTCCAGGCCGGCGGCGGCAGAACCAAAGACTTGCCTTACGACTTTTTTCATCCGGATCCGGAAGCATTCCGGCGCGCCTTTGCCGCGCGCCTGCCCCGCACGCCGGGCGAGGCGGGCAATGTCAATAAACCAATCTGGAACCTTGCCATTTTACGCTCCGGGCAGGGCGCGCGCGAACACGCCTTCTGGTTGCATTACGGCAGCGGCGGCACGCATGGCCACACCGACCCGCTCAATCTGGGTTTATTCGCCAAGGGCCTCGATTTGATGCCGGACCTCGGCTATCCGCCGCTGCAAGTTGCCGATCGCGAGCGCGTACATTGGTATCTCCAGCCGGCGGCGCATAATACGGTGGTGGTGGATAACGCCATGCGTCCCGGCTGGGGCCCGCGGCTGCAGGGCGCCTGCCGCTTATGGGCCGACGGACATTCCGTGGCAGCTATCAGCGCCGCCTGCCCCGAGGCGCTGCTCGATGGCTGGCTCCACACGCCGGCCAAGTGCCGCGCACCGGGCTATGGGGCAATCGGACTCTATCTGCACGCGCCCGGGCGCGTGCGCGCCGTCCGCGTCCTGGTCCAGCATCCCGAGATTCCGCCGCCCATGTGGCGGCTGGCCTTCGAAGATCATTTTCAGCGCGAGGCGCTCGGCGCTGATTGGCGCGTTGCCGAGGGCCAGTGGCGTATCGAAGACGGTTGGCTCATCGGCCAGGGCGTGCTGGTTCTCAATCGTTGCTTTGGCGGCGACGTGCGCTTGGAGTTTGAGGGTCGTGCCGCCACCGCTCAGCCTTGCGACTTGAGCGCCTTCCTGCTGGCGCAGGCGCCCGATTGGGGCGACCACGATGGCGACGATAAGACTGATCCCAACGCCTTCCAGCGCTCGGCGGTATGGGCCACCGGCGTTTTTTTTGGTTTCGGGTCCGACAATAACCGCGGCTCAAAAATACTTGTGCACGGCTTGAAGGCCGGCCAAACCGGCGACCGCATCCGGCCAGACGCCGCGCACCAAATCGCCTGCGAGTGCGTGGGCGACACACTGCGCCACGAGGTGGATGGCCAAATCATCCAATCCGTTGATAATACGCCGGATGGCGTGCGCGCTTTGCGCGCGCTGGCGCTTGCTCCCGCCCGTTTCGAGCGCACCGTTGTGCGCGTTGACGTTTCACCGGAAGACTCCTATGCGCTCGACGTCTTTCGCGTGCAGGGCGGCCGCGATCATGTCAAATTCGTTCATGGCGCCTGCGGCACGCTGGTGGTCTCCGGTCTGCGTCTGGCGCCAGCCCCCAGTTACGGCCAACTATCCACCATGCGCAATTTCCAGGTGGATTCCGCGCCGGCACCCGGGTGGAGCACGGATTGGGCTATGGAAGATATCTTTCGGTACCTACCGCCCGGCGCAGACATCCATCTGCGTTATACGGACTTCACTACCGGCGCGGAAGTCTCAACCTGCGAGGCCTGGGCCATAGCCGGCCATTACAATGCGACCGAAGAACGCTGGTTCCCGCGCGTCCTGGTTCACCACCGCGCCGAACACGAGCCGCTGGCAACGACCTTCGTCGGCGTGCTGGAACCCTACGCGAATCAACGCGTGCTGGCCGGCATCCGCCGTCTGGCTTTGCACGCCGCCGATGGCGCAGCGCTGGATGACAGGCATGCGGCCATCGAGGCTACCTTGGCCGACGGACGCCGTGACCTGTTACTCACGCTTGACACGGACGCGCCCACGCGCGATGGCTTCGTGGCGCAGCGCGAATGGGAGGTCGAGACTGACGCCGAGCTGGCAGTGCTTCGGCGCGATGAGCGCGGCCGGCCGCAGATGGTGGCCCTGGCGCGCGCTACGCGCTTTAAAGCAGAATACCTTGCTATCGAATTGGCCGCCCGTATAGAATTTATCGAGCTGGAAATTGAAGGGAACGCCCTGCGTGTTGTTACCGGCGATCCCGCGGCCATTCGTTCCGCCACGCTTGCGGGCCGCCCTCTGCGTTCAGCCTGAACCACATTATTAAAACTGCGAGTTCGGCCGCGGTGGTTTCCGCCTGAACCGGGGAAAAACGGCAAAAAAACGCTTCACTGGCTTCTTTTTTTACACTCACCGGCAGATTGGCACGATTTATGCTTATCATGGCAAGTATAACCGCAAAGGTTTTGCATAAACCCCGGAGGAAATTGCCATGCAAACGAGAGAATATTTTGGGTCTCATTGTTTCCAGGCTCTGCTTGTATACGGTCGCTATTCACGGCGCCGCGGGATATTTCTGACGCTGGCGGCATTGGCAATGGCCGGCATGCTCGGAGCAGCCCAGGCCGGCAAACCGGCGAGCCGCTTCGATGAAGCACGGCTGATGCAATGGATGTTTCCTTACGACATTCCTAATTACGCGGCCGTGGTTCAGTGCGCCGAGGAATTGAAAGCAGGTTATTATACGCGCTCGACGTTCGAGAATCCGCGTCTGGACGAATACTTCACCGATTTCCTTTCGTTTGCCATCGCCGAGGTGCTGGTCAACAGCCCTTTTGGCGGGCCGTTGCAAGAAGATTTGCTTTCCTATGATTGTCACGCAACTATCCTTCAATTCGGGGAGGGCTTGGGCAGCAAGGGGGTCGGCGATGCGGACTTTTTCGATCTAACGGTAGTGACCGCCTTGACGCCGATTCAACTCTGGTATCCTGATCAATATGACGACTACAACTATGACGGTCTCAAGACCATTCCGCTATACGCTATTCCGCTTTACGAGCAGTTCATCATTCACCACGAACTGGGGCATGTTTTTCAGGGGTGGCCCAGGCTGCGGCAGTTTTTTCCGGAATGTAGAGAGTGGGCAAGGGACCTGTACAACGAGGCAATGGCGAATGGACTGGCGCTGACGCGATATTCTACGATCAGTTGGATGGAGTATTGGGCCGAGGCCACGGGAATTTATTTCTGCCCGGTGCCCTTTGCCAATATGTTTGACTCGGCGCAAATAGGCGAGGACGAAGATGAAGGGAATGGTTATACGGGAGCAGCCCTGGATGTCATCCGCGCCAACCTGCGGCAGAACCGGGGGCGCTTGCGGATGAGCGGCGCCGATTTGATCCGTGAAGTGCAACCCGAACTGTATCAATTCCTGGTTGAACTTTACGGCGAGCCTAATACCTACACCTTCACGGGCTTGCTCCGGCGGTGAGCCGCTTGGGAGCGGTCGGAAGGCGTGCGGCAACTATCCCCTCAGCGTAGCCAGAAGCGCTGAAAAACCGGCGGCGGCCGTCCCCGGCGCGAAGCGCGACGCTTGACGAAAGCCTTTTTCGACGAATTCCTTTTTAGCGGCGGCCGCCAGCCGGCAGGCTTGGTGCAGGGCCGCACCGACGCCTTCGACCGTAAGGCTGGATATTTCCAGGGCCGCTTTGCCAACCATCTCTGGGATCGCCGTGTTGAGGTGGCAGATCACGGGGCAACCACAAGCCATGGCCTCGAGCAGAGGAAAGCCGAAACCTTCATAGCCTGAGGCAGTAATAAACCAGTCAGCGGCGGCATATAGTCCCCGCAAGTCCCCATCGTTGACATTGGGATAGACCAGAATCTGCTCGGCCAGGCCCTGTTTGGCGATTAACGTAGTAATCCGTAGAGAGTTTTCCTGGTCGCCGCCAATTAGAAGCAAACGCCAGTCGGCGGCCAAGCACGCTTTAACCAATCCGGCAAAAGCCTGAACCAGCAGATCAACATTTTTGTGAGGGCGGAAATTGCCCACATACAGCAAAAATCGTTTGCCATTAGAGTAGTGCTGCCGTATTTTAGCCACCGTGTCCGGTTTCGGCGGGCTTAACCACTGCTCAGTCAAATCAAAATTAAAGCGGTGGAGCTTGCCTTGGCAGCGAGGCTCGAAGTTCACCAGGTCGCAGCCAGTAAAGTCGGAGGGGACCAGAATAACGTCAGCCTTGCCAAGGGCAGCTCGCAGTTGGATGGCGATGAGATGCCGCCGCCAAGGAGCTAATTCATTTCGCCGCAGAAACATGATGTCGTGCACAGTAATAATGCGTTGAAAGCGGCCGGTTAAAGGAACCTTGTAATAGGGGCTGAAAAAAACATCTACGGCCGCACGCTGGGCCAAACTGGGCAGACTGACCTGATCCACCAAGAGAGTCGGCCAGGGCGGCAAAGTCACCGCCTTAACCTGCGGCCGGCACAACCCCGCCGGAACAAACTCGCCCCGCGGAACAAAGAGAATCAAGTCCCATTCCGGCCGACCAACCAGAGGCGTCAGGAGATTTTCCAGGTAGCGGCTGATACCGGTTTTGCCGGTCGCGACGAACTCGCGGGCGTCAACGCCAATTTTCATAGCATCACGATGCCTGCTAGGGTACTCAGGACAGTGACTAAACCATTATGGGGCATGCTACTACTCTGCGGCACCGAGGCCACCATAGATGGAATATTGGATGCCAGCAAGCGTATTCCCAACTTATCGAATTGGACAAATAAGGCTATCTCCTTGACTGGAGTTACCACAAAATGTAGTGCCTTCTGCTTGCTGTCATCCCGAGCTTGTCGAGGGATCTCATGCGCATTAACAACCCTTAAGATTCCTCGACTCCGCTTCGCTCCGCTCGGAATGACAGCGGCCGTGCACCACAACATATGGAGTGTAGTCCAGTCAAGGAGATACCCTTGATTGGACAATTTGTTTGAAGAGCGTTCCTAATCAAAGACGCATATATACTCAGGATAAGCGTTGTGATTCCATGCTGTCCAAAGGCCGTCCAATGGGCGGGGACAAAAGGGCATGAGCATGTCCATATCCATTAAGAATATCGTACCGCGAGCTAAGGTTCTTCTTTGCCGGGGAAGCACCAATGGCCGACGCCATTACCTCTTATTACTCATAATCGTGCTCATGGGATGGATGATCCGGATAATTCATCTCGATCGTGAATCCTTATGGCTGGATGAGGTTTATTCGATTCTCTTTGTGGCTGATCGGTCCCTGGGCGCCATAATCAGCGATACATTCCTGGTCGATTTCCATCCATTTGGGTATTACGCCTTTCTCAAAGGGTGGTTTCGCCTGTTAGGCGATGGAGCGTGGGCCACACGCTTTCTTTCGGTGATTTTTGGATGCGTCCATATTGCGACAACTTATTGGCTTGCCCGGTCTTTATTTCGATCCCGCGCTATCGCGCTAACCTCCGCGCTGTTGGCCTCCCTTGCGCCTGTGGCCGTTCATTATTCGCAGGAAACGCGAATGTATGTCATGCTGATGACACTCTGGCCTGTCTGCCTGGGCATTCTCTGGAAGAGTTATCGGTCCCGGCCATCCTTGGGTTGGGGGGTCATATTTATCCTTGTCGGCCTCTTATTTTTATACACCCACGACGGGGCAGGCGTTTTGGCCCTGCCCTTATTAGGCTTCTGGATGATCTGGGGTGGACCCCATGACCAACCTAATCGCCGGGGTCCTCCGTTCATCAGATCTTAGGGAATTAAGAAAGAACATGAGTCCGCTATTTAGAACGGTTCAATCCATGACGGCGGAACAACGCATACGGGTTTTCTATTCGCACGTAAATAATCCGGACACAATGGCGATGGAATGGCGACGCATAGGATATCACCCCTTCGATCGCTGGAATGCAAACGGAATTCTTTTAGTGGGATACCAGCAAGAGGTTTTGCGGGATCGCAACCCGGTCATCCAATCTAATATACCTTAATTTTACATCGCGCAATTAATCAGTACCTGATACCTGAGAAACCACGATCAATAAAAAGAATGCAAACCACAGATAAACACGGATAGACACGGATACTGGCGGGGATGATCCCTATTTATCTGTGTTTATCAGTGTCCATCCGTGGTTAATTTCTTTGGGTTGCGGGCAAAGCCCGCGTTGGTTATCCTACGGGCAAAGGAGCTTAATTATGAAAGTCACGCTGATAAAAGCAGTGACCATTTATCCGCCGATCGGGTTGGCCTATTTAGCCGCCAAGCTGGAAAGTTTGAATATCAAAGTCTCTATTATTGATTATGTCGTGGGCGGGTTCACTCCGGATACATTGCGCCAGCGACTTATTGCTGAAGCGCCTGATCTTATTGGAATAAATTGCTTATCCTTTAATACTTTTCCATCGTTTGAAATAGCTCGGATCGCCAAAGCTACGTTACCTCATGTTCCGATAGTATTCGGCGGACACCATCCCACCGCGGATCCGGTTGGCACTCTCCGCCATAAAGAAGTCGATTTTGCCGTAATTGGCGAAGGCGAGGAAACGTTGGCCGAACTGGCCCTGGCCATGAAGAATGGCGGCGCCGGCTTTGAAGCAATTGCCGGTCTGGTATTTAAAGACCAGTCCGGTCATATAGTTACCAACAAGCCCAGACATTTCATTGAAGATCTGGATACCATCCCCTATCCGGCCTATCATTTATTAGACTTGGAGAAATATTTCAAATTTCCCGACATGCACGGGATCGTGAAAAAAAGAGACCGCTTCATGCCGATTTTAACTTCGCGCGGTTGTCCTTACGGCTGCATTTATTGCTGTAAATCTTTCGGGTACAAATTCAGAAGCCGCAGTCCCCAGCACGTGTTTAACGAGATTCTACTTCTATATGAAACATACAAGGTCCGAGAAATTCATATCGAGGACGATACTTTTAACGTGGACGCGCCAAGAGCCAAGGCCATCCTGGATTTGATTATTACCCGCAAGCTGGATTTAAGCATTCAATTTCCCAGCGGTTTAAGAGCTGACTTGGTGGATGAAGAATTAATGGACAAGATTAAAAAAGCCGGCGCCTTTATGGTTGCTTTTGGAATAGAAACCGCTTCGCCGCGGATGATGCAACTCATAAACAAGCGTCTGGATCTGAAAAAAGTAGAGTATGCCATAGATTTAGCGGTCGGCAAAGGGGTCTGGACCTGGGGGTACTTCCTGCTGGGCTTGCCCGATGAAACCAGAGAAGAAATGGAACAAACTATTGCGTTCGCCCAGAGGTCCCGGTTGCACGTGGCCAGTTTTTCCACGCCGGTGCCTTTTCCGGGAACCAAGCTGTTTGAATCCCTGGGAGATAAAAAAGAGGAAATACGCCAAAGGTTCTATGAGAAGGAAGTTTTTCATTTTGGACGTCCCATTGCCCGGCTATCAAGAGTTCCTGATGAAGAGTTGGCGAGGCTGCGTTTAGCCGCGAAAAAAAGGTTTTATGACCTTAAACGCATCTTTAGAATCGCCATGCTGATCAGAAACGCCCGGGACATAAGATATTTCTGGCGCAAGTTTAAAACCATAATATTAAAATAATGGACCCGGATCTCTACGAGCATGTCTGCTGTGGTTTATGCGGCGCCGACAATCCGGAGCTTCTATTTGGAACGCATCCCATCCCCGGCGGAAAAACCGGCGGTGTGGTGCGCTGCCGGTCCTGCGGCCTGGTCTATCGCAATGTGCGGCGTAAGGCCGCCGCGCTGCGCCTTTATTTCGAGCGCGAAGGGGCCGCCGGCCTGTCAGCGGACTGGATCGCCAGCCGCAGGAAAGCGTGCGCGGAATACCTGGCATTGCTGGAGCCGTTTCGCCGCAACAACCGCATTCTGGATGTGGGCGCCGGGCATGGTTTTTTTTTGAGCCTGTGCGCCGAGCGCGGCTGGGACTGTCACGGGGTCGAGACGGCCGCCACGCAGGCGGCTTTTGCCCGCCGGCATTTTGGTTTGACTTTGACCTGTGGCGCGTTTGAGGAGTTCGAGTGCCCGGAGGAGCATTTTGATGCCGTGACGTTTTTGAACGTCCTGGAATTTCTGCCCGGTCCGCGCCAAGCGCTGCGGAAAACCCATCGCTTGCTGCGTCCCGGCGGAGTAGTGCTCGTGCGGTTTTCCAACGCCGCATTCCATTTGGCGGCTTATAAGTTCTTTACGTTTCTGGGGCGCATGCACCCGCGGCTCAACTGGGCGGAGCAGACCGTGATTCATTCCTCGGCATTTGACCGCAATTCAATCACGCGCTTGTTCCGCGAAATCGGATTTACCGATATCAAGGTTGCGCTCACAGCTTTAAGCTGGACAACCACAAGCGATCGGCGCATACCAGGTTGGCAGAAGATCTTCAGCAAACTGCTGGGCGCCTTTGCCTATTTTTTCTATCTTGCAAGTTTCGGGAACTTTTTGATCTCGCCTTCGCTGGTGGCCATGGCACGTAAGAATTAAACCGGCATAGCCAGATAATATGGAACCGGGCTCGATTTTTTGTAACTACTCAGCTATCTGAGAAAACAATTTCCGCCCTTGGCGGATGCTACTCTGCGAAGTAAACCTTCGCTACGAAGCACGAGTCCGCCTGAGGTGGATCATGCCTTAGGCAGACCCGCCTGTGGCGGGAACTACGAAATGCGCAAAATACGCGAAATTGAATACAATTCTATTTCCCATTTTCGCGCCTTTCGCGTTTTTCGTAGTTTCATTTCTTGACGACCTGAACAGTCACGATTTTTTTAGATAGGTTCCAATCCGCAATACAAGAAAGCCATGACGCCGCGTTCACAAGTCAGGTCCCCGTCAGCGGCCCCACTGGCACGGGCCCGGCAGGAATTTCCGGCCAGGCAGGCCGCCTTAGCCACGGCCCTGTTTTGCCTTTGCGCCGGGTGGTACCTGTTCTGGACCTATCACGCGCTTGATGAAATATTGATGGGCGATGAGTTAATCTCCATCGGTATCTATCAACATCTGGCCGCCCACGGAACGTTCCCTGACAGCGGACTAGTGCGGGTATCCTTTGACCACCCGCCTCTAATGTATCTTACCTACGGAGAGCTGCTAACGAGGCTGGGCGTAACCGTTGCGGCGGCCCGCCTGCTCGGAGTCTTCAGCGTGCTGGGCATGGGATTGCTGATCTTTTACATAGCCCGCCGCGTGAATGAACAGGATGGTTGGTGGCTGGGTGTTTTGGCCTGGGCCGTTATCTGCGCGAATCCGTTCACGGTGCACGGCTCCTTACTGCCCGATATGATCAGCACTTATGTGCCTCTATTTTTTTTAGCGGCCGTGGCCGGTGAACTGCGGCAACCGGAAGAGAACGGCCTCACCTTGTGGTGGCGCACCGTTGTGATTGCCTTAATGGCCTGGACGCACCTGTTTTCAGCCATTCTGTTAGGTGGGGCGTACCTGATCGAACCGCTCGTCCGGCGATGGCACCTGGGTCGGCCGAGCCCGGTCGGGCGTCCTATGGTCCTACGCTTTATAAGCGTGACCTTGGGCTGGCTTGCTTTCCTGGCGAGTTGGGCTTGGTTTTGCAAAGACCATGGTGATAGGTTTGCCCTGCCGTTTAAGCATCTGGCGGAAAAAGTGCTCTCACAATCCTCGGCCGAACTAACGATCACCGGCTTGGCTCAAAATGCGGCCAGCGTGGTCGCCTGGGTCACGCCCTGGTACGCCCTCATGGCGCTGGCGGCGTTATGGGCCTGTTGGAAAAAAAGGATTTACGTGCCTTATTTGCTGATCCTGCTCGCCGTGGCAAATCTGGCGGTGTATTCAATGGGGGGTGGCGCAGTTACGCATGGCGTTCCCAAGTATCATTATTCGATTGTGAGTTTGTTCGCTTTGCTCATCGCGGCCTGGGGCCGCGCGGGCCTGCAAAATGTTCCTGGCCGCGTCTGGGTCCTTGCCGGCGCTTGGGCATTGATCTTCCTTGCCATCCAGCTTTGCGTGATTGGCGACCCGATTTACGCCGTGTATTATCAGTTGCGCGAGGCGGCGCTTGCCGGGGCGGCGCCCATCTGGAACGCCGTCACGCGGCCGTTGGCCTGGAAGTATTTGCTCGTGGCGGCTCTGTTGGGGATATTGGCGATGATCTTCCGGCGCTATCGCGCGGCGTTTTTGTTGGCGTGTTATCTGGGATCGGCGACCGGTATGCTGTGGTTGCAATTTCAAGCCCCCTATATGACCAATTATTGCTATGGGGGCGACAAGCGGGAAACGGAGGCGGTGCTGGCCTTCTTACGCCGACAAACCATACCGCTTCAGGACATGATGTTAACGGCCGATCTGTATCATCATTTGGGTTGGGGAGTCAGGGGTTTTATGGAAGGCGCCGATAGTCGTTACCGCACTGCGGAACGATTTCTGCCCCACGCCCGTAAAGCGGCGCTCATTGTGATCGGCCTGCCGATCAATAGCGTCACGACGTATCAAACGGTACTGGGCAACGCCGAGGTCCAACGGATGTTGGCGCATGATTTTGACCGCATCACCATCGGATCCTATTTCATATGGATACGGAAAAATGACTTGCTTAAACAAAACCAGGCCAGGCCGCTTTAAGCCGGACGGCCGAATCGAATGCGGTTAGGCCGTTCCGTTAAAACATGACACACTTTTACGGAGAAGTTTGGCCTCCCAAGCCGTGGGCCAAGGGTATAATCGGGAGTTGTTCAAGTCTTAGACCACGCAGCCGCCGCGGTTGCGTGGCATGGGTGCAGGGCGAATTTCGCTTCCCGCGTAGCGGGATTTGAAAAAGCATGGTCAGTCCGGCTCAGATGCGGGTGCGCCGCGCGAAGCGCCATACTCGTGTATGCGCGAGGGCGGGAAACCCGCTCGTGCTACGTAGCGAAGCTACTTCGCAGAGTAGCACAGATGAGCCGGAATCACCGCCGCCTTTTTCTCCGCCATAGCGGATCCGCTGCTGCGGAAAACAAAATTCGCCCTGCGATGGACAACAGAAGGCGATAAAAATAAATTGGGTTGCGGCCAAAGGCCGCCTTAGGCAACAAATGCGCTCTGCCGACAGCGTCAATGATGGACGGATTGTATTGGTGGCGACCGGTGGTTTGGGCGACGTGATTTTATTTTCGCCGGTGTTGCTGGCTGCCCGACGGGCCTTTCCCAAAGCGGAGGTTATTCTGATAACCGCATCGCCACTGGCGCGAGAATTATATTCGGCCGCCGCGGAACTGAGTCGCATTGAAATTGTCGATACCAACCGTAAACTTGCGCCGGCTCTATACGCGCGGCTCTGGCGCCTTGGCCGGCAATTCCGCCGCGGCAACGGAACGGAAGTAATGGTCTGCGCTTCGCGCTTAAGCCCCTGGCTGGTTCGGCTGTTCACGATCGTTTGCCGACCCCGCAACGTTATAGCGCTGACGTCCCCGCCGGAGAACATGGCGGACTTGGAGGTAAACGAAACGCTGGCCCGCCGCCTGGCGCCGGATGTTTCAACCGCGGTCTTTGCGCCGGTGACCGTCGGGACTATAGCCCGCATGGAAACACTGCTGCGTGAAAAATATGGCGTGGCCGACGTCGGCCGGCTGGTGGCAATTTATCCATCCACCGCCAAACCGAACCGTCCGCGCTTGAGTTTGCAGCATCTCCTTGAAGTAGCCGCTAAAATTGCCGGTTTGATCAATGGCCAGGTTGTGATTCTTGGCGGCGCAAGGGACTGTCCGGAGTGCCAGGCGATCCTCAGTAACCGTAAAGAGATTCTCAATCTAACTGGGGCGCTGACCATCGCGGAAACCGCGGCCCTGCTGGCGCGCGCGCGCCTGGCCATCTGCCACGATGGCGGCATAATGCATCTGGCCGGCGCCGTCGGTTGCCCGCTGGTTGCCATTATGCCAGGCACCGCGCTCTATTACCGGCCACCGGGAGAGTTTGTTCGGGTGGTAAAGCAATCCCTGCCCGGTGAAGCACAAGCCGGTGATCCCCGGAACAGCAAGGAACAAGTCTACCAAGTTGCCGTAGATCTCCTTAAAGCCACTGCCCGCCGGGAAAATTGATCGCAAGAAGGTAACTACTCACCACGGACCTGCCCGCAGTGCTTCACTCAGCGATGCAGGCGGGTTGCACGGATTACACTGATATGGGGAACTTGATTAATATCCGTGCCATCGGTGTCCACCACGGGCGGATCCCTGGCCGAGCTCGGGCAGGCTGCCTATGGCCTGATAATCAGTGGTGGAATACTCTGTTCGGGTTGAATGAGTACAGGCACCTGAGTAGTCACCGGGTCAGGCTTGAGCAAGAAGGACCGCTTCGAGTTGCTCGTTGTGTTTTCCCCAGTTGTAGACATTCGCCACTTGGCGCAGACCTTTTGCGCTCAATTGATTCAATTCAACAGGATTATTCCGGATCAGCAGGAGAATATCTGCCAGCGCGGCCGCAATCGAGCGCGCATCGTTTCCTTTTGCAAGAAGGCGCGGATCAATCTGGGATAGAATTTCCGGTATGGCCCCTACCGGCGTCCCCAGGACCGGCGTGCCGCAGGCCAGCGCTTCCACGGTAACCAGCCCAAAGCCTTCGAGGGCCGCGGAAGGCATGACTACCAGATCGGCGCACTGATAATAGGCCGCGAGCTCATCTTCGGGAATAAAACCTTTAAGGACAATCTTGGCTTCGAGCTTGAGCGTTCGAATCAGGCGCTCCAGATGCGGCCGCAGCGGCCCTTCGCCGCCGATAAGCAGCAGCAGATTCTCGCGGGCTATTTTCGGCTCGGCCAGGGCCTTAATCAGGTTCTCCAGTCCCATGCGGGGAATGAGGTTGCGCACCGTAAATATGGCCGGCCGGTCTGGTGGCAGGCCCAATTGGGCGCGCCGCGCCAGGCGATCGGCCACCGGTCGGAAACGGCCAATATCCGCCGCAGCGGGAATCAAGCCGATTCTTTCCGCCGAAACCCGGTGCTTTGCCATCACCCGCGCGCGCATGAACCGGCTTTCAACCACAACCGTAGCGCAGCGGCGGATGACCCAGTGTTCAATAAAAAAACGCAGCCCGGCATGCAGCCAATAGAGCCAGCGCTTTCCCAGGCCGCTGGGTGGCGGATTGCGGGTTAGATACTCTTCGTAAGCCAGAGAATGGCAGTAGTAAATCCAGGCCCGGACCCGGCAACGACGCAACAACAACGGACCAAAGCCGGCAAGCGCTTGGTGGATAACACCGACTTCCACCGGGAAGCCCCGGACGACGAGGGAATCAAAAACGCCGACGGATCGGATGATAGACGAGAGCACAAAGGCTGGCGCTGATTTGCGATACACGGCATAACGGAACTCAGGAATGCCGTTAAAAACCGCTTGGGGTTTAGCGTCGGTCAGGGGCGCGCGGACCAACAGGCAGACATTATGCCCTCTTTGCTTGAGGCCAATGGCCTGTTCCCGCAGCGTACGGGCCGCCCCACCCGTGAGACAGCAGGCGGATACTTCGGCCAGCATTAAAATATTCATGCCAGGCCTGCGTCGGATTCAATGCGGCTCCCCTTGCAGGAGCGTACTAACGGCGCACTACGCGCCAGAAAGGAGCGGGCAAGAAACAACCTCACGGCATTTCCCGCCTTCGCCTTATGTTTTTTCTATGCAAGATAAGCCGTTTAAGCCAGAATAACAATCACATAAGTCAGTCCGTGCTACCATTACGATCAGACGGGTAAGTTATGCGTGGCAAGACCTTAAGGTCCGTGTTTCTACCATACGGTGAAGATAATCCCTATCCGATTGCATTGGCGCGGTCGCTGCACGCGGCGGGAGCGATTGTTGAAAGACCGCTTTGCGGCTGGTTCTTTCTTCCGGCGGTACTGGGAAGCCCGCGTGCGGATCTATTACATTTGCACTGGTTGGAGATGTTCTTACTCACCGGCACGGAGATCATGGCCTTTGTCAAACTTGTTGTTTTCCTGGTTCAAGTAGTGATTGTGAAAATGGCCGGGGTCCGCATTGTGTGGACCGTTCACAATATTAACGACCATGAGGACCGGCATGCCGTGCCGCATCGCATCGGCATGGTCTGCATCGCCAGGATGGCAAACGCGATCGTTGCCCATTCCGAATGGGCTAAAAATGAGCTGACCAAGATGGCGCGCATTGCGAATTCCGTAAAAATATTTGTTGTGCCGCATGGCAACTTTATCGGCTTATATGGCAATTCCATTAGCAGGACTGCCGCCCGGCAGGAGCTGGGCATAGATGATTCCCGCCTTGTTTTTCTGTTTCTGGGAAAAATCCGCCGATACAAAGGGGTGCTGGAATTGGTTGAGGCCTTCAACAAGTTCGGCCGTTCCGACTGTGAACTGCTGATCGCCGGGGCGCCTTTTGATTCCTTGCTGGAGGCGGAAATCAAAGCCAAGCTAAAAAGCCGCAAGAATATAAGGTTTTATTCCGGCGTTGTTCCGGATGATAAAGTTCAGGTGTATATGAACGCCTGTGATGTCGCCGTATTCCCTTTCCGGCGCATAACGACGTCCGCCAGTGTTGTGCTGGCCATGTCTTTTGGCCGGGCCTGTATTGCGCCCCGGCTGGGCGGCCTGCCTGAGATTGTGAATGAAAAGGGAGCCATCCTTTATGATGCCGGCGATGGCTCAGGGCTTGAGCGTTGCTTAAACGAAGCATTCATCCATAGGCCTGAACTTGACGCCATGGGGACTTCCAATCTGCGGCGCGCTGAACATTGGGGATGGGATCGTATTGGAAAAATGACCATGGATATTTATACGAGCATCTGCAAATAGCAAAAAAGATCAGGCCTGGGCAGGAGACGTGGAATGGAATATGTTTGCTGCAACCTCTGCGGCGTGGATGACACGCTTTTTTTATTTCTTGCCAAGGACCGGAACAGCAAAGCGCAAAGGCTCTTCCGGATCGTGCAATGCCGAAGGTGCGGCCTCGTCTATTTAAATCCGCGCCCCGATCAGGAAGAGATTAAAGGATATTATCCCCCCTGGTATCATGATCGCGCCCGGGCTGGAATTACTGATATTGAGGAAACCACCGCCTGGGGAATTACCTGGCGGGAGCTGATGCGCAAGAAGGCCGCCCCCCTCTTAAAGCGCAAGACCCAGGGCCGCATTCTGGATATCGGCTGCGGCGATGGCTCCCTGTTAAAATACCTGCAGGGGCTGGGCTGGCAAACCTACGGAGTGGAATTCAACGACGTTCCGGCAAAGTATGCGCGTGAGGTTCTTGGGCTAAATGTTTTTGCCGGAAGATTAGAGGAGGCTCATTATCCCGAAGGCGCCTTTGATGTCATAACCCTTTTTCACGCACTGGAACATCTGCCTGATCCCAGGCAGACGCTGGAAAGGACCTTCACGCTGCTGGACCAGAAGGGATTGCTCGTGATCGAGGCGCCAAATTTCGCCAGTCTTGAAGCCCGGATTTTCAGATCGAAATGGTGCAAAGTGACCGCTCCGTTGCATTTTTATCATTTTACCCCGCCGACTTTAAGGCTGTTGCTGAAAAATTCCGGGTTCGCTCTCCAACAGCTTCGCTGCATTCCTCCCCATATCAAATATGTCAGCGAGTATTCCGAAAGCCTGCGTTACTGTCTGCTGGACCTGGGATTATATCCCCGCGGGGAGCAGTGGATGGAGGCAATGCGGCGCGAGAGCAGCGCCGGTTTCACCAAACCAGCCTGGGGCGGTCCGTTGCACTTCATGGAGTATCTGATTTTCTATTCGCTCGCGTATTGCATGGCTAAAATAGGGCGAGGCTCGACCATGCTGGCCCTCGCCACCAAAGCTCCTTGAGTGGCGGCCGCGGGAAAAGCGAAGACTTGGCGCAGCAGCCGTAAGCAAAAAAATGGATACGACCGCAAAAAGAGTTGCCCGGAATACGCTTTGGCTTTTCAGTCTGGCTCTGGCGGGCCGCTTGCTCTCCTTTGTCCTGATTGTCTACCTGGCCAGAAAACTGGGCGATTACAGTTTTGGCAAATTCTTCTTTGCCGGCGCCTTCGTCCAGATCTTTATCATGCTCGCCGACCTGGGCGTGTCATTCTTAATAATCCGGGAAGTGGCCCGCGACCGCGCCAATACGGCTAAATATTTCGGCAATGGATTTTTTATCAAAGCGCTTCTTTCCTTTTTAACCTTCGGCCTGATGATTATGGGCGCCCACATTTTAAAATGTCCCCCCGACACCAGGGCGATCATTTACCTGGTCGGCTTATGCTATATCCTGGAATCAATGGCTAACCTGTGCGGCTCGATTTTCAGAGCCTTTGAGCGGATGCAATACATTTTTTGGGCCGAGCTTATTGAAAAAGCGGCGCGGGTTCTGCTTTGTTTCCTCTTCCTTTCCCTGGGCTACGGGCTGCTGGCCGTGGCTTGGCTTTATCTGTTCTCGGCCGTTTTATACCTGGGCTTGAACATGATTTTCTTATTCCGCAACATTGGCAAGCCGAGTTTCCGGCCGGATATCGCCTTTGCCTGGAGCTTATTGCGCGAGAGCCTGCCTTTCGCCCTGACGGGATTGTTGCTCACGTTTTATTATTATATTGACGCCGTAATGCTCGGTCGAATGAAAGGCGAACTGGTGGTGGGATGGTATAGCGCCAGCTATCAATTATACATAGCGCTGGGCATGATGGCCTCCGTATTTTTGAGCGCGGTTTTTCCGGTCATGGCCAGGCTGGCTAAAACTTCTCTCGCTACGCTGCGCAAAGTGTACGAGAAGTGTTTTAAATACCTGCTGGCCCTGGGGCTGCCCCTGGCGGCAGGCGGCGTGCTCCTGGGCAAGCCGCTGATACTTTTATTCTACGGCGCCGGCTTTCACAATTCCGTGCTGCCTTTTCAATTGATCATGGCAATTATCGCCTTTTCTTATATCAATAGCCTGCTCAGCTATTTTTTAACGGCCGTGGACCGTATTCATGATAATAACAAACTGTTTGCCGTTTGCGTGTTGACCAATGTGGGACTCAATTTTGCGCTCATTCCGCCGTATAGTTATGCCGGCGCGGCCATCGCCACCATGACTTCTGAAGCTCTGTTCTGCGTTTTGGCCCTGATTTATGTTTCCCGTAATTTCGGCCTCAACGTTCCCTGGAATCCGCTCTTAAAAGCCCTGGCGGCGGCCGGGATCATGGGAGTAGTTGCGTACCTGGCCATCAATATCAACCTGGCTCTGCTGATCGCGTTGAGCGCCTTGCTTTATTTCGTTTTGCTCCGGCTCTTTGGGTATTTCAATCAAGAAGATAAGTTGTTATTCAAAGAGGTAATTGGGCTGCGGGCTTGAAATATTCCGGAACTTTATTTCCGTTGCACAGTCCCCGCGACGCTTGCTCTCCCGGAATAACCGCCCCGGGAGGAAAAACGAAAAACTTTTAAAGGAGCGCATGCGCCCATTGCCGCGCATATTGTATATTGAAGGCAGCGGAAATTTGGCCGGAGGCGGCCAGATCAGTCTCCTTGAACTTTTACGGCATCTCTCCCGGGATAAGTTTGCGGCTAAGCTCGTTTGCCCCGCTCAAGGCGATTTAACCTCCGCCGTGGAGCGCCTGGATATAAAAACCATTATTCTCCCCATGCGCTCTCCCAGGAAAAACCCGCTGGCCTTCCTGCCGGGCGTGAGAAAGCTGCGCAGAGCGCTGGTGGAATGGGGCGCGGATCTGGTGCATGCCAATACTTCGCGCGCGGCGCTGTACGCGGGCCTCGCGGCCAAACCGCTGCGGATTCCGGTCGTCTGGCATGTGCGCGTTATTGAGGGCGAGGGATTATATGACCGCTATTTAGTCGGTTTGTGCGCGCAGCTTATTGCCATCTCCCAAGCCGTCCGGCAGAGATTCCAATGGCTGCTCAAAACCGATCCCGCCAAGGTTACCGTGATTCATAATGGCGTGGATTTGCTTGCGTTCAATCCGCAAATCAGGGGTGACGATATGCGCCGGGAATTAAATCTGCCCTCCTGTGCTCCCGTGGCCGGGATTGTGGGCAACCTGCTGGCGTGGAAAGGCCACGAATGCTTTCTTCGCGCCGCCCAGGAAGTGCTCGCCGGCATCCCGGCCGCCAGGTTCCTGGTGGTGGGGGATGGCGAATGCCGCGCGCATTTGGAACGCTTGAGCCAAACGCCGGAGTTAAAAGGAAAAGTCATCTTTACGGGAAGGCGTTCGGATATTCCCCGGCTGATGGCCGCCATGGATGTATTGGTGCATTCGTCAATCTCGCCCGAGCCGTTTGCCAGGGTTGTTATTGAAGGCATGGCCATGGGCCTCCCGGTGGTGGCCATGAATGAAGGCGGCGTTCCGGAGATTATTGAAGACGGCGTTTCCGGCGTTTTGATTCCTCCCAAAAACCCGGCGCTTATGGCCCGGACTGTGATGGATTTATTTGCCAACAGGGAGAAAGCCCGCCAAATCGGGCGGATGGCCCGCCGCCGAACCGAGGAATATTTCAGCATTGAAAAAAACGCGCGGGCGACCGAGGAAGTTTATCGGCAGGCGCTGTTAGACAGTAGACAGTTGGACAGTTCACAGTAGACAGTAGGCAGTTAGACAGTTCACGGTAGGCAGTAAACAGTTTGACAGCAGACAGTTAGACTGTAAACTGAAAACTGTAAACTGTAAACTGTAAACTGTAAGAGAAAGCCTATGGAACAGAAGAATATAATTCACAGTGTTGAGGATTTGAAAGTTTATCAGAAGGCAAAAAGCGTTTTTGAAGAATTCCTCAGCGAAGACCTGCCGGTATTCTACAAGACACTTGCCGGAAGATGGCTGGGCGCTCATCAATTACGAACGCTTGACTCAATCTGCGCCAACATGGAAGAGGGTTTTGCGCGTAAATTCGGGAAAGAATTCAAGCAGTTTTTAAGAATGTCAAGGGGTTCTACCGGGGAAGCCAAAGGGAGATACAAGCGCTGCCAAAAGATTCTGCCTCCCGACATGGTTGAGAAAAGGATCAAGCAGCTTGACGAGATCCAGGCCATGTTGCATGTCCTGATTGCTAAACTCAAAGACTAAACCAGGAATTGAAACCCGTCAGCTCTTTTCTGAATACTGATAACTGTCTACTGACTAACTGTTTACTGTCCAACTGTGAACTATGCCATGCGGCCAATAGAAACATGCCGGCTTTGTAGCGGAACAGATTTTGTTCCCTATCGAAATGGTGTCTACGGCAAGGACATCTATATCTGCAACAACTGCCAGTTTGTGTTCACCAATCCCCAGCCCGAGCCGCGGGAACTATCCGCGCGCTACGGCGCCGAATATTATCAACCCTGGCTGCGGCCGGCCCAACGCCGCCGACGGGAAAAGCTGTGGGAGCGCCGGCTGGCGATTGTTAAAAGTCTGCGGCCTTGCGGCAAACTTCTGGATGTGGGCTGCGGGGAGGGACTGTTTCTGCATTGCGCCCGGCAAGCGGGCTTTTGTGTCGCCGGCGTGGAGATTTCCGAATTCGCCGCGGCCTACGCCAAAAAAGAGTTTGGGTTAAATATCCAACAAACAACCCTGGAAGAAGCCGACTGGTCGCCGAAGACCTTCGACATTATTACCTTCTGGCACACGCTGGAGCATTTGCCCTTCCCGGACAGCAGCTTGCAAAAGGCCGGACAATTGCTCAAGCCTGACGGTCGCCTGATTGTCGCGGTGCCCAATGTTAATAACATCATCGAGCAGGGTTTTTATCGGCTGGTCAAAGGGCATTATTTTCCAATCTATACCGCCGGGGCCAAAGAGCCGCACCTCTATCATTTTTCCGCCACCACCTTGAAACTCCTGCTGGAAAAATGCGGCTTTCAGGTCGTCGCGATCGGCGCCGACTTCGCCCAGGTAGATCCGCGCTGGCGAGTTGTCGAGCATATCTCTTCCCTTTTTTCAAAGCTGACCGGTAACCAAGCCTGCATGGCCATCCTGGCGGTGGCACGCAAGCCGGCCGGGGAAACAGTAGGCAGTAAGACAGTAGACAGTTAGACAGTTCACAGTTCACGGTTCAGAGTTGACGGAACATTGGAATTAGCCTCCCCACCTGTCTGCATCGGCTGGGCCGAAGCGGCGGACCACGCCGAAAGCGTGGCAAGCCCGGAGGTCCGCCCTCCATACAATGCATCTCAGGAAGGGCCAATTTCGGCATTCACTTAACTGTGAACCGTGAACTGTGAACTATGAACTGTAAAGCTCGGCGCTCGCGGTTGTTTCCCCCGTTTCTTTTAGCTGGGGAACGAGCAGGATCAAGCCGGCCAACAGCCAGAGTGGCTCGGCAATGCGGATGATAATGAAACTGTTGGCCGTGATGGCATGCGCCATGGTGGCAATTATCCCGCAAACCAATCCCAGCGCCGCGCCTTTTAAGAACGGCTCCTGGCACTGGCCATAGACCTGCCAGACGGAGCGCAACAGTCGCCAGATCATGAAAAGGAAGGCGCCCAGCCCGATAAGGCCGGTCTCGGCCAGCATCCGGAAATACTGGCTGTCAATAAAGTGCGTCCCGGTAACACCCTTGCCCAAAAAAGGGTTTTCCTCCCACGCTTTGAGCGCAATCTGGTAGGAGAAAATCCTGGCCGCGGTCGAAGAATCCAACTCAATGCCGGCGACGCGCGCATAATAGTCTTCCGCGGACCCAATCCGCGCGGCCTCGACCAAACGTTTAGCCTCAGGACTTAGGTTGGCCATTTGCGCCTTAAATTGCGTTTCCGTTCGGAAGGTTCCGGCGATGCGCTGCTGCACGCTCGCCGGCAGCAGCGCGACCGACATCACCAGCGCCGCCACCAACCCGATCGTCAAAGCGCCGATAATAATGCGCTGTTGACTCAACGCCAGAAAGGCCAGGACGCCGGCAATGAAGGCCGTGTAACCCGCCCGCGACAGGGTGAACAACAGGGGCGGCAAGGCCAGAAGCAACAAGAGAACCAACGGCACACGCACCCGGGGGCGCTGGTCGGTCAGGGCGATGCCCGCGGCCAGGCACATGAGCAAAACAATATAACCGCCAAAGGTGTTGGGTTCATCATCATACGGCGCCACGAGCCGCTTGGCGCCGCTCCATTCCATCTGGGTATAGGCATAAAGCATGGCCACGAAGAACGCCACCAGCATGGCCGCCAGCATTTTGCCGATAATCTCCTTTTTACGCACATGCGCCAGGATCATGAAGAACAGAAAAAAATATTCGCAGAATTTCAGGTTGTGGACTATGCCGGCTTCCAGACGCACCGTGCCGCCCAGAACGCCCAGCATGGTCGCCACAACAAAGGTCGCAATGTAAAACCAGATGGCCGGATTCACCGGGGTGCTCATGATGCCGAACTGCCGCTTCTGGTAAGCCGTGCGCAGCAGCCAGCCGCAGCCCACCGCGATCAAAATGAGATCCTCCAGCCGCACGATAATAGTTCCGGCGCCGGCGGCGCCCTCAGCGCCCGCCGTCCGGCCCGTCGCCAGGGGTGTCCAAACCTCGGGGCTGAAGAGCATAGCAAAAATGATGATATAGAGCGCAGCGGTGCCGCGCACAAACGATATAGCCAAGGCCGCAAAAAACACGATGACCCCCAACAGACCCAAAGTCGGGAGCCGGCCGATGCCGTGCATGACTAAATAGACGCCAAGTGCGGCGACGATTACAAACAGGATTTTATTGCCCATGGGCGTCGGGAGAAGCGGTTAGAACGCAGACAGTAAGCAGTTTACAGTAAACAGTTAGACAGTAGACAGTAAACAATTCACAGTTCAGAGTTCATGGTTCACGGTTCACAGTTGACGGAATATCTGAATTAGCCGAAGCGGCGGACCACGCCGAAAGCGTGGCAAGCCCGGAGGTCCGCCCTCCATATAATGTATCCCAGGGAGGGCGCGGCTCCCTGGCCGAGCTCGGGCAGGCCGTCCGCGCCGTCTACGGGCAGGCCAATTTCTGCATTCACTTAACTGTGAACTGTAAACTGTCTAACTGTTCAACTGTGAACCGTGAACTTGGAACCTGAACGGTTGCCGTTCATTCCTTCTTACCGTAATAAGTGCGGTAATGATAGAAGTCGGCGGTCTTCATCCAGGTCGCGCGCAGGTCGTTGATCACAAGCCCGTCTATGGTCGTGCCGGCATTCTTCAAAAAGTTGATTGCCCGCCGCACCGATTCGCGGTCGGCCACGCCGATCTGGAAAACCAGAATAGTGTGTGCGACCACCTGGGCGGCAATGACGCTGTCGGGCACCGGCAGCACCGGGGGCGAGTCAATAAGCACCAGGTCATACTCGGCGCCCCATTCTTTGATTAATTCCCCGAAAATCGGCTGGCCCAGGTATTCGGCCGGCTGGATGGTCCGGCCGCCGGCGGTGATAAAATGCAAGTTGTCCATGCCGGCAACACTGGCCAACTCGCCATAGGCGCTCTCGCCCAGGGCAATATCGCGGTAATCCTTGACGGCCTCGCGCCAGGGCAGATCGCCAATCAGGATATCGGAAAGGCCGTTTTCGCGCTGGAGTCCGAAAATGCGGTACATTGTTGGCCGGCGCATGTTGGCGCCGACCAGCAGCACGCGCTTGCCCGCCTGCGCAAAACTGACGGCCAGATTGGCCGTGGTCGTGCTCTTGCCTTCCATCGGGCCGGCGCTGGTCATCAGAATCACCCGGAAGTTATCTTTCTTGATCATAAACTCGATATTAGTCCGCAAGGCGCGGAAGGCTTCGGTCACGGGCGAACGCGGTTGAAACGGCACAATCAACTCGGGCGGTTTAAGGTTTTTCCCGCCGCGCCGCTGGAGACGCGCGGGTAATATTATGGTAGACAAGGCGCGCCCTAAGATCCGCAATGACCCGAGCGGCAAGGAAGCCTTGAGAAAGTCCAGGAACCGCCGGTGGCCGACCATTACCACAACATCATCATGGCTGAAATGCGGGATCACCCCCAGGACCGGCAGATGAAAAACATCCTCGATCTCGGAGAGCGTGCGAATCGAGGTATCCAGATTATCCACGATAAAGGCAAAGATAATTCCCAGCATCAGGCCCAGCAGCCCGCCGGCCACCGTCTTCCTGGTTCGGCCCGTTTTAACGGGCTGTCCTTCCGTGGTGGGTTCAATGACGGTGACAATCTCATTTTTCTTGTTGGCGGCAATGCGGGCCTCTTCAATCTTGCGGGAAAAGAAAGCGTCAATATCGTTCAAAACAACTTTGTCGCGCTCGTATTCGCTCAACTGCGCGCGTTGCTCGAATTCGACTTCGAGTTTCTCGTCAATGTCGCTGTTTAACTGGTCAATCTTTGATTTCAAATCAACGATTTCCGGGTAGTCCTCGGTGTAATTGCCGCTGATGCGCAGCTCGTGCAACCTGGTTTGCAGCTCGGTCAGGCGCTTGCGCAGCGGAATCAACTCATCGGCTTCCTTGCCGCCCACGATCCGCGAACCGAGGCTCTGCAAAAGCTGGGCTTCGCGCTGCTTCAAGCTCTTGACCATCGCATCCCGGGATTCCCTGATGGAATTATAGACGTCCAGAGCGTTTTGCCGCATCATCTTGTCATGAAGCACAATGAAGGCCTGAACCACGGCCTGGCCCCGCCGCTGGGATTCCAGCGACGATGGGCCCACCGTGGATATTTCCAGAATATCGGTGAACTCGAGAATGGTTGCCTTCGTGGCATTGCGCAATTCCAGGATTTCATCCAACGTCGGCGCCTCCGGCGCGGCCAGAGCGGCCGCGGCATTGCTGGCCACCAACGTGCTGGTAATCTCGAAGCGGTAGTTTTGGAGCGGATCGCCGCTCGAGGCCAGCACCTGGTCGAACATCTCGGCAAAGGTAACCTGGCGCTGAATCTTGATGCGGGTCTTGCTTAAGTATTCCATGGCCTCCTGGCTGACCCGCCAATAAGTGCCGCCGGTCACCAGGAGCATAATGGCCAGGACAAACCATCGCCGGCGCACAATGATGGCCACATAATCGCTGAATAGCAGTTCTTCTCTAGCCATGGCTCTAATTAAACAGTTTATAGTTCACAGTTCACGGTTCACGGTTAGACAGTAGTCAGTTCACAGTTAGACAGCAAAAGATTTCGTTTCGATTCCGGGCCAATTTCCAGTTTCTAATTTCCAATTTCGGCAATTATTTAACTGAAAACTGTCTACTGTCTAAGGCGAAGTCTCGGCCAGCCGATCATAGACATAAAGAGAGTCGCGCACGGCCGTCACCGGACTCAACAAGAGCGTAATGAAATCGGCGGTGCGATACAGCATAACCGGCATCACATAAATTGCGTCATTGGCCGCCAGGAGAACATTATTTTCCAGACTGGTGCCGAAAAATATCTTTTTCAGATTGATCCGTTTTACTTCGGGCTTTTCGCGGCTGCCGCGCACCAGGTAAATGTTGGGATGCGCATAGTGCGCCAGGCCCCCGGCCAGGGCAATCGCGTCCCGCACGCGCACCCCCGGTTCCAGGGGATACAAGCCCGGATGGGAAATGTGGCCCATGACCACAAAGGACTTTCGCAGCTCAACCGGCATGCCTTTGCCCTCCCTCCCCACAAACGTTCTTTCGCCTTTGCGGGAAACAACCACGGTCACATCCTTCAATATCTTGTCCAGAACGCCTTGCAATTCGGCCTGAAATTCCTCGACGGCCTTGCCGGCCATGGCGCTCAGACCGATATGCGGCAGAAAAATTTCGCCGGATTCAGGAACGGTGAGTTCCAGCGGGTAGCCGGATAACTGCGAAATTTTATCCTTCAGCCACACCTGGATCGCAATTTTATCGCCGATTTGGAAAGTCGCTCTGCCGGCCGCGGTTATTTCCTGGAGAATTGCCTTGCTCTGGCTTGCCGCCAGATCGAGCTCCGCCTGCATTTCGCTTTCCCTGGTCTTGGCCAGCGCGTCGCGCGGCACACTCTGGCAGCCGCCGGCCAACAGCGCCAGTCCAAACAGCGCTATTAGAATAAATGGCTTTATTTTCATGGGATTATAGATTCTACTTCGTAGAATCTATTCATTTTTTTAAATACAATTTCGTCACTCAGTTAACCCCTGAACCGTGAACTGTCTACTGTCTAACTGTGAACTCCGAACTGTCAACTGTCTACTGTCTAACTGTGAACCGTGAACCATTGAACCGTGAACCATGCCTATGGCTTTGCTTCCGGCCGACCAAGCGTGCGAATGACCGAAAGAATCCGCGCCTCTTTAAGATCAATCACTTTCTCCTCGTGGGGATGGGTGCCGCCCGAGTCAACGACCACTTTAACCACCGGCCGCAACGGAAAGTCAACGTTCGGCCGGACCACTTCACAGATGGCATGATTATTGAGCTCGACCATCGTGCCGACCGGATAAAAACCGATCAACCCGATCATTTTCTTGAGCAACTCGCTATCAAACGCCTTGCGATATTGCCGGAAACACTGGGTAAGGTGCCCTTGCTCGGCGTCTTCCAGCGCGCCGCCGGCATTTTCCGTGGCAATGTTAAGGATGGCCTGCTCAAATATATTGGAAATGGACAAAATCTGGCTGCAACGCTCAAACGTTCCCGGCGTAAGATCCTTGGGGTAGCCGTGCCCATCCAGCCGCCCGTGATGCTGGGAAATCATGGTAAGCACACCGTGCGGGACTTCCAGCTTGCGGCAAAGTTCAACCCCAATTTTAATATGATCATAAAATATAGGGGATCTTTCCACGTCAAGCACCTCGTCGCTGTTAATGCCGAGCTGCATTAAGCCGACATCATGCAACAGCGCCGCGCCGCCCATTTCATAAATCGAACAGGGCAATTCTTTTTCATCCTGGGCAAGGTCCATGGTCAGAATCGCGGTGTAAAGACTATGCCAGAGCAGCTTGTCTTTGTCCACCCGGTAGCGGTGCAACATGGTTAAAATGGACCCATCGCCGATCAGGATGCCGTTTAGGTCGGAGGCTATGCTTTTGACCATGGGCCAGAGCATATATTGCTCCGGCTTCGGCTGCCGGATTTTCTTGAAAACCGTTTCTAAGCATTGCCGGGCCTGCTCAAATGTTTCCGTGCGCTCCGTGGGCACCTCAATGCCCATTTGCCTGGCAATTTCATGGATACGGGCCACCCGCGAGTCATAGTCAATGCCGCCGGCGGCTCCCCCTTCTTTTCCCGCCGGCTGCGGAACCACGATCTCGGCCGGTTTCTCCCGAGCCTCGCGGGACTTGCCTGGCGTTTCCTCTTTAACTGCGACAGCGGCCTCTGGCCGCCTTGTCGCCACTGACTCGGACGGTATCTCCGCGGCAAACTTACCCGTCATCTTGTCCGCCATAGCTCGAAGCGCGGCGGCGGAAGCCTCAGCAACGGCAAGCCTGCTCTCCATCTCGTCGGCCATAGCTTGGAGAGGGGCAGTGGGCTTGTCCCGCTCGCCTGGGCGCCCGCCTGCAACGCTATGCGTAGCATTGCCTGCCCGCAGTGCCTTCGGCTCAGCCGATGCAGGCGGGCGGGCAGGTAGCGCTCCCTGGCCGAGATCGGGCAGGCCGGCGGAGCCTGGCGCTTCGCGGGATGGCCCCTCCACCATATGCGGCGGACCACGCTGAACGCGTGGCAAGCCCGGAGGTCCGCCCTCCAGGGAGGGCGCCCCATGCCCTAAGGTAGCCGCCGACGTCCCGGCGGCGGCGCTCGCGGGCGCGGTCCCCTGGCCGAGATCGGGCAGGCCGGCGGAGCCTGGCGCTTCGCGGGACTCCGCGGGCATTCCCCGCTTTTTAAAAATCAGATC